>JAHEEM010000161.1 GCA_024640695.1 Rhodospirillaceae bacterium | reverse complement strand
GTGGCGTTCAGTGGGGGTCTGGACTCGACCGTGCTGCTTGCGGCTTGTCGGCGCCTTCAGCCGATACTTCCTCTGCGCGCTTTGCATGTCGATCACGGCTTACATCCGCAGTCCGCCCGGTGGGCACAGGACTGTGCCGAGACCGCCCGGGTCCTAGGCGTGGAGTTCGCGGCCGTGCGCATCAGCGTGACCAGCGCAGGCGCAGAGAGTCTGGAAGCCGTCGCGCGCGAGAGGCGCTACCAGGCGCTTGGCGAGTTGCTGCATCCAGGTGAGATGCTGCTCACCGCGCATCATGAGGACGATCAGCTCGAGACTGTGATCATGCGTCTGCTGCGAGGCGCGGGCGTGAAAGGCCTGCGGGGTATTCTCGCAGCCGGGGTGTTTGCTTCCGGGTATCTCGGCCGTCCATGGCTGGCGTTCTCCAAGGCCGAAATTATCGTGGCTGCAGAGGCCTGGGAGCTGCGCTGGATCGAGGATCCTTCGAATCGCAATGAGCGATTCGACCGGAACTATCTGCGCACGTCCGTGTTGCCGCTAATCAAGGCGCGTTGGCCTGCCGCTGCTCGCACCGTGGCGCGGTCCGCGCAGCAGATGGCGGCGGCAGAGTCGCTGCTCGAGCAGGTGGCAGCCGCCGATGCCGCTGGTCTAATCGATCCGCGGCGCGTGCCGCTGGCGTTGCTGCGCGGGCTCGACGGAACGCGGCAGAGAAATCTGCTGCGTTATCTCTTCGCCAGCGTCGGCTTGCCGCTGCCGAGTGCGCGGCAGTTGGACGCGCTCATTGCCGGCATCCAGATTACGCGCCGCGACGCCCAAACCCGGGTCCAATGGCCCGGTGCCGAGGCGCGAGCGCATGGGGATTACCTCTATCTCATGGCTGCGGCGGCACGCCCGGCAGCATCCGTGCCCGGTCGCCTGCAGCCAGGCCAGCCCTGGACCGGGTCGGAAGGCCGCCTCGAGCTCGTCGCAGCATCGCCGTGTGATGACGCAGCGATGCTGCCCGAAGCTTGGGTTCGCGAAGGGCTTACGGTGCGGTTTCGAGCCGGCGGTGAGCGCATCAAGCCGTTTGGCTCGGCGCATCATCGCACGCTGAAGAAGCTGCTGCAGGAAGCCAATATCGTCCCGTGGATGCGATCGCGCATCCCGCTCGTCTATCGCAACGGGCAGCTCGTGGCGGTTGGCGATCTGTGGATCAGCGATACCGCCCGCGTGGAGCTTGGCTCGGGGCGGGGCTGGCGGTTGCGCTGGACCGAGCACCCATCGGTGTATTGACGGATCGAAGTGCAGCCCCGCCCAGAGTTTTGCGGCTTGGGCTGGTTATGGACGTGCTCTTTTGGTACTTTGCAATACCGTCTTGACTGAACCCACTGAGCGGCTTTCTGGCTGGACGTATTGGCCAGGGCGCAAGCTGTGGATAATTTACTAATGCGGGCGGGGTATGACGCGATTTATTTTTGTTACTGGCGGAGTCGTATCATCCCTCGGCAAGGGTATTACCGCAGCGTCGCTCGGCGCCATTCTGGAATCTCGGGGCCTCAAGGTCCGCATGATGAAGCTCGATCCATATCTCAACGTGGATCCGGGCACGATGAGTCCTTTCCAGCACGGCGAAGTCTTCGTTACTGACGACGGCACCGAAACCGATCTCGACCTCGGCCACTACGAGCGATTCGTCCGCACGAAGACCGGACGCGACAGCAACTTCACGACCGGCCGTATCTACAGCAACGTCATCGCCAAGGAACGACGTGGCGAATACCTCGGCGCCACCGTGCAGGTCATTCCCCACATCACCGATGAGATCAAGCAAAGCGTGCGCCGCGGTGCAGGGGATGCGGACGTCTGCCTCGTCGAGATCGGCGGCACGGTCGGTGACATCGAATCATTACCGTTTCTCGAGGCGATCCGGCAAATGGGCGTCGAGCTCGGCCGGGATCGGGCGATCTACATTCACTTGACGCTCGTGCCGTATATCGCGGCATCGAGAGAAATCAAGACGAAGCCCACGCAGCACTCGGTCAAAGAGCTGCGCTCTATCGGCATCCAGCCCGATATCCTCGTCTGCCGCTCGGAGCAGCTGCTGCCGGGGGAACAGCGCGCCAAAATTGCGCTGTTCACGAACGTCGAGGAGCGGGCGGTAATCTCTGCTATCGATGTCGATGATCTCTACAAGATTCCGCTGATGCTTCAGGAGCAAGGTCTTGATTCGATCGTGATCGAGAAGCTGCACCTCGACACGCGTGACGCTGATCTCTCTGAGTGGCGCGCCGTCGTCGAAGCACGTAACCGTCCCGAGGCCGAAGTGAAGATTGCGATGGTCGGCAAGTATGTCGACCTCAAGGATTCCTATATTTCGTTGACAGAGGCCTTGCGCCACGCCGGCATACAGACCCTCACTCGTGTTGAGATCTTTTACGTGGAGGCAGCAGAGCTCGAGAAGGAAGGCATCGCCTGTCTGGGCGACGTCGACGCGATTCTCGTGCCGGGCGGGTTCGGAGACCGCGGCATCGAGGGCAAGATTCGCGCCGTGCAGCTTGCGCGTGAGAAGGGCATTCCCTATTTGGGAATCTGTCTCGGATTGCAGGTGGCAGTCGTCGAATTCGCGCGCCACGTCGTTGGCCTGGAGGGCGCCCAGTCGACTGAATTCACGCAGCACACACCTCACCCCGTCATCGCGCTGATCACGGAGTGGCAGGATGCTAGCGGAACGAAGCAGGAACGCAGCGCCGCCTCTGAACTGGGCGGCACGATGCGCCTGGGTGCGCAGCGGTGCCATCTCAAAGCGGGCACCCACGCACGTGAGATCTACGGCGCCGACACAATTTACGAGCGCCATCGTCACCGCTACGAGTTCAACAATCGCTACATGGAGCGGCTGGAGCAGGCTGGGCTCGTGTTCTCCGGGGTCTCCGACGATGGTCTCGTCGAGGTCATCGAGCTGCCGGGCCATCCGTGGTTCTTGGCCTGCCAGTTCCATCCCGAGTTCACCTCGAACCCTCGCGATGGGCACCCATTGTTTACCAGCTTTGTGACAGCGGCGCGTGCCTGCCAAGGGTTGAAACTGCCGCGAGCCTCCGGGGAATGAATCGAACGCTAGCGTGTTGTCGGGCAGCGTAAGCTCGCCGTTGTGTGAGTCATGCTCGGTCAAGAATGAAAAACCAGGAACAGCAATGAGCAAGATCAAGGATGTCAGCGGGATAGAAATTCTCGATTCGAGGGGCAATCCCACGGTCGAAGCGGAGGTGATTCTCGAGTCTGGAGCGCGAGGTCGTGCTGCGGCTCCCTCTGGCGCATCGACCGGCTCTCGCGAAGCCGTCGAGCTGCGCGATGGCGATGCCGAGCGCTATCTCGGCAAGGGTGTGCTCACGGCGGTCGGTAACGTCAACGGAGCGATCCGCGACACTGTCGTCGGCCTGGATGCGGCGGACCAGACGGCACTCGATCGGCGGCTCATCGACCTGGACGGGAGCGACAACAAGAGCCGGCTCGGCGCGAATGCGCTTCTGGCCGTGTCCTTGGCGAGCGCGAAGGCGCACGCAATCGATCAGGGGCGAGAGCTCTACGAGTCGCTTGCTACCCGCGACTACTACACGATGCCTGTGCCGATGATGAACATCATCAATGGCGGGGCCCATGCGGATAATAGCGTCGACATTCAAGAGTTTATGATTCTTCCTGTCGGCGCGCCGAGCTTCTCCGAGGCGCTCCGCTACGGCGCCGAGATTTTTCACGCGTTGCGCAAAGTTCTCAATGAGCGCGGGCTCAACACTGCTGTTGGCGACGAGGGTGGATTCGCGCCAGATCTGGAGTCCAACGAGGCTGCGCTCACGACGATTGCCGAGGCGGTCGAGCGCGCTGGTTATACGCTAGGCCGCGAAATCTTCCTTGGGCTCGATGTTGCAAGCTCCGAGTTTTTTGCCAGCGGTCGTTACACGCTGGATTCGGAGCAACGCCAGTTCGACGCGAGGGCCTTTTGCGCCTATCTCGAGGATTTGGTGGCGCGTTACCCGATCATCTCGATCGAGGACGGTATGGCTGAGGATGACTGGGATGGATGGAAGATTCTCAGTGAGCGGCTAGGCACCCGGATTCAGCTCGTGGGTGACGATCTATTCGTCACGAACACCGAGATACTGGCTCGTGGTATCGAGCAGAGCATCGCGAACAGTATCTTGATCAAGCCCAACCAGATCGGTACTCTCACCGAGACGTTGGAGGCCATCAGCATGGCGACTCAAGCAAATTACTCCGCGGTCGTCTCGCACCGTTCGGGCGAGACCGAAGACACGACGATTGCTGACATCGCCGTCGCCACTGCTGCGACACAAATAAAGACCGGCTCCCTCTGCCGCTCGGATCGGCTTGCAAAGTACAATCAGCTCCTGCGAATCGAGAGAGCTCTGGGGGCTCGCGCGCACTACTCCGGCCATAAAGCGTTTCCAGTTCCTCTCTGAGGTTTCCCATGCGACTTCTGATGCTTGCGCTGAGCCTGAGTCTGGTACTGCTGCAAGCACGGCTCTGGGTTTCCGAGGAGGGCATGCGGGAGGTGTGGCGCCTGCAGGATCAGGTAGTCGAACGTACCGAGCAGAACGCTCAGCTGGCCTTGAGAAATTCCGCACTCGATGCCGAGGTCCAGGACCTCAAGCAAGGCTTCGCCGCGGCGGAGGAACGCGCTCGCTCGGAGCTCGGCATGGTTGCTCCAGGTGAGACTTTCTTTCAGATTACGCCACAGCCGGCTCGAAGGGCAGAAGAGCGCTAACCAGTATTTGATCCAGCGCCCAGCGAAGAGTCCGAATCGATTCCTAACGGTTCACGCGCCGAATCGTTTGCCGGCTTTCGCTCAGCGGCGTTGCAGTAACACGTATAACGCGCCGCTGCCGCCGTCGCGCGGTCGAGTGGATACGAACGCCAGCACCTCTTCCCACTGGCTCATCCAATACTGGACCGAGCCCTTGAGGACGGGTCCGGTCGGGCCGGAGCGTAAGCCTTTGCCATGGACTACGCGCACGCAGCCGAGCCCGCGTTTCGCCGATTCGACGATGAATTCGCGCAGCACGCGTTTCGCCACGTGAGCCGAGAGCCCATGTAGATCAGTTTCATCTTCAATGCTGAAGCCGCCGCTGCGCAGCAGCCGAAACACGCGTTTCGGCAGGGCGGCACGGCGATAAGCGACGCCCTCTCCGAACTGCTCGATGCCGTCCGTCGAGCCTTCCGCCGGACCGCTCAGACTTTCCGCCAGCAGCTCGTCGCGGGCCAGCCGGCTATTGCGTGCTCTGGGTTTGGGGCGCTTGGTCGGCACCACGCGGCGCTCGAACTGCAGCGGCCTAACGTCGCGCATGGCGGCAGCGAAGGAGTCCGGGTCCTCGTCGTGACTCACGGTCTGCGGTTCCTATGACGGCAAGGCTTCCAGTATAGTTACACGGTTCGTGGCGAATCCAGGGACCGGCGCGTGCGAATCCTGCTTTCCAATGATGACGGTTATCAAGCCCGTGGCCTCAACCTGCTTGCGCAGGGTCTTGCCGACCTTGCGGAGATCGTGGTCGTTGCGCCTGACCGGAACCGCAGCGGTGCGAGCAACTCACTGACTTTGGAGTCGCCGTTAAGGGTGGAGCAAGTCGCAGCGAATGTCTATTACGTCAACGGGACGCCGACCGACTGCGTCCATGTCGCAATCACGGGCCTGCTCGATCGCGAGCCGGATATGGTGATCTCGGGTATCAACCACGGCGCCAATCTCGGCGACGATGTGCTCTATTCCGGCACCGTAGCCGCGGCCATGGAGGGGCGCTTCCTTGGGTTTCCCGCGCTGGCAGTCTCTTTGGTGCTAGATCAGGGACAGTACTTTGCCAGTGCGCTCAGCGTCGTCAGGCGCATGCTCGAGCAAATCCAGCGCGAGCCGCTGCCGAGAGATACGATTCTCAATATCAATGTTCCCGACCTGCCCGAGGACAAGATTAAGGGCATCCGATCAACGCGTTTGGGCTTCCGCCACAAGTCCGAGCCAGTCGTGAAAGCCTTCGATCCGAAAGGTAACCCGGTGTACTGGGTCGGCCCTGCCGGTCCAGGCCAGGACGCGGGGCTCGGCACGGATTTCCACGCCATCGCCAATAACTATGTTTCCGTTACGCCGATCAAGATCGATCTGACCGACCATGCGGGCGTAGATCGACTGGCGGGCTGGCTCGGCTCGACATGAGCACCCGCCTAGGGCCCTGCGTGCGCCATATTTTCATGGCGCCCGGCGTCGATGATTCAGGTCGGCTATGAATCCACCCAACGTGAGCGGCATCGGGATGACGTCGGCGCGTACGCGCGAACGATTGATCGCTCGGTTGCGATCTCAGGGCATCAGTAACGAGGCGGTGCTCGAACGCATCCGCAGCGTGCCGCGGCATCTGTTCATCGACGAGGCGCTCGCGAGCCACGCCTATGACGACACGGCACTGCCCATCGGCTATGGTCAAACGATCTCGCAGCCGTATATCGTCGCGCTGATGACTCAGGAGCTCATCGGGAATCTTCAGCCGGGGCAGACCCTCGGTAAAGTTCTCGAAATTGGGACGGGCTGCGGATATCAGTCCGCGGTGCTGGCACCATTCGCGCGTCACATCTTCAGTCTAGAGAGACTTCACCCGCTCGCAGAACGCGCCAAGGCCCGCCTGCGCGAGCTCAAAATTAACAATGTCACGGTTCGGCACGCGGACGGCTGGCGCGGATGGAAGAGCCAGGGTCCGTTCCAGGGTATCATCGTTGCGGCGGCGCCCGAGACGATTCCGCAGGCGCTGCTCGATCAGCTCGAGGACGGCGGCCGCCTCGTGATCCCGGCCGGGGGCGGAGGCGCCCAACGACTCCTGTGCATTACGCGTGACGGTGACAAGTTCCATGAGCGAAGTCTCGGTCTCGTGAGCTTTGTGCCGCTCGTCGAGGGAAAGACCTGATGCGAATATTCTCATTGCTCTACGATCGTGTGCTGGGTTGGGCCGCGCATCCGCATGCGGAGCGCTATCTTGCCGCGCTGAGCTTTGCGGAGTCGTCGTTCTTTCCGATTCCACCTGACGTCATGCTCGCTCCGATGACGCTGGCACGCCCGCAGCGCGGATGGTGGTTCGCATTGTTGACGACGCTCGCTTCGGCGCTCGGCGGCGTGGCGGGTTACGCTATTGGCTGGTTCGCGCTTGCGGCGATCGAGCCGCTGCTGATGAGCTGGGGATACTCGGATGCCTATCTGCAGGCAACGGCCTGGTTCGAGACTTGGGGTGTGCTGGCGGTATTCGTCGCGGGCTTCTCGCCGATTCCGTACAAGGTCTTTACGATCTCGGCCGGCGCACTGCACATGTTTTTGCCTTTCTTTCTGGTAGCGTCGATCGTGGGCAGGGGCGCGCGCTTCTTTCTCGTGGCCGGGCTGCTGCTCTGGGGTGGTGAAGCGATGGAGCGCCGCCTGCGTGCC
>JAHEEM010000160.1:6858-7455 GCA_024640695.1 Rhodospirillaceae bacterium | reverse complement strand
CGTCGACATGAACCCAGAGGCAATGTTAGATGAACTCATTCGTGTCGGCGTTGTGGAAAAGTCTGCAGGCGGCCTGCTAAAGGTTCTAACAAGAGCTTATGTACCCGAGAGCCTGCATCCGGATGCCCTTGAGAGGCTGGGCTTAGTAGTGCGGAACTTCATGAATACAGTCGAATACAACATGGAAAAGGAAGGGCCAGGCGCTGGTCGGTTTGAGCGAGTCGTAGTGTCCGACAATGGATTGCGTGAAGATCTTCTTCCTGCGTTCGATAGCCTGCTTCGGCTCAAGGGGCAGCAGTTACTGGTAGAACTGGATAACTGGCTTAGCTCGCAAGACACCGACGGATCTGCGCAGATGACTGACAGAAAGACACTAAAAACTGGGGTCGGGATATATCATTTCATCGAGGAGGATGAATCCGGGTCACCAAATTAGATAGGGTCGTTCAAGCTGACTGCAGCTTCGCTGCGCAGCGCTTCAAGGTACGCTTGGACCTTCTGCTGCTCCACCATCGTCGTCACGTCTTCTCGGACAGCATCGAGACCGGGCGCGCGGGCTTCTGATTTTTCTTCGAGGAGAATGACGTGCCAGCCGAA
>JAHEEM010000160.1:0-6848 GCA_024640695.1 Rhodospirillaceae bacterium | reverse complement strand
ATCTGCGCCCTGCTGGAGTTGAGTTATAATGTCTTGAGCTTCTGATTGCTCTTCAACAAGGATATGTCTGGCCCTGTACTGCACTCCGGCGAGTTGTTCGAGATTCGACTCGTAGGCCTGGTTTAGTTCGGCTTCAGTAATGGGAGCACTTTCCAAATGGGCGCCGATCTGTCTGCGCGCGACTGCCTGAAGCCGCTGCAGTTCGAGCTCGGCGGTGAATTCGGGGTCTTGGAGCAGCCCGCCGGCATCAGCGGCATTTGCAAGTAACTCCAGCTGAATGAGCTCTTCCATGAGCGCGTCACGCTCCTCGGGAGCCAAGTCGGCAACTTCCTTTTGGGCGCGTGAGCGTGAGTAATATGCGAGCATCGCCTCTGAGATAGGCCGGCCATCCACAGTAGCCACGGCGGCACCGACATCTGCTGCTGGTTGCACCATTGGACTGGAGTCATCATTTGCACACCCTGCTAGTGCGATTGCGCCGATTAGCAGGCCGTATAAAGACGTCTTCATAGTTTCGCTTCCCTTGCTGCAATTTCTGTCGTTTCTAATTCTGGTGTCTGTGCCATTACTTTCAGCGCATGGATATCTGTGATCATCATGTCGCCCAGCGCTTCAAAAACCATTCGGTGCCTATCGAGCGGTCGTTTGTCCTGGAACGCCGTCGATACGATGCGCACCGAGTAATGGCCTTTGCCGTCCCGAGCGCCGGCATGGCCCGCGTGGAGGTGGCTGTCATCCTGAACGTCAAGCTCGGCTGGCGAGAATGCCGCTTCGAGCAGTGTCCGAATTCGAGTAACCCGATTGGTAGAGCTCACCAAATGCTCCAGCGAGTCAGTCTGCCTTTGCACGGACTCCGTGGGTGATCCTGCATCCTAGGATCATGCGCCGAACCAAGCATGAGTTACTCGGCGCCCTCGTGCTGTTCCTGGCCGTTGGTTTTTGCGGCTATCCAGAGGGCTTGTACGAGCACCATTGCCAAGGTGATCCCGAGCATCCCGAAAAGCTTGAAGTTTACCCAGGTCGCCTCATCGAAGTTGTAGACGACATAAAGGTTAGCGGCGCCAAGTATTGTGAAGTTGCCCACCCACATCATATTCAGCTGGTGCCACATGCCGGAGCTCAGCTGAACAGCGTGCCCCATCATGCGTTCCGTCAGGGTTTTCTCGCCGATGAAACGGCTGCCCAGGAACGCGGCGGCGAAGAGGACATTTACGATGGTCGGCTTCCACTGGAGGAATATCGGATTTCGGAGTAGCAGCGTCATGCTGCCGAATACGGCAACAAGTGCGCCGGATATGAGCAGCATTTTGCTAACGGTACCGTGGCGGAACCATTGGATACCAATCTGAGCGCCCATCGCCGCGATAATCGTGCCGGTCGCCACGTACATCCCGGCAAATTTATAGGCGGCAAAAAAAGCGATGATCGGAAAAAAGTCGATTAGTAGCTGCATTACGACTAAGACAACTCGAGGGGCTGATAAGTTTAGCGCATGCAGTGGGTAGTCGGGAGAAAAAACCGGCTAAAATCGGGAGATTATGGCGCAATTCTTCGCTATTCATCCCCGCGACCCGCAGCGGCGCCTGCTCGAGGCGGTTGCTGGTATCCTGCTCGACGGCGGCCTGATCGTCTATCCAACCGATTCATGCTATGCGCTGGGATGCCAACTCGGTGAAAAGACGGCGGCGGAGCGCGTACGGCGAATTCGGGACACGGATAAGGATCATAATTTCACGCTGGTCTGCCGCGATCTGTCCGAGATCGCCGTGTACGCAAGGGTTGATAATCAGGCGTATAGGCTGCTGCGGGCACTGACGCCGGGCCCCTACACCTTTATTCTCCGTGCAACCGGCGAGGTTCCAAAGCGGCTTCAGCATCCAAAGCGACGTTCAATTGGCATTCGCGTGCCGAGTCACGCCATCTCGCAGGGTATCTTGGCTACATTGAACGCGCCGCTCATGAGCTCGACGCTAATCCTTCCGGGCGATGAGCTGCCTATGACCGATGCCGAGGAGATCCGCGAGCGCTTGGAGCACGATGTGGATGCGGTCGTGGACGGTGGGTCTTGTGGGCTCGAGCCAACCACAGTCCTGGACCTCAGTGAGGGTGGTGTCGTGGTGCGGCGGAAGGGCAAGGGCGAGGTCGCATTTCTCGAGGGGTGAGCATCCGGATCCCTCACCGCGGCGCTCGGAACTGCGTATAATGTCTGGATGCAGGGCATGGATTTCGCGGGCTTCGTAAGGCTCTTGTCGGTCGTTATCATCCCTGTGCTATTTGCAATCACCGTGCACGAGGTTGCACATGGTTGGGTTGCCCGCTACTTTGGCGACCACACCGCGGAGCGGGCCGGACGCCTCACGCTGAACCCGATCAAACATATCGATCCCATGGGGACGGTCGTCGTGCCGCTGATGCTGCTTCTATTCAGTGGCGGAAGCATGGTATTCGGCTGGGCCAAACCGGTTCCGGTCGCCTTCCATAAGCTCGGGAATCCTCGTCGGGATATGATCCTGGTTGCTGCGGCCGGGCCAGCGTCGAATCTGATCATGGCGACAGGCTGGGCATTGCTCGCGGCGTTTGTAGGGACGTTTCTGGGGCTTGAGGGTGCCACGGAGGCTTGGTTCCGCGGAGTGTGTGTCACGGGTATCCTGATTAATGTGGTGCTCGCAGTCTTTAACTTGTTGCCGGTGCCGCCGCTCGACGGTGGGCGGGTGCTGGCTGGATTGTTGCCACCAGACGCGGCGATGTGGCTACAGCGAATCGAGCCGTTCGGGTTTCTGATCGTCGTGGCGTTGATGTTTACGGGGATACTCTGGAGATTGCTGGAACCGTTCTTGTTTTTCTTTAACGACTTCTTCTGGTCTCTGGCGGGGTTAGGATAGTGACCGAGCAATCTCGTCCCGCAGGGAAACCCGAACTAAAGCTGGTCGCGACGGCCCCACCATTGCACGATGGCCCTGGATCCCCCACCCAGAGCGAGATGCCGTTTGCAGTTGTCGAAGGGGAGCCGGTGACAGAGCTGCCGCGGGACCTGTATATCCCGCCGCATGCGCTCGAGGTTTTTCTAGAAGCATTCGAAGGGCCACTCGACCTGCTGCTGTATCTGATCAGACGTCAGAACCTCGACATTCTCGACATTCCCATCGCGGAGATCTCGCGACAATATGTGAGCTACATCGAGCTGATGCAGGAAATTCAGTTCGAGCTCGCCGGCGAATATTTGGTGATGGCAGCGACTCTCGCTGAGATCAAATCACGCATGCTGCTCCCCCGCAGCGTGTCGGACGAGGAGGGCGAGGAGGATGATCCTCGCGCCGAGCTAGTCCGCCGGCTGCAGGAATACGAACGTTTCAAGAAGGCGGCCGCCGACATCGACGATCTGGAGCGAATGGAGCGGGACGTCTCGCAAGCCAGTGGGGAAGTTTCCGAGCGTAAGGTGGTGACGAAGCTTCCGGACATCACCCTAAAAGAGTTGCTGGCCGCGTTTAGGGACGCGGTTGCACGTTCGGATATGTTTGCGCATCACCATGTGCAGCGTGAGCCTTTATCTGTTCGTGAGCGTATGTCGCATGTGCTTACTGCACTGAGCGGTGAGCGCTATGTGGATTTCTCGAGCCTGTTCGATCCGGCGGAGGGACGAATGGGCGTGACTGTAACCTTCTTGGCCATATTAGAGCTCCTCAAGGAAGCGCTGATCAATGTCGTGCAGAGCGAAGCTTACGGCCCCATTCACGTCCGAGCCGCGCAGAGTCAGGCGTCGAAGGACGCTCGCCCCGAATCTTTATGAGAGTCCACCATGGATCAAGACGAGATTAAGTACATCATCGAGGCCGCGCTGCTTGCAGCGGGAAAACCCCTCAGCCTCGACCGCCTCGCGGAGCTTTTCGGCCGGCGCGGGGCGCCGGAGCGTGCGGCCCTGCAGCAGGCCGTCACGGCATTGACGGAAGACTATGCAAAACGCGGCATCGAGCTAAAAGAGGTCGCCAGCGGTTACCGGATCCAGATTCGCAGCCGAATGAACGATTGGCTAATGCCGCTCTGGGAGGAGCGTGCACCGAGGTACAGCCGAGCGTTGCTCGAAACCCTTGCGCTAATCGCATATCGGCAGCCCATTACGCGGGGCGAGATCGAAGACGTTCGTGGGGTGGCCGTCACCACGAATATTATTCGTACTTTGCTGGAGCGGAGCTGGGTGCGGGTGGTCGGACATCGGGATGTTCCAGGTCAGCCGGCAATGTTCGGTACGACGCGCGAGTTTCTGGATTACTTCGGCCTGAAAAAACTCGACGACTTGCCGCCGTTATCTGAGTTCCAGGATCTCGACCACCTCAATCCGGAGCTTGGCTTCCCTGAGGAGACTCCGCAAGTAGATCTGCTCGAAGAAATGGCTGCCGAGGGGCTGAGCACCGTCGATCTCGCAGAGCCGTCGGAGCCTGCCGAAGCCGAAGAGTCGCAGGCAGAGAGCAATGTCGTTCCCCTCGCTCGCTCGGAGTCGAGCGTTTAAAGAACGCCAACTGCGGGCAGCAGCCCGCGTGGAGTGGGTTTGCGATGGCCGAGCGGATTCAAAAAGTGCTGGCAAACGCCGGCATCGCCTCACGGCGTCAAATCGAAGCATTCATTCGAGCCGGTCGAATCTTGGTCGATGGCAAGCCGGCCAAACTCGGCGATCGGATCTCGGGCGAGGAGAGACTCCTGCTCGACGGTCGTCCGGTCAGCCTGAGGCCCCCGAGTAAGAACGAGCGGCAGTACTTCCTCGCGTACTACAAGCCCACAGGGGAAATCACGAGCCGCGCTGATCCCGAAGGGCGTTCGACGGTCTTCAGCGCCATCCGGCCGCCGCCGAGCGGGCGCTGGATCAACGTCGGTCGGCTCGATATAAACACCTCCGGCTTGCTGCTGTTGACTACCGACGGTGAGCTTGCGCATCGGCTCATGCACCCGAGCTTCGAAGTTCCGCGAGAGTACGCGGTTCGACTCCTGGGGGAGTTGACCGAGCAACAGAGACAGCAACTCCTCGACGGCGTCATGCTCGAGGATGGGCTGGCCAGCGCCAGCGACGTCCGCATCGATGGCGGATCCGGCGCCAACATCTGGTACCGAGTGACGCTGCAAGAGGGACGCAACCGCGAGGTGCGGCGGATTTTCGAGGCGCTGGGGCTGGCAGTGAGTCGCCTCATTCGTGTTCGTTATGGACCTGTAGGACTCGGTCGGATGCGTCGTGGGGAAACCCGTCGGCTGTCTTCGGAAGAAATTGCTGCGCTGTACACGGCCGTTGGCCTGGAGCGCCAGCAGCATGCGTAGGCGAACGATTCCTGCGGTCTTCGATGCACTGCTTGCGCAGCATGGGCCACAGGGCTGGTGGCCTGCTGAGGACCGGTTCGAGATCATGGCGGGCGCCGTCCTCGTTCAACGCACAGCGTGGCGCAACGCCGCGCAAGCCATCCAGCGCTTGAAGGCTCGCGGCGCGCTCGCCGCGGAACAGTTAGCAGCAGTCGATTCAACGTTTCTGGAGACAATGATCAAGCCGGCTGGGTTCTTCAGGGTCAAGGCTGCGCGCCTTAAGGCGCTTGCGAGATTCGTGGTCGCATCGGGTGGCGTCGATGCCCTGAGCCGGCAAGCGACGCCCTCACTGCGCACGACGCTGCTGAGCCAGCAGGGAATTGGCCCGGAGACTGCCGATGCGATTCTGGGCTACGCGTTTGAGCGGCCCGTTTTCGTCGTAGACGCCTACGCGCGGCGGCTGTTCGAGCGCCTTGGCAGTCCGGACCCGCTGCCTTCGGATTTCGATCTCAAGGCAGATTGCGAGGCAGAAATTTCGACGGCCACTAATCTCAATGAGCTTCACGCCCTGATCGTGGCGCATAGTCAGCGCTGTTGTGCCGCGGTGCCTGACTGCGCGCGCTGCAGCCTGCGGTTACGCTGTGGGTATGCGGCCGCCGCCGCTCGGTGTTCAGCCTGAGGTCGTGCTCGGCTGACATTCAAGGTAGCGGCCGTGCAGCGCGCGGCCGTCGGGTCCGAGTAGATACAGATACGGCGCCGTGATCGCGTCGGGCCCGGCCAACCGTTTCGGATCTTCGGCTGGATAGGCTCTGCGGCGCATGGATGTTCGCGTCGCACCCGGATTGATGTAGTTCACGCGGATCGGGGTGTTCTGGAGTTCCTCGGCCAACATCTGGGCCAGGCCTTCAACGGCAAATTTAGATGCGGCATAGGCGCCCCAGTAAGCCTTGCCAACGTGGCCGACCGTGCTCGTTGTGAACACGACCGCCGCCTCCGGCGATTGCCTTAGTAAGGGCAGCATGCAGCGCGTCAGAATGAACGTTGCGTTTAGGTTTACATGCATCACCCGCTGCCATAGAGCGATATCGTAATGTTCGATCGGGCTGCGGTCGCCGAGCATAGCGGCATTGTGTAGCAGCCCGTCGAGTCGCCCGTAGCGTGCTTCGATAGAATCGACCAAGCGCTGATAGTCCTCACCTTGAGCGCGGTCGAAGTCGAGTGCCGCACAAGACGGCTCGGGCCCGAGTTTCTTGAGCTGCTGATAGGTGTCCTCGAGCTTGCGGTCACTGCGGCCATGGAGGATCACCGTCGCGCCATGCCGAATCAGTTCCTGGGCTACGGCGCGACCGATGCCCGCCGTGGCACCGGTCACCAGGATGACTCGGTCTTTGAGGCAGTCGGCGGGAGGCACATAGCCAAGCCAAGTTGCGGCTGTCGGGTGCTCGCGGGTGGCCATGTCTTCAGAAGGTGCTCAACGCTGCTCGCCAAGATGCCGCTTAGCTTCCACGTCGGGCTCGAGCTCGACTTCGGCACCGCTGCTGGCACCGGCAATCTCGCGTGGTGTCTCT
>JAHEEM010000159.1 GCA_024640695.1 Rhodospirillaceae bacterium | reverse complement strand
CGAAGACAGCAAGCCGACGTTCCAACCCGACCGCAGCGACTTGAGCGTTTTTACGCCCTGGTAGTTCAGTGACATCAGGGCGATGTCGTCTTGCATATTATGCGACTCGATGATTTCTATTACGCGCTCCTCGAACCGAACCTCGCCACCGTAGTATTTCAACTCGACGATCAACTTTACCCGGCCCTTGCATAGGTCGAGGACTTCGGCCAGCGTCGCGACACGCTCAGAACTGAAACGACTATCGAACCATGACCCGATATCGACGCTCCGTACCTCGGCAAACGCCGCATCACGCACGTTCATTGGGACGCCGCCAACCTTCATGAGATCGCGGTCGTGTATCACGACAATGCCGCCCTCACGAGTTTCCTGCACATCGATCTCCACCCATTCAGCGCGCTGCCGGATAGCCTCCTCCAGCGACGCCAGGGTGTTCTCCGGCGCGTCCATCGAGGCGCCACGATGAGCGATAATCGCCGTGTCCTGACTAGGGTCGACCTGGTCGACAATGCCCAGCAGCACGAAAGCGGCGCCCGGAAAAAGGACCAGCAGGAGCCCCCCGACCACCAGCCACGGCGCCCTAACGGCACTTTGCGCATGTTGCGGCGCGAAGCCCTGGCCGATGCGCGCGCCCAGGACGCCGGGGAAAGCCTCCTTGTGCAACCGCAACATGGCCAAGGCCAATATCGTGCTCGTAAAGAAGGTAGCCACTAGGGCAAGAAGCAACCACAGAGCCAGCAGGCCACTCATGAAGTAGGTAAAGATCTGCAGAGATTCGCCGGCAATCTGGATCGCAAATCCGGTCGCGACATCAAACACCAGGCCGGCCGCCCCGAGCAAGATCGCGTTTAGCGAGATCCAGACCATCAAGACAAGAGTGACGCGCAGGCGCACAAATGGCGACACAAATTTGCCGCGCCTGAATGCTTCACCCGGCCTGGCGCCCGTTACGAGCAACAGGGGCAAGCCGGTAAACAATCGGGCCAGCACACCCATCATCGGCCACAGCAACAGCAGCAGACACACGGCGATTGCGCCGGCAGCGATCCATAGCTCCGCCGGCTTTTCCGCCAGGTAGTAGTTGATGTCGTATTCTGAGAGATAACGGCCGGCAATCCATGTCAACGCCACCAAAAACGGTGCGATCAAGAGCGATGCAAGGCCTATGATCCTTGACGCAAAAAGGAAAATCGCCCAGATACGTTGCAGGAGGTAGCGGCCCAACGCGATCAGGTTGGCTCTTTGCCCGGCAGTGACGCGGTATGCCGCAACGAACAACGCCGATTGTTCGACTACCAGCAGCGTCAGATACAACGCCGTTACGACCAGCAAGATGAGCAGGCCGAGCGGCGACAGCGCAAACAACAGAATGTCCTCGTCTGTCAGCGCGGCATCTCCCGATGCCAGAATCAGCCAGCCGGCGATCAGCGTATACAGGGGTGTCAGCACGGCCAGCGACAGCAGGTTTGCCGTAACATGAATCCCGAGAAAAACCCTCCAATGCTCTCGAAGCATCGAAAGAATCTCTTGCACGTCGGTACGATATTGCATTCCAATAAGTATAGATCAGCCACTGGGTCGCGGCGTCAGAACAAAAGCATGGGCTATTCAAAAGCCCGAAAGACGAACCCTTTCATAGCCGCTAGGAGCCGGCAGAAAACGGGATTGGACCGTGCAATGCCATCGTTATGAGCGACGGAGTCGCAGCGGCTTGCGATCCCCTTCGCCAATTTCCCGGCGACGCTCATCGCTGATTGGATCAAATGACCAAAAGTCGAAGTCCTCGGACAAGACCGCCGAGCGGACACTGACTAATCTACGACAACAGGCTGCGGACGCCAACTGCGATTCAACCTAGACGGACTGACGCAATCTGAGCGGCAAAAATCTTGGCCGCGTTGTCGGCGGCTTTAATGGAGGTCCCGTATGACGTTCCAGGATTTCATAGTTATCGCTTTGGGAGTGCTCTGCTTTGCGGCTTTTTTATTTGCCGCGGCAGTCGGTACCGCAGCGATCATATGGTTTGGTTCAGCATCCTTCGAAGATGGTTCCCTTGGTTTCGCTGTGGCTTCTGCAATCTTTGTGTCTCTATATTGGCGAATGCTGCTCCTGCCCTATTTCTCTCGTCCTGACTATCGTTAGTACGGCGGTGCGATATTCTCCCCTAATTCAGCGGTGAGTGGGACAGGCCCGACCTCCGGAGTATCTTTTGTATCGCTGTGTTATAGCATCCGCCTCAAGTTTTTTCTAAGAGGCTCGTCGACTGGGATACGCCGAGCTAACGGCTCACCCATGACAACACGATAGCCACCCGCAATACGGATGAAGACACTGCTCATACTCATCGTGGCCCTGATATCGCTCGTGACTGCCTGGACCACGGCTTTGTCAGAGCCAGCACTGACCGTGGGCGGAATTCGCATGGATGATGACGCGAATGTGCCCGGCGTTCCTGGCGATGTTAACGACGAACTGGAGGAAACCGTAGCCGATAACGAAACGGCGAACGGCGAACGGCGAACGGCGAGTTCATCATCGCGCCACTGCCGATCCGCAATCCACTGCTCGGCTGGAGCCTCGGCCTTCCCGCGATGTATATCTACCAGCCACCTAACCATCATCCCGACGATGGAGTCTGGGTGACGGGAGCATTCGGATTCTATGCGGAAAACGAAAGCTCCGGGCTCGGCGCATTTCACCGGATGAGCATCGGCGGCGATAAGTGGCGCTTGCTGGCAGCCGCCTTTCAGTCCGATGTTAAGTACGACTTTTTCGGTATCGGGGGTGACGGCCGCGGACCCGCAATCCCTCTTTCGCAGCCCATGGATCTAGTGGCCGGAGAAGTATTGCGAAGGGTCACGCCAAATCTGTTCTTGGGACTGAAAGGCACGTATTCAGAGACAGAGATCGGCCTGAATATCCCGACTGACAGTCTCCCACCGTCGCTCGATCTGGATAAGCTTGTCGTTGATCTAACGCTCGCTACACTGACTCCGCGTCTTCGGTACGACAGTCGCGATAGCGACTTCTATCCCACAAGCGGATTCCTCGTGGATGCGGACATTGCTATCACCCGAACGGCGTTTGGCGCAGATTTAGACTACGAAAAGTTCTCGCTCAGCGCCAATCACTACTATCCATTATCGAAGTCTGGTGTCATCGCTTCTCGGGTCAGCACGCAGTACGCCAGCAGTGACACTCCGTTCTTCATGTACCCCGCATTCGGTATGGGCGCCGATTTACGTGGGTACCAGACCGGCACGTATCGCGATCAGTACTTGATTGCTATGCAGTCCGAGTACCGCCATCAATTTTCGCAGAAAATTGGAGGCGTGGTGTTCTTGGGTGTCGGCGCCGTATCGTCTGAGCTCGGAGATCGGGGAACTTCTCTTCCATCAGCAGGCGTGGGCTTTCGCTATGTGCTTGCCCAGCAAAACAATGTCGGACTGCGCTTTGACGTTGCTAAGGGGCGAGACGACACGACCTGGTACGTCGGCGTCGGTGAAGCCTTTTGACGCCGCAGCGTCAGCGCCATCAATCTCGATCGCAGACACGCGCTTTAGGCGTTTGGCCCAGCTCATGCGCCCCCACGACAATGTGCCTCAGTCTTTGCCGACGATGCACAAGCGTGATCGACTCCAGGCTGAGGAACTACCCCATCCCGCAGCGCGCTGTTCGTTTAAAAAACGCCGTGCCATCTCATCAGGTGGGCTCTTGGCTCAGGCACCAGGGCAACTAACCGCGCTATCAAGTCCATCGGCTAAATAATGAACCGCGCCGTGCCATCTATAGAGGGCATCTTCAGCGCATTAACTAAAGATAAAGACCACGTGTCGGAGACTCACAAACGTCACTGGTCAACCACCGTCATTGAGTTGCCCGAGTTCGAGCTGCAACGGAACCCAACCGACATCGTTGAGCGAGGCAGACATATGCTCGCCGAGCTCCACGCGCCCTGGAGCAACCATACCGTTGCCAGTCAATGTTTCGCGAATGACCTGAGCACGCGCACCAGCCAGCGCATCGAGATCGCCCTCGTTAACCGGCTCGGCTTCGATCAGCTGCTCACGCAGCGCGGCTAGATACGCAGTCTCGTCGAGCATGGGCGGACTCTGCGGATTTACAGGATCCTGCGGCTGAATGAACTCAGCCCGCAACGGATCTAGCAGTTGAACCGGATTAGCCTGCGTATACAGTGATTCGAGCACCCGACGGCGGCGCTCGAGCAGTGCGACATCGGCACCCAGCGCCTCGACACCCGCATCGATGCGGACATCGACGCGGTCGGTCTTTAGTGCCGCGGTATCGGCTTCCACCGCGACGACCCCCGGCACGATGAGCCCGAGATTCGGCCGCAGCGTCAGCGCTTCGGCGAGCTGGGCAAGCTTCTCGCGCTCAGGCGGGGTCAGCTCAGCATCACCAGGCTCGAACTCGATCCGGTCGAACGTCTCGGACTCCACGCCGATGAGCCGGCCCAACAGCCCAAATGGCGACGTCACCAGCCCCGTGACCAGGTTGCCGATCGCCGTCATAACGACGCTACTGATTCCAAATTGCGGATCGTTGAGGTCGCCGCGCACGGGTAAATCGATATCCATGCGTCCATCGGCACCGGTCAACAGCGCAACAGCGAGATCCAGCGGCAACTCCATCGCGTCCGGATGCTCGACTCTTTCGCCCAGCACAAGGTCGCTGATGACGATGTCATTCTCACCCGTCAAGGCACCGCCTTCAATCGAGTAGCGCAGATTGAGCTCGAGGCTTCCGTCATCGATCGTGCGCCCGGCAAAGCGCGCCGTGTAGGGCGAGAGGTCCGACATCGCAACATTGCGAAACAAAAGCGCGACGTCGAGGAATTCGCCCAGACCTTGCGGGTGAATGCTGCCCTCGATCTGTGCGAAGCCATATTCCTCAATCTGCCCTTCCAGACTGAGCCGGGCGGGCTCAGAACTCGAAGTGACGAATGCTGACAGCTCGCCGTTGAGTGCACTTATGCTTGTTGCGAACGGTAACGGTAGCGACAGATCGGTGAAATCCGAAGCGCCGTCCTCGATATGTAGCCTACCGAGACTAACGATGTACGGCGCATTTCCATCAACGTCAGGTTCGGCTTCCACCTCAAACTCGGCTACCGCATCAGCCGTCTCTTCCCGCACGGGAGTAACGGCGAGCTCCTGGAAATTCGTGTTGCCGCCGGCATCGATGAACAAACGCGCGTACGGTGCTTGCAGCGCAATCTCGGAGATCTCGAGCGTGCGCGCCGCCTGATCGAACGCGAACATATCGACGCCCAACGTCTGCCAGCCGATCAATCGCTCACCTTGATCTGATTCGCTGACCTCGAGCGCCTGGACCGAAAGCGAGCCGGCGATGCGTGCGGGTTGCTCGGCGTCGGAGAATGCAGTTACCTCTGCGGATAAGGTGCCGCCGTCGAGCATTACTCGCGCGAAATCACCGAGGTAAGGTTGCGCTGCAGTGAGTTCGAAAGCAGCGACGGAAAACATACCGTCAAGCATTGGGCTTGGTAGGGCCGCGACCGCACCGCTTCCACCGATACGACCTCCAGCGGCCATGGAAATGGCCAGCTCGAACGGAAACCGCGCTTGATTCGCATTCGAGATGTCTCGCACGCTGAGATCGAGATCGGCGATCTGGAGCGTGCCTGGCTCGCGAACGGCTAAGTCCGAGAACGAAGCTGCGAGATCGGTAATGGCGAGCTCGCCAAGCTCGACGGCCCAGGTCATCTCTGCATTTTCCTCCTGCGCGCCCGCAGCAGACGCAGTATCTGCGGGCGCCGCGCCTACAACGAGAAGGTTCTGCAAATTAACGCCGCCATCTGCAGACCGCTCGGCGTTCAAGCTTGCCCGTTCGACCGACAACCGCTCGACGCGTGCCGTGTTCTCGGGCCAGCGCAGCGAGCCACCGGTCGCGCGCACGGCCGGCAGGGTTAAAAAGGCGGTGCCGTCATCGTTGCGCTGCAGCACGACATCAAGCATGGCGAGATCGAACTCATCGATAGCTGCAAACTGTTCACCCTCGGCACCTATGCCGACGCGGTAATCAAATCCGAGCTCCACGCGCCCGTCCGTCGCTCTGAATGCGAGCCGATCCTGCAGGTAACGCGACAGTACCGGTACGAACAGTCCGCTGCCTGTCACTCGACCGTTCGACAACGGCGGATCCACTTGAACCGTCCCCGACCACTCCAGGCGCGACCCGCCTTCGGTATTGATGACAACCTGCTGCTGACCTTCGCGATCCGGAAGCGTACTCAGATTATCGATGGCGACGCTGACGGGCCCGACGACCGTGACAAAATTTGAGGCCGGCACGCGATCAGTCACGTTCATGCTGCCGTCGACAAGAATGAGGTTGCCAATCATGAGCCGTGGAGTCGTAGACGCTTGCTCCACAGGGGCCTGCTCAGCGTCGTTGCCGGTTGCGAGCGCGGCCAGGTTAATCTCTCCGCTGGCCTCGCGCACGAGTTCCACAACAGGACCTTCCAGCCGGATCTCACGAAACGTCCAGGCCCAGCGCACTAGGCTGGACATCTGAAAATCAATGAATAGTCTGTCGAAGGCGATCAGTGCAGAGCCATCGACCTCCGTCAAACTAAAACCACGCGCATCGGCGCTGAGCGCGAAGGGATTAACGTGCATATCCTCGAGGACTGCAGGACGTTGGAATGTCGCCTCCAACGTTGCAATGATCTGGCGTTTGGCGATGTAGGGTGCGAGAAAAAAGCCCGCTAGCGTGTAGAACACTAACAGGGCCACGGCCGCAATGAGCCAGCGGCGGCGCGCACGTGCCCAGGCCGTCGCGCGAGCCGCTATTGCGTTCTGCTGACTACCGCCGTTCATCCAATTATTTTTGAGTTCTTATAAAGGCTCCGGCACCCTCGGCGCCGAGGCGGCAATCATAACAGACGCGCCGCTTCCACACGGCTACAGCGCGCTTCAGCCTCTGGAGAAGCGCTGAGCGCGATGCGGATATTGCGCCGCGCTCAGCCACTGTTTATTGCTGGGTACTGACAAGTTAACTACTCAACACGATGAACGGCACGTAACCTCAAAGCTTGTCGGTGACGATACGTCTGGACTCATTGCCACTCGCTCGAAGCAGGGGTTTAAAGCAGCGCTTTTCACGCTTTGTTACTCAGGTGCTGTTAAGTTCTCCGAACCCCGCATAACTCTGGTGACCGGCAACCCGCACCTCAACGCTTCAGTAAACCGAAGCACCATTGTCAGGCCGAGTCTGAAATAATCTAAGCGTCCATAAATACTGCTCTGGGCAATACTTGACCGCTTCTTCGATAGTTGCATTCATGGCTTGCGCGTCAGCCACATCATCATCACCTTTTAAATCCTGTATGCAGGGCAGCACTCTGACCACATAACGCGATCGCGCAAAATCATAATAACTAATGCAGGTGAATACTTTGGCGTGCGTTTTCTTT
>JAHEEM010000158.1 GCA_024640695.1 Rhodospirillaceae bacterium | reverse complement strand
CCTCGGGGTTTGCTCGCAGCCGATCTCCGCCACCCTTAGAGCCTAGTACTTGCCGGCCTGCAGGGACTCGGTAAGCTCGTAGAGTCGTCGATAGCTCGCGTAACGTCGCTGGGCAAGCTGGCCGGTCATGACGGCGTGCTTAATCGCGCAGTTTGGCTCGGCGAGGTGCCGGCAATCCTGAAACCTGCATTCGGAAAGTAGCGGCACGAATTCCCGGAAGCCGTTGGCGACCACTCGAGAATCGGCTATGTACGGTGCGTAGTCACGCACGCCCGGTGAGTCAATGAGCTCGCCGCCGCCCGGCACGGAGTAGAGTACAGCGGTACTAGTCGTGTGGCGGCCCTGGCCGCTTTTCTCCGAGAGCTCTCCGACGGTCTGAAGGGCATCGCCGACCAGTGCATTGAGCAAAGACGATTTGCCGACCCCCGACTGACCGATCATGACGCTGCGGTTTCCGCGCATCTCCGTGGCGAGCTTGTCGAGCCCTTTGTGCCGGGCCGCGCTGGTTTGGCAGCTCGCGTAACCGAGTCCGCTGTATTCGGCCAGCTCCGGCGGGATCTCGACCGCTAGGTCAACCTTGTTGAAAACGATCAGCGCTGCAAACGGCCCAAGTTCTGCCGCTGCCAGGTAGCGGTCGAGTAAGAACCAATCCGGCGCCGGATCGACGGCCACGACGATCACGAGCTGCGATATATTAGCAGCGATGAGCTCTGGCCGGCCGCGGCTGTCGATCCGCGTGAGCTCCGACCGTCGCGGTGAAATCTCGGTTAACGTCCCGGTCGTCTCATCAGATTCCGCGTGCCAGATTACCGCATCGCCGACAACTGGTTTCAGCGAACGACGCTGCAGCTGGCAGCTGACCCGTTGACCGGCGGGGCCCTCCACGAGGCAGTGGCGTTTGTAGCGCGCAACAACGGTGCCTGTGATGTTTGTCACGGTGGGGGAGTTCCGTGCCTCGGCCGTCTAGCCATCATCCACGCGGCTGCTACAATCGTCGCCAGGAGGGTATGTTGAAATCCAGAGAAAATCTGATTTGGATCGATCTCGAGATGACGGGGCTGAACCCGGATCGGGACCTGATTATCGAGATGGCAACGGTCGTCACGGACAAGCATCTGGTTGTCCTGGCGGAGGGCCCTATGCTTGCTATCCACCAGTCCGATGAGGTTCTGAATGGTATGGACGACTGGAATACCCGGCAGCATACGAGCTCGGGCCTAGTCGAACGCGTCCGGGCAAGCTCGATCGATGAAGCCGACGCAGAGCAGCAGACGCTGACCTTCCTGCGCAACTACGTCGACCCGAAAGTTTCTCCGATGTGCGGCAACAGCATTTGCCAGGACCGTAGGTTTCTGGTCCGGCACATGCCTGAGCTCGCCGCCTTCTTTCACTATCGCCACTTGGATGTCTCGACTTTGAAGATCTTAGCGCATTTGTGGGTGCCGGGTGCGTTCGATAGCTTTGAGAAGACTTCTACGCATCTGGCACTGGCTGACATTCACGATTCAATTCGCGAGCTGCGGTATTACCGCGACCATTTCATCAAGATTCCAGGTTGATCATCATGCTGAAAGTGACTCATCCCGACGCTGATAGAGGCTGGTTGAGAGGATTCAACCGTAAGCCGCGCCGGTCGAAGCTCTGTGCCTTAGCGGCGGTTATCCTATGTATTCTGTCGGCGTCGGTTTCGGCGCAGACGCGCTATGTGAGTGATGAGCTCGTGATTACGCTGCGTACGGGTCCGAGCACGCAGAATGCCATCATCCAGAATCTGAGAACCGGTGAAGCGGTGACCCTGCTCAACGGGAACGCACAGTCGGGCTTCGTTCGCGTCAGAACCGAGTCGGGTGTCGAGGGTTGGGCGCTGGTTCAATATCTGGTCGATTCACCAGTGGCCAGAAACCAGCTCGAAAACGCACAACGCGAGCTTTCACAGTCAAGGCCGCGGATCGCGGAGCTAGAGAGCCAGGTTGCAGACCTGACCGAGCAGCTCGATGAGGCAACGCAGCGTATGCAGGAAGCGGAGACCGCGGCGACGGATTTGAACACGGAGCTCGTCGATGTTCGCAGCGCGTCCGCCAATGCGCTGACGATGCGCGATCAGAATGAAAGCCTGCGTCGGCGCCTCAATGAGCGCGACATGCTGTTTGAGGAGCTGACGACAGAGAACGCGGAACTAGCGAGCCGCGCGAGCCGTGAGTGGTTCATGATCGGCGCAGGCGTGCTGTTCGCCGGCATCGTGCTTGGGCTCATCATTCCAAGCTTGCGTCGCAAACGTCGCTCAGGGTGGTAGCCCAAGCAGGGCGATCGAGCCGGCCGCGAGCCGGCGGATCCTAGTGCGCGTGCTCGGCGAGATAGAGCCAGGTGTCGATAACGGAATCGGGATTCAGAGACATGCTCTCGATGCCTTGCTCTAGCAGCCACATGGCGAGGTCGGGATGATCTGACGGCCCTTGGCCACAGATGCCGACATACTTCTTCTGCGCGCGGCAGGCCGCAATTGCCATGCCAAGTAGCTTCCTGACTGCCGGATCCCGCTCGTCGAATAGCGGCGCTATCTTGCCGGAGTCTCGATCCAGGCCGAGGGTGAGCTGTGTCATGTCGTTCGAGCCGATCGACATGCCGTCGAAGTACTCGAGAAAATCATCGGCAAGCAGTGCATTACTCGGCAGCTCGCACATCATGATCAGCTTGAGGTCGTCTTTGCCTCGCTCGAGGCCCTGCTCGGCGAGTAGCTCGACGACGCCGCGCGCCTCGCCGATGGTGCGTACGAAAGGCACCATGACCTGCACGTTCTTGAGTCCCATTTCGCCACGCACCTTAAGCAGCGCCTTGCATTCGAGCTCGAAGCAGGGCCTGAAATCGGGATCTACGTAACGCGACGCCCCTCTGAAACCAAGCATCGGATTTTCTTCGTGCGGCTCGTAGCGCTCGCCGCCGATGAGGTTGGCGTACTCGTTGGATTTGAAGTCGGAGAGCCTGACGATGACGGGATTTGGCGAGAAGGCGGCGCCGATGGTGGCGATGCCTTCGGCGAGCTTGTCTATATAAAACGACACCGGATCTGCATAGCCGGCCATTTGCTCGGCGATCAGGTTCTTGGTGGCCGGGTCCTGCCGGTCAAATTCGAGGAGTGCTTTTGGATGCACGCCGATCATGCGGTTGATGATGAACTCCAACCGCGCAAGCCCGACACCGTGGTTCGGAATTCCTGCAAAGGTAAATGCGCGATCAGGATTGCCGACGTTCATCGTGAGTTTTACCGGGATTTCCGGAAGCTTTGCAAGCTCGACCTGCGTTTCTTCGTAGCGCAACTTGCCGCTATAAACGAAACCCTCGTCTCCCTCGGCGCATGAGACCGTGACATCACTGCCGTCCGGGATGTCTTCGGTCGCTGAGCCGCATCCCACGACAGCCGGAATACCGAGCTCGCGGGCGATAATCGCCGCGTGACACGTTCGGCCACCGCGGTTGGTCACGATTGCGGCCGCACGCTTCATGATCGGCTCCCAGTCGGGGTCTGTCATATCCGCAACGAGCACATCGCCGTTCTGGATGAGGTGCATCTGCTGGATACTCGATACGACTCGCGCGACGCCGCTGCCGACGCGCTGCCCGATGCTGCGGCCCGTGGTCAGCACTTCGGAATGTTCCTTGAGCGAGAAACGGATCATTACCTGGCCAGAGCGGCTCTGCACGGTTTCAGGCCGTGCTTGAAGGATATAGATCTCACCATCCTTGCCGTCTTTGCCCCATTCGATATCCATCGGGCGCCCATAGTGCTGCTCGATAATCACGGCTTGTTCTGCCAGCGCTGAGATATCGCGATCCGACAGCGAAAACTGGCGCCTCAGTTCCTCGGGCACCTCGATCGTCTTGACGCGCTCGTTGCGATTCTCGCTATAGACCATTTGGATGGCTTTACTGCCGAGATTGCGTCGCAATATTGCGTTATGACCTGACGCGAGGGTCGGCTTGTAGACGTAGAACTCATCCGGGTTTACGGCACCCTGGACGACGGTCTCGCCGAGACCGTAACTCGCGGTAATGAATACGACGTCGCGAAATCCAGACTCTGTGTCGAGCGTGAACATCACACCGGAAGCGCCGAGATCGCTACGTACCATGCGCTGCACGCCAACGGATAGTGCGACCAGGCGGTGGTCGAAGTTCTGATGCACGCGATAGGCGATCGCGCGGTCGTTGAACAGGGACGCGTACACCTCGTGGATTGCTTCGATAACGGAATCTAGGCCGCTGACGTTCAAGAGTGTCTCTTGCTGACCGGCAAAAGAGGCTTCCGGCAGATCTTCCGCTGTCGCTGAAGAGCGCACGGCGACCTCGATATCCTCCCCGCCGGTCAATTCACCCCAAGCCCGCTCGACGTCTTTACGCAGGGCTTGCGGGAAGGGCGCGTCGAGAATCATCTGCCTGATTTCGGCGCCGGCTCTAGTCAGCCTGCTGACATCATCAACGTTGAGGTCGTCCAGGATAGCGTGGATGCGGTCATTGAGACCGGCCTGATCGAGGAAGTCCCGGTAGGCCTTGGCGGTTGTGGCAAACCCGCCCGGCACTCGTACGCCGAGGCCGTCGAGCTTGCTGATCATCTCCCCGAGAGAGGCGTTTTTTCCGCCGACGTGCTCGACATCTTGCATGCCGCACTCGGCTAAGCCGATAACATAACTTTCCAAGCTATACTCCCAGCCCCAGACCCACACTGGCAGGTATGAGCCCGTAATGCCCCAGCGAACAGTGTTTTTCGTTTCCGATCAGACCGGCGTCACTGCGGAGACTCTCGGCCACAGTCTGTTGACTCAGTTTGACGGTCTTGAGTTTAGGCCGGTGACTGTGCCATTTGTTGATAGCATTGACAAGATAGAGCAGCTGGCCGGGCGAATCGATGCGGTTGCCCGGGATGAGGGTCTGCGCCCGATTGTGTTCACTAGCCTGGTCGACGAGAGGCTCCGGGCGAGGTTGCTGGCGTGCAATGCGCTGGTGCTGGATTTCTTCGAGGCTTTCCTGGCACCGCTCGAGCAGGAACTGGCCACGATGTCCTCACACGCACTCGGTAAGCCACATAGAATGGCGGATGTCGCCACTTACAACCTTCGAATCGAGGCCATCAACTACGCGATGGCGGCGGATGACGGGCATAGCACGCAGCACTACAGCGAGGCCGATGTCATTCTGACGGGCGTATCGCGCTCCGGTAAAACCCCGACCTGCCTCTATCTCGCGCTGCAGTACGGCATATTCGCAGCGAACTATCCCCTGGCCGAGGAGGATTTGGAGTCTGGGCTGCTGCCTGAGCGGCTGATGGTGTTCAAGGACCGACTGTATGGCTTGACGATCTCACCTCAGCGGCTGCGCCAGATCCGGCTAGAACGACGCTCGGTCGGCCGTTACGCGTCCGCGCAGCAAGTCAGCTTCGAACTGCGGGCCGCAGAGAGACTCTACAAGCGCTACAACATCCCGTATATGGACACGACTCACTGCTCGGTGGAGGAGATCGCCAGCACGATTCTGAGCGTGACCGGTATCGAGCGTCGAGTCAGGCCGTGACCCGCATCGCGTTTTGAATGTCAAGTCTTTGTTTTAACTGAAGTCCTATGGCATGCTCAGTCTTAGAGCCTAAGAGTTTGAGCGATGCTTGCAGACAGCCTCATCGTGCCGGAATGCATCTACCGCCCGGGGAGTTTCTCCGGGCTTATGACGATATACGAGAGTAACTTCATCAAGCTCAAACAGCTCGTCGCGACGCTCGACGAGCTCCAGGCAACGACACCGCCAGCGATCTCCCAGACTGACCGCGACTGTGATCTCTACCTCGAGGTGCTCTCCCGAGAGGCCTACACAACGACGCTAAAGCTGACTTACTGGTTCGGGCTCGAAACCTCGGAGCCTGTTCCGGATCCGGATCTGACCCTGTGCATCTACCACGATGCGCGCTTGGTAGAGGCTGTTGCGGGCAAGGAAACTCACCGCCACGCCATGCTTCAAGAGCTGGCTCTTCGCCACTCGCTCGAGCTCGGCCGGCGCTGGCGCCGCAACGTCATGCTCAATAAGTGGCTCGACTATCTGCTGGAAACGAGGCACGCCTTTTACTGACCGCTCGCGTCGGTTTCTTGCTCCAGATCACGCTTTACATATGCTCGCGGCGCTATAGTTTCGCAGGTATTTGTGCGCCAGGAGCACTCGATCCCCATGGCTGAAATTGCCAGTCTAATCAGAGTTCCCAGCCGGCAGACCGAGTCGTCCGGCGAGGATTTGCTCAAGCTCTATTGGAATCGAGCGACCGTCAAGCGCGAGCTATCGGCGCTGCGGCGGGAGCGGCATCAGCTTCTGGATAATCTCAAGGAGCAAGAGGGCGCCATCATTCGCGCGCGCGAGGAGCTGGAGAGCCTCGAGCGCCTGCTTGCTAATCCCTTAGCGGCCGCGAATGCGATGGTCTATTTTCAGTTTCGGCATCTCTGGCGCGTCTGCGCGCTGCGCGTCCAGCAGTTTGCCAAGGAGCTGCGCGCGCAGCGGGAGCGTAAGGAGAGGGCGAAGCTGCACGCAACCGTGCTCGACAAGCGCAAGCGCCGCCTCGACATCCTAAATGAGAAGCTTCAGGGCCTGCTCATCAAGGAGCGAAATATCTCGCATGAAGCGCAGACCCTGCAGAAACGTCTCGACAGCATCAACGGCTTCACACGGCTGATGCAAGGCCGAGGAATCAAGCGGCGTATATCGGGTCTGGAAAAAGGCCGGGAAGCGCTGGAGATGCACGTGACTGAGGTCAAGGAAACGCAAGCGAGTATCCATGCAGAACCGTTGCCGGAGCTTACCGGGTTGTCCCTGGAGAGCCGCAGGCTGATCAACCTGGCGGTCATGGCTTTGGCGCAGGAACTCGTGTTGCATTTTTCGGAGCACAATCTGGCGGCTCTCGCGAAGGAGGCTTCAGAGAGGCCGGTCAGCGACATGAAGTTCGGTGATCGGCGTGACTGCGATCGACTCGTCGAACGGATCCGCAGCCGTCTGAGCGACATCAAAGATCAGGCGCAGGTAGCTGATGCAGTGAAGCTCCGGACGGATTATTTGCTCACGCAAACCACTTACCGCGACGACACAGCGGCGGTGCCACTTGCGGAGACGTTCGCGGCAATACCGCCTCAGTTTCCAAGTGCCGCTGGCGGTATCCCAGCTAAGCGTGCGGCCGATGCCCCCCTGCGTATCAACGTCTTAGCAGACGATTATTGGAGCGTCCTAGACGTTCTGTTGTAGGGCTGCTAGAGGCCGCCCACGCCCCGGAGGCCTCTCCACCACCTTCTGTGGACAGGCTTGCAAACCTTGAGCTTAGCGAAACCGCTTGTTCGGATGCGGTTTCCGTCAGGCGTCTTTGCGCTCGTTATCTGAGTGCCGCAACGTCCGGGCTTGCCGCAGTCGCCTGCTGAACTGGGGCCTCGAGCGAGGCCATATCC
>JAHEEM010000157.1:6987-7526 GCA_024640695.1 Rhodospirillaceae bacterium | reverse complement strand
TTACCGTCAGGCCGACGATCGACATCAGCAGGCCTTGGCCGGGCAGAAAAAGCAGTACGATTCCCAGCATTACCAAGGCGAACCCGAGGAGATTTTTGAGCGCCACCAGCAGCACGTGCAGGATGAGGTGGCGCGACAGCGGCCGTGGCCGACGGGCCTCGACGAAGTAATCTGCCGGCAGCCGCGTGATCATGATCGGCAGCAGGATGAATGTCATGATCAGCGTCGCAAGCGAGAGCCCGACCAGCACGGCGGCATGCTGTTCGGCGAATACGATCAAGGCTGAGATATTTTCGATCAAGACTGGCGCGTTCGAACGCGTGGTGGCCTAGTGCTCCGGAGGCTGCGAGTCTACGTCATTTCGGCGCATCGCAGATGAACGGGTGACCGCGGTTGTGGGCTGCGGCGGGCGGCCCGGCAGCCGCCCGCTCGGGGCTATAGTGACGCACGCGTGAGGCCGCGCGCCGGACTTACGCAGTGAATAGGCCTCCTCGTGGCGATTTGATCAACCTCACCATACCTTGAATAATCGCAGACTG
>JAHEEM010000157.1:0-6977 GCA_024640695.1 Rhodospirillaceae bacterium | reverse complement strand
CTCGAATCAGTCTGCAGGGGAAACAACACCGTGACCGAACAGCAAACCGATTGGCGCAAGCACGGCGTGCGCGTCGTCCACAAGAACCAATTAGATTCCAATACGGCGCAGACGCCGGGAATGCAGCGGCTCGCGGCGATCACCAATGCGTCAGCGAACGCGCAGAAGATCTGGGCCGGCACGGTCGCAATCCAGCCCAATGCGAAAACCGGTGCGCACCATCACGGCGCGCTCGAAAGCATCATCTATGTCGTCAAGGGACAGGCGCGGATGCGTTGGGGCGAGAGTCTCGAATATACGGCAACGGCAGGTCCGGGCGATTTCATTTTCGTGCCGCCGTACGTGCCGCATCAAGAGATCAATGCGAGCGGTGACGAGCCCCTGGAGTGTGTGCTCGTGCGCAACGACCAGCAGCCGATTGTCGTGAACTTGGACATCGAGGCTGTCGAGCAGCCCGAGGAAGTCTATTGGATCGACCCGCACCATCCGGAGCCGGAGTAAGTACGGCAAGGCCGTCAGCGAATTATTCGGGCTCGCCTTCGCCCTGCTCGAGCAGTTGCGATTCGAATTCGATGAACTCGTCGCTGCGGTTGCGCTCCATGCATGCGAACTCCTCGATGCTCCAGTCGACGCGCTCGTAGAGGCGCTGGCCCATCCATGGCTGTGAAAAGGCAACCGGGTCTTCGACGGTGATGTCGATCTGCAGCAGGCCGTCGTCGCGGATGTGCATACGCTCGGTGACCTTGAGTTGATCGCTGTGCGGTAGGCCGCGGCGGTCGAGCCAGGTCTCGTCGTTGAAGTTCGTGCTTTCGACAACGAGCGTCTCACCCTCCCAACGAGCGATTGAGTCGCCCAGCCACAACGGCGCCAGATCCTCGCGGTGACCGCGTCCGTCGGTATATATCTGACGGTTCTGATGGTGGTACTCGAACATCACGAGCACGCGCCCGGGCAGCTGGATGATCTCCATCGGGAACGGGTGGAAATACACGCGCGGCAGGCCCGGCGGATAGCACTGGTAGACGGGATCGTTCGATTGGATCGCCATGACACCGCGTGGGCCGAACGTCGGCCGCGATGCGTCGAAGCGCTCCTGCGCCCACGGCGTCATCGGCGGTGGCTCGAGGCTAAAGCCCCAGCCGCTATAGCCACCGCGGGTTGCGTTGTTCCAGACGCCGCTCAGGTCGCCGCCATGCGCGAGCCGGTCGGCGCTTTGCGCGTCGGCCTCGGCAATAAATACCGAGCCCAGCAAGCATGCCAGCAGAACGGCGCGTGGGCGGAACGATTCGAATGCTTGTGTCATTGGTATAGCCGTCCCCGTTTCGGCTCGCGTGGCTATGGAAGGCTACCACTTTTTCCTGCCGGCCAGGTCCGCATCGGTGCCATCAGCCTGGCCTGGCTAACGACGCGCGCTGTTTCGACGATGCCCAGCGGAGTGCCGGCAGAGGTTCGCTGGGATGTTTCTAGGCGTGGCGCCACCGGCGCGCTATCCTTGGGCTGAGCAGATTGCTGGGCTACAGGAAATTCGACGAATCGGGCGGTCGGCCCGATCACGCGAGAGCCACAAAAATAAGAGCGAGTTGGGGAATGATGCGACGCACACTGCTTTTCACCTGGGTGCTGATGTTTGCCTGGACCGCTGGTGCACAGAATGGCCAGGTTTTCGAGGCGCGGCTTGCGCCGCTGCCGCTCGATGTTGAGAACCGCCCGCAGGTTACGGGCTCGGGTGTGGGATCCGCGGTGCTCGACGGTCGACGTCTCAGCGTGACCGGATCGTTCGCTGGGCTGCAGGCGCCGGCGACGGTCGCGCACCTGCACCTCGGGCCCGCGCTGGGCATTCGTGGCGGGCCGGTGCTCGATCTAGAAGTGGAGCAAGCTCCGGAGGGAAATTTCTCGGGCGAGTGGGATCTCACGGCCGAGCAGGCGCAGGCGCTTGGCGACGGGCGACTTTATATCCAGATTCACAGCCAGATCGCGCCAGCCGGCAACCTATGGGGATGGTTGCTGCCGTAGCCAAAGCGCAGCAATCAGCATTAGACGGGAAATATATAAGGTGAGGGTGTCTTGATGCGCTGCGGTTCCACATTCGGATCTCTTGGGTCGTTTGCTGCGCTGGCGGCGATGGCCGTCACGGCGCAGGCGCAACCGGCTGCGTTCACCGAGTCGCAGGCCGCCGCGGGGCTCGCTTCCTACCGCCTGCACTGCGCGGGTTGCCACCAGCCGGACCTGAGCGGCCTGAACGAAGCACGCCCACTCGTCGGTAACGGTTTTATGGGTATCTGGGGCGAGCGCACGGCAGCCCAGCTCATCGCCTACATGGGCGCGGCCATGCCGATGCCGCCGGGCCAGCCTGGGAGCCTCGGCGAGGTGACGTACGTGAACCTGGCGGCATTCATTCTGCGCGCGAACGGCGCGGCGCCGGGCGGCACGGCGCTAACTGCGGCGAGCAACACGATTATCGGCAGCATCGCAGACGGCGAGTTGCCCGAAGGCCTCCCAGCACTGGCCGCAGCGGCCAATAGCACCGAGGCGCCGGTCGGGCCGATCGGGTTGACTGCGCGCGGCACGGCACAAGACTACTCGCCCGTGACCGAGGACATGCTGCTCGCTGGGGCCGGTGACGACTGGCCCATGCTGCGCGGTAACTACGAGGCGTGGAACTACAGCCCGCTCGACGAGATCAACCGCAACAACGTGCAGCGCCTGCAGCTCAAGTGGGCCTGGGCGATCGCCGAGGGCGGCCGCAGTGAGCCCGCGCCCGTCGTGCACGACGGCACGCTGTTTGTGAACTCGACGAGCAATATCGTCCAGGCGCTCGACGCGGCGACCGGCGATCTTATCTGGGAGAACCATCTCGGGCCGAATATTGCCTCTGGCGCGAATCGTGGGCTTGCGATCTACGACGACAAGGTCTTCGTCGGCACCAACGACGCGCGCATCGTCGCGCTCGATGCCGCCACGGGCGAGCTCGTCTGGGATACCGTCATCGGCGATCGATCGGCGGCCAACTATGCGCTGTCGTCGAGCCCGATCGTCATCAACGGCAAGGTCATCTCTGGGCTTGCCAACTGCGCGACGTACCAAGAGGAGAAGTGCTTCATCAGCGCGTACGACGCTGGCACCGGCCGTGAGCTCTGGCGTTTCTATACCATTGCGCGCGATCTCGAGCCCGGTGGCGACACTTGGGGGGAGTTGTCCAATTTTTATCGCGCCGGCGGCGAGACTTGGATCACAGGCACCTACGATCCCGTGCTCAATCTGACCTATTGGGGTGTCGCGCAAGCCAAGCCTTGGATGCCGGTCAGCCGCCACAACAGCGCGCTCGACCGCGGGCTCTATACGAGCTCGAGCCTGGCGCTCGACCCGGATACCGGTCGGCTCGACTGGTACTACCAGCACTCGCCGGGCGAGTCGCTCGATCTCGATGAGGTCTATGAGCGAGTGCTCGTCGACATCGACGGCGAGAGGACACTGTTCACGATCGGCAAGCCCGGCGTTCTCTGGAAGGTCAATCGCCAGACGGGCCGCTATATCGATCATCACGAGACGGTGTTTCAGAACGTGTTCGAGAGCTTCGACCCCGAGACCGGCGAGCCGCGCTATCGTCGGGACATCATCGACAACAAGCCCGGTGAGTGGGTATCGTCCTGCCCGAGCACCGAGGGCGGTCACAACTGGCAGGCGATGACCTATCACGCGCCGAGCCGCCAGCTCGTGATTCCTTTGAGCCAGAGTTGCATGGAGATCCGCGGCCGCATGGTCGAGCTGGTGCCGGGCTCGGGCGGCACGTCCGCGGACCGACGCTTTTACGAGATGCCGGGCACCGATGGGAACATCGGCAAGCTCGGCGCTTACGACGTCGTCACGATGGAGGAGACCTGGAGCATCGAGCAGCGCGCGCCGTTTCTGACGGCGACGATGTCCACGGCCGGCGGGCTGGTGTTTGTCGGTGATCTCGACCGGCGTTTCCGGGCAATCGACGTCGAGACCGGTGAGGTTCTTTTCGAGACCAAGCTTGCAACTTCCGTGCAGGGTTTTCCGATCACCTACCGCGTCGACGGCACGCAGTACATCGCCGTGCCGACGGGCATCGGCGGCGGCAGCCCGCGCGTCGTGCCTGGAATAATCGCGCCCGACGTGCGCCACCCGCCGTTCGGCAATGCGATCTACGTGTTTGCGCTGCCCGACTAGGTGCCGGACACCGACTAATCCGACTAAAGCGACTAAGTGCCCGGCACCGACTACGGGTCGCCCGACGATCGACGCGTCAATCGATGCGTACGACAAGGGTAATCTGCGGTCGATTGCCACAAAGAAAGAGCTCGCCCGGATAAAGGAAGCGGCCCGCGCGACGGGACTCAAGGACCGGAGAGTCAATATTTGACTCTCATCGAGCGACTTGCAGGACATTCAGGCCAAGGCACTCGAGGAAGGCATGCCGTATCAGACACTGATAGCAAATGTCCTGCACAAGTACGTCACCGGGCAACTAACGGAATAGTGAGTAGCTGAGCAAAACAAACATCATGGCGCTCGCAGCCGGGATGCGCTTCGGCGCTTACGAGGTTTCCGGGTCCATCCGCACCGGTGGCATGGCCGAGGTGTATCGCGCGACGGATACGACGCTCGATCGCGAGGTAGCGATCAAACACTGCCGCCATCGTTCGCGGGCGATGCCGATTGCGTCGCTCGCTTCGAGCCCGGCGCGGATTGGTCGCGAGACAGCCTTGAGCTTTTCTACCGTCACGGTGTCGCGCTTATGGTCGTCCCGTTTGAAACAAGCGTGAGTTTCTCTGCAGGCAACTCGCAGGTCCTGCTTGAAGCTCAATATTTTGGAGGGGAGTGCGCGGCCACCGGTATCTAACGCTTATTGCCGTACCCGGGGATCGGTTGGCTCTGACGGCATGTGTCCAGAAAGGTCGATGGGCACGTGTTCCAGCAATAACTGCTCGATCTGACGTCCCGTTCTAGAGCGTTTCCGCAGCCCGCCGCAGTAATACTTCCTGGGCGGAGATCTCCGGCTCCCCATCGCCTGGCGTGAGCGGCGTGTAATTGCCATCGGGCCGCAGCACCCAGGACTGGGAATTGTCGGCGAGATAGGTGTCCAGGTCCGCGATGATCCGTTCGCGATGGCCGTCGTCGAGAATGGGGAACATCAGCTCCACGCGGCGGTAAAAATTTCGATCCATCCAGTCGGCGCTGGAGCAGTAGAGTTCCTCAGCGCCATCGTTGTAGAAATAGTAGCAGCGGGTGTGCTCTAGAAAGCGGCTGACGATGGAGCGCACACGAATGTTGTCCGAGATGCCCGGGATGTCTGGTCGCAGGCAACAGACGCCCCTGACGATGAGATCGATATGCACACCGGCCATCGATGCGCGGTAAAGAGCCTGAATGAGCTCGGGCTCGACGAGCGCATTGACCTTCGCGACGATATGACCTGTTCCGCCGGCGTCGGCATGTCTGCGCTCGCGCTCGAGCATGTGTATGAGCCGATCATGCAGTGTGAACGGTGACTGATAAATCTGATTAAGAGGCCGCGTTCTCATAAGGCTCGTGAGCTGCAGGAAGATATGGTGAACATCCTCGGCTAGTATTTCGTTCGCCGTGAGCAGCCCGTAGTCCGTGTAGAGCAGCGTCGTGTGAGGGTGATAATTGCCCGTGCCCAGATGAACATAGCGTCTGAGCAGGTGGCCTTCGCGTCGTACCACGAGAATCATTTTGCAATGCGTCTTAAAGCCGACCACGCCATATACCACGTGGGCGCCTGCCTCCTGGAGTTTTGCTGCGAGCTCAATATTTGAGGCCTCGTCGAAGCGTGCTCGTAGCTCAATGATCACGGTAACTTCTTTGCCGGCCTTCGCAGCCTTCACGAGACTGTCCACGATCGGCGAGTCCGGAGTCGTGCGATAGAGCGTGTGCTTGATCGCGAGCACCGTCGGATTCTCGGCGGCCTGCTGAACGAAATCCATGACCGGGGCGAACGAGTCGAATGGGTGATGCAGCAGGATATCGTTCTTCGAGATCGCCTCGAAAATTGTGGAGCGTGCTAACGTGCGCGGAATACGCGGCACGAATGGCGGGTCGCGCAGCTCGGGTCTATCGACCAGGTTGTAGACGGCAAGTAGCCGGTTGAGATTGACGGGCCCGTTGACGCGGTAGAGATCCCGGTCCGTCAGCTCGAAGTGTTGCAACAGAAATTTCGCGAGCTCCTCGGAGCAATCTGCCGCGGTCTCGAGGCGAACAGCGGCGCCGTATCGGCTCTCGAAGAGCTCACCTTCCAGCGCACGCAGTAAATCGTCGACTTCCTCATCGTCGACATAGAGATCGCTATTCCGAGTCACCCTGAACTGGTGGCAGCCTCTTATCTTGACGTCGGGAAACAGCTCATTCAAGAACGCGTGAATGATCGAAGACAGATACACGAAGTCTGCCTTGCCGACGCCCGGCAGCCACTGCGGGAGCTTGATCAAGCGAGGCAGGGCTCGGGGTGCTTGCACGATGGCCTGTCCGCATGCACGCCCAAAAGCATCGCGCCCGTCGATATCTAAAATAAAGCACAAGCTCTTGTTGAGAATGCGCGGCAGAGGCCGAGTCGGGTCGAGGGAAGTCGGGCTCAGCAGGGATTCGATCTCGGTATGAAAGTAACTCTGGAGCCATGTACGTTGAGCGCTGCTCCAGTCGTCTCTGTTTAAGAAACGAATTCCGTGCTCGTGAAGGGCGGGTAGTAGTTCCTGGTTGAGAACTCGATACTGGTCTTCGACCAGCCTGTGGACCTTGCGGGCGATCGTGCGTAGCGTCTGCTCGGGGGGAAGGTTATCCGGTCCGGTGGACAACGGGCTGATCTCGAGGCGCTGCTTGAGCCCGGCAATGCGGATCTCGAAGAACTCGTCTAGATTCGTTGATGATATACAGAGAAATTTCAGCCGCTCGAGCAGCGGCACCCGGCGATCTTTCGCCTGCTCGAGCACACGGCTGTT
>JAHEEM010000156.1 GCA_024640695.1 Rhodospirillaceae bacterium | reverse complement strand
TCGCAGCGGGGTCGCGGGCCTGATCAGGAGGGGGCGGCCGACACGGCGGCGCACGACGCAGCGCTAGATCCCTGTTCGTTACGGGGCCGGCTCGCAAGGATTACCGGTACTCGGTGTCTCGCCAGTTACTTGGCATCGACCACACTGATTCTGGCTACGAAAAAGGCGGCGAGTATCATCGGTACCGCGTAGATCGCGAACGTCCAGCTGATGGAGACACCCGCCCCCAGCACCAGTCCCGCGACGATCGGGCCGAAAATCGCGCCGAGGCGGCCGGCACCGATGGCCCAGCCGATACCGGTCGTGCGGATCTCGGTCGGGTAGATTCTTGCCGCGACGGCGTAGAGCCCCGTAAACGCGCCTTGCACGAAATACATCAGCATGAAAACCAAGATCAATCTCATCGCGACGCTAGCACCCGCCGAACCGTAGACAACGACAAACACCGCGCTGGCGATGAAGAACAAGCCGATGACCCGCGTCAAGCCGAAGCGGTTGGATAAGAATCCGAGGCTCACGGAGCCAAAGAACGCCCCGAGGTTCAGGCAAACACCAGCGTAGATCGCATTCTCGAGCGCCAGACCCGATTCAATGGCGAGCTTAACCACCCAACTCAGCAGGAAGTACAGCGTCGCGAAGCCCATAAAAAATGATAGCCACAGCCAGATCGTCCGATCCCGAAACTCACCAGCGAATATCGAAGACAACCCCGGCGAGGACTCGCCGTCACTTTCTTGGCTCGGCAGCATTTCCAGCGTCGCATGCCCCATGCGTGTGAGCACCGCATTGACCTTCTTGAGCGCCCCGCTGGGCTGTTTCTTCGTAAGGAAATCCAGCGACTCGGGCAACAGAAACCAGACAATCGGAATGCCCACTAACGAGGCGCATCCAGCAACAACGAAAAGTGGCCGCCAGCCTACTACTGGCAAAAGACCGGCCGCAACAAACCCCGCGATGATTGCGCCAATAGAATACGACGCATGCAGCACCAGAATGAACACGTTCCTGAATCGGTCTGGCGCATACTCCGAGACCATCGAGGTCATGCTCGCGAGCATGGACCCGATACCGAGCCCTGCCAGGAAGCGCAGCGCGATCAACGCGGGCACGGAGTTGGCAAGCGAAGTCGCCAGCATACCCAGCGATATCATCACCAGGCTGGCCAGGATCATCCTGCGCCGGCCGATGACGTCCGTATAGGGCGACAAGAAAATCGCCCCAGCCGTCATCCCGACAAGGGCCGCACTAAAGACGATACCCAGCGACTGCGGCGATATCGACCATTCGTCTGCGATCGCAGGGGCCGCGAAAGAGATCGCGAGCACATCCATACCGTCGAGCATATTCAGAAAGAAACACACGCCCAACACGGTCAGCTGCAATCCAGTCAGCTTGGACTCGTCGATCAAGACTCGAATTTGATCCGACAACTTACTGCCCCCTCGTTGACGAATGTGGCCTCATCGTCGGCCGCGCTGGCGAAGAACTACGGAATCTTTACGTTCCGCATCTTGTGCTGGTCCTCAAGGGACTTGCCGCGAATGGTCGTTTATCTATTCGCATTACTCACACCGACAACCGCGCCGAACGTTTTGAGCATGAACAAGATTTCACCGCAGCGCAACTAAACGCACAGTCTAGGCGCCGGATCACGTCTCGCCCATCCTCGGTCAGCCCGGCTTGCTTGCAGCATAGTTCCCTGTCCATGAAAAGACGGGTTCGCTGACAAGTGTCATACGACCAACAATCCTAAGTAGAATCACTGATACAGACAGACGCTGCCGCGACGATAATCGATACAATGAAGATGTTTTAGTAGGAGTTTGAGATGAGCAACCAAGCAACGCCCGCGTTCTATCAGGTCAATAGCGTCGTCGGCATTCATGGCCCTGTGGGCATGGATGTCGGAATCTGGCTTGAGCTCGATACCGATCAAGGCAATCTCAGATTGAAGCTCTCGCACGAAGACGCTGCAGAGCTCGAACAGAAGCTCAAGGAGGAAGATTCTATCGCCGCGCCGCCAAAGCAGATTGTAAGCGATACGGCAGAAGACCTTGCACAGCTAGCAGAGGAGTTTGCTCAACGGGAAGAGTTCCTCATCGCTGAGAAGCTCAATGACTATGCCGATGACTTGCGCCGGGCGGCGGGAAGAATGATTCCGAACGCGTAGCCAGCCCCCAAGCACCTGCTGCCCTCGCCCGCTTCCTTTCTCGCCGGGCGATCCGTTGAGCGGTAACTCCTCGAGACGCTCTCAGCCCAGGAGCCGATGCGCTGCGTGGTCGACCAGAGCCGCCATCAGGAGATAGGCGCTCGTGGAAGCTGCGATCTAGGACGGAGAGTCGCTCCACTGTGCTGAAGCGACTCACCAAGCCAAGAGCATCGTGCCAGCGATCGCGACGAGCGCCGCGACTAGCCGATGCTTATATAATCGGATTCTTGTCTATCCTGCGGCTGTCTCACTACCTGATTGTCAACGCTGGTACCAAAGATCGCGGTCCAGCGTCCAGCCACGCCTATCTCGCCGGTCACCGGTCCAGATATGAGCAAACCGGCCTGCGCCCAACGTCGATCCATCGTCGCGATCAATGACCTCGTAGTTGCCGTGCACGAGGGTCATGTCCGCGCCTTCGAGCGCATGCGTTACGGTTAGCAGCGTCAAAGGATTACCTTCCTCGAAATCTCGCGCCCAGTATTCGCCGATATCCGCGCGGCCGGCGATCGTCGGATCGCCATGCGTCATCACGCGCGCATCAGCAGTGTACAGAGCAGCCAGCGCGGATCGATCGTGACGGTTATAGGCCTGGACCCATCTGTCCGCAAGCACCTGGACCTCGCTATCCATGCGCTCCGTCGATTCATAGGGGTCGAAGTACTCGCTCCATAGATCGCGGTCGAGTAGCCAATCTCCGTTGGACTGGCGCGTCCAGATGTGCGCGAACCGGCCATTGGCCAGGTTGGCTCCATCCTCACGGTTGATCACCCGGTAGTTACCATGCACGAGCGTCATGTCCGACCCCTCGACAGAATGCGTCACTGTCAAGATCGTCAAGGGATTGCGGTCCTCGAAATCGGCCGCCCAAAATTCGCCGATGCCCGCTCGGCCTGCGATGGTGGGCGTTCCATGCATCATGAGACGCGCGTTCTCCGTATAGGAAGACGCGAGCGCTGCACGATCATATGCGTTGTAGGCCCGCGCCCATCGGTCCGCCAGCGCCTGCACGTCGTCCTGTGCCATTGCCGAGAGCGCGAACGACCCGAGCAGAATTGCGATGACACCACGCATAACAATTGACAACTTCATTTGAGTCTCTCCCTCCACTGTTTAGAACGTCTTGATACTCGCTAAGCGGGGCTATCGACGGAATACGTAGATACCCTCGTTCCGCCCATCATGGCCTTCCGCAGTTAGGAAGGTCCGTTAGAGCCCTGCCCTCGAAACCTGTGAAACTCGCGCCGAAAACTCAAGGAATCGCTCCAGATTCCATAGCACCATTAAGGATCGCCTCGAACTGCGCCTGAGTGAGATGCTGAGGTTGATACGAGTAATTCTCGTTCTCGAGATTTCTGACGAATGCGCGAAGATGATTCCGTGATCCCTTCTTGAGATTCTCATACACAAGTTCGATGTCGTCGTTGCCAACGACGTCCAGCAGCCGTAGATCGAGGTCAATGAGGTCAATTTCCTCGATCTCCGCCCCCACGATCAATGCGTCGATCAGGCTTGCGGAACCGCGCGCGACAAGCACGTCATGCAACCCTTGCAGCGATCCATCCAAGAAGACGCCGGGCAGATTGGAACCGACAGGATCGATCAACCCGTAGCGTGTGATCAACTCCAACACGGAATCCGTATGCGTCTGCTCGCTGGCAGCGATATTGGCGAAAATGATCTGACTCCACTGATTTCCTAAGGTGACATAGACGTCCCGGGCCAACTTCTCCTCTTCGCGCATGAATACGATCCCCGCGGCCTCCACATCGCTGAGACTCCCGAGCGGCAGGGACACGAGCTCCACCGCCAATGAGCCGGCATTGACCGAGGTATTCCCGTCGCTGTCTACAGAGGTGACATCTGTCGGGCCTGTCTGTATCTGAAGCGGCGGGCTGTCCGACCCTGAGCTACAGCCGATGAGCGCGAGCAAGATGGCAGGCAACACTACTCGCGAGGCACGAGGGATCAGCGCCGCATTTCTCTTGCGCCGAGCCCCAAAGCCACGCAATGCCCGGGATATTCTCATGCCATTAACAGGGCGACGGCGGTCATAACAGTGCCGAACAGGGCGACGAAGACCATCAGCGCGATAACCGGTTGCCAATGAACCATGACTTTCTCCTCTGGTGCGATGACATTAATCTTGTCAATCTCAATGCGTGATTCGTGCCAAAAGCGTATCTTCAAAGATTTCAATGCCTTATGCGGCCGTTCGTGCCCATCGCATCTCGCAAACTGCCTTTTTTGACGTGCCGCGCGCAGCGATTTCTGCCATTATCGGCAGCCATGCAGCCGAGCAACGAGATCCAGGCCATTCTGAATAGCTTCCGGGAGCCTTCGATTCTCTTGAGCCTGGACTACGAGATTCTGATGGCCAACAGCGCCTATCGGTCGGTCTATGGATTCATCGAGAAGAAACGGGCAGCGCGCTGCTACCAGGTATCGCATCGATATTCCGTACCGTGTGATATGGCCGGCGAGTCCTGCCCCCTGAAGCAGAGCCTTGAAACCGGCGAGAACACCCGCGTTCTGCATATTCATCACACGCCGCGCGGTAAGGAGTACGTCAATGTCGAGATGTGGCCGATAAAGGATCCAGATACCGACGAAGTCGTCTTCTTCATCGAGCGAATGTGTCCCTCGGATGTCGCCACCACGATGTCTTCTCGAGACAGACTCGTGGGTCATGCGCCTTCCTTCCAGAAGATGCTCGCGCTCGTTGAGCGCGTTGCACGGAGCGATACCAACGTGTTGCTTCTCGGCGAAAGCGGCACCGGCAAGGAGCTTGTCGCGGAAACAATCCATCGTCTGAGCGACCGGAAGAACGAGGCCTTCGTGCCCGTCGAATGCACTGGCCTTCCGGAAACCTTGTTTGAGAGCGAGCTGTTCGGCTACGTCAAAGGCGCTTTCACCGGGGCAGAAGCCAATAAGCCCGGTCTTGTTGAAGCCGCACGCGGCGGTACCCTGTTTCTAGATGAGATCGGGGATATCCCCTTATCGGATCAGGTGAAGCTTCTGCGGCTCCTCGAGACACGCCATTATCGGCGTGTGGGCAGCAACGATTGGCAGGAAGCGGATTTCCGCCTGATATGCGCAACCCACAAAGACCTATCCCAAATGATCGCGTCTGGGTCTTTCCGGGAAGATCTTTACTATCGACTGAGCGTCTTTGAAATAATGTTACCGCCACTTCGAGACCGGCTGGACGATCTGCAAGCGCTGATCGCCACGATCCTCGAACGGTTGACCGCGACTCATGTCACGTTCTCCGATGACTCACTGGAATACTTACGTCGATACGGTTTTCCGGGCAATATTAGAGAGCTACGAAACATTGTGGAACGCGCTGTGATTCTGTCGGACGATGGAATAGTGCGCCCAAAGCACTTACCAGAGAGGTGCCGCGTCCAATCGGACCGCATGGAATCCGAAGCCGCCTTGAGAATTGTCCCGCTCAAGGAAGCTGAGCAGCGCTACCTACGCAAGGCATTGGCAAGCTATCAAGGCGATCGAAAGAAGCTCGCTGCCGCACTCGGAATCAGTGAGCGAGCCTTGTACAGAAAGCTCGCGGCCCTCAAGGATCAAAAGTAGCGGCTAACGGCACCTGGCGGCTCGCGAACGAAACGAGCCTCGTCAGCGACGGGTCATGCTCAGCGGCGGCCCCATCGAGCTCAACCCTGATGCGATTGCCTGGTTTCTTGTCGACCCTATTTCTTGCTCGCAGCAAGAGATTTTTCGGCTTTCAGTTTCTTCTGAAGCTCGGCTGCATCTTTGTGAGATAACTTCAATCTAATTTTTCCCTGGTCTGTATCGAAGTTGAGCCAGATACCAATGTCCATACCCACAGGACCATCGACCGGGCCCACCGTATTGACCTGAAAATATTTAGCCCCTTTTTGTTCATCCATAGCTAGGCTCCCTAACTTCATATACTAAAAAAGCGCCCTAGATCCCGCATCTGCGGCACACAGTACTACAGGAGCGCCTATCGTTGGGCTGGCGTCTCGGTATCTACCTAGCGCAGAACGGCCCCAGCGGCAGGTTCGACAGAGCATCAATGACGCATGATCGGAATCAAAATCGTCAGAACATTGCAGTGCGATTCGGATACGTCAGAGATAGCGTTTAGCGCTAGGTAGAACTACGAATAGTGGCGATCAAACCCCGGTGTTGAACTCGAAGTGTTTAAGTCGGCTTGCGAAGCGATTGAAGGCCGACATGAAGACTCAAAAAAATGCTTTTTCGGATCAGGAGAAGGTAATGGAAGACGTCGGGAAACTGTTCGATAGGGCCGTCGGAGAGATCGAACGTATGTTGAACACCAAGACCGTCGTTGGTGAGCCCATAAAGATCGAAGGCACGACGCTCATTCCGCTGGTTAGCGTCGGTTTCGGATTCGGCGTCGGCGGCGGCGAAGGCTCCGAACCGCAAAAAGGCGCCGGTCAGGGCGGTGGCACGGGCGGCGGCGGCGGCGTAAAGCCCGTCGCGCTCGTCATTGTCAATGGGGACCAGGTTCGGGTCGAACCAATCAAGTCCGGCACAGCCTCGGTACTGGAGAAGGTGGCCGAAGCCATCGGTAAAGCCGCCTCCGGAAAGGCTGAGAAGACGCCTAACTAGGGCCCGGTTGCCGCATGCTGACCTGGGCAGCGGCGCTCCTGCTAGTGACGATCGCCGTCTTGGCGATCCCAGTCACGGTGCAGTTCCACGTTTCGCGGCATCAGGTCCTGGAGCAGGACGTCCGACTCTACTGGGCATTTGGCTTGGTAAGCGTGCCGATACCCCTAGCCAAATCGAATTCTAAACCTGCGCCAAGGAAGAAGACCGAGCCACGAATCGATCGTTCGATTGCCTCTAAGCGAAAGAAACGGGATGTCGTTGGCGCTCTACGGCAGCGGCGATTCAGGCGGCGCATCCTTCGGTTCGTCGGCGATTTATGGCACGCCATTCAGAAAAGAGATCTCCGGCTAGGCTTGCGTATCGGTCTCGGCGACCCTGCCGAGACAGGACGACTGTGGGCCGTCGTAGGACCGATTGCTGGAATGCTCGCCGCCGTCCGCGAGATGTCGATCAGCATCGAGCCGGAGTTCTATGACGCAACCTTCGAGCTCGATACGAGCGGAAGCCTGAGGCTCATACCAGTCCAGGTGATCTATCTCACACTGGCGCTAGTGCTGTCCCCCGCATTTTGGCAGGGCATGCGGCGGCTGTGCACAGCCGAGCGATAGATGCAGAAGCTTCGCCTCCGTCCGATCATCGACAGCGCCACCTTGACGGTCCTGGCTGTCGAAGCCATTGAATCCCATCATACCGGCACACGTAACGGCTGCAGGCTGTTTGCCTCCGTGAGGCCCACAGCCGTTGTCGTCTGCAGCCGAGCAGAAGCGTACGCGCTCGACATGGAGGCAA
>JAHEEM010000353.1 GCA_024640695.1 Rhodospirillaceae bacterium | reverse complement strand
GAGTCCATGAAGAGATGCTAGCGCGGCCGCCTTTCAGTCCCAGCGTGCAGGATCTTTTCCACTCTTCAGCTCTACTTGACCAAAAGCGTCTGACCTTAGTCAACTCATTTGACCCACATCTGAGTCACCCTCCCAAGGACTCTGTTCCGAGAGAGACCATCCTCTTTAGTTATTGAACGCCTGTGGGGGAGTCGCCGGAAGGCGGCGGATATCAGTGGGTCGTCGCTGAGATCTCGGGGATCGGTTCTAGCTCCCCGCTTTTCTCCACCTCGCGCACGCGAGCCAGCTGTTCCGCCATGTCGGCTTCAATCTCTTCGATCATCGCCTGGTATTCGGGTTCGTCGTGTAGTGATTCCAGAATCGGGTCTGATTTGAGGGAGTATCGCCAACCAGCACGCCAGCCCTCGTCGATGGCTTGCCGAAGAGCCGACAACGCCCTCTGTTTTTCACCTTGCAACGCGTAGATCTGTGCGTCGGCGATGCCGTAGCCAAAAAAACCGAGGCGCGGCAGAGTCTGAATATGACGGAGGCTTCGAATCAGCAGTAGATTCTCCTGCTCCCGTTCATCGGTTTTGGAAAGTACCAGTGCGACATCGATTGCCGGTCGCCAGTTGCTACCGTCGATCTTTGGATCGTTCTTGAGCAGTTCAGGATACGTTTTCTCATACAGAGAGGGCGCGTCGGCGTATCTACCCTCTCTCAGTTCTCCATCGACGACGAGCTTCAGCGGAAACGTCTCCGACTTCCAGTCCGATTGTGCTATGCGAGCGTGCTTCAGGGCAGCAGCGTCATCGCCGCGTAGTGTAAGGAGAAGGCTCATGGCCGTGTTCGGCCATATGTTTTCTGGGGCCATCTGGACAGCTCGGTCGACCCAGACTCTGGCCTCGGTGAGGTCGCCGAGGTCGAGGAAATCCATACCTAGAAATGCAGGATAGTTTTGATCACCGGGATCGAGTGACAGGGCCTTCCTGGTCTGCACGACGGATCGCTCGTATTGCCCCGATACGAGAAGATGATGGTGTCCGATGAGGCCATGGCCCCAAGCAAAGTCAGGATCGACCTCGACCGATCTCTCTAACCATGACAGGGACTCGTCGAATCGACCCAGCCCGGAGAGATTTAAACCCACCCACACGATTGCAGCAGGCCACAAAGGATCCAACTCTACCGCCTTCCTGAGCAGTTTCAGGCCTTCATCGGGTCGACCTAGATCTCGGGTCAGCAACATGCCGTACCAATAATAAGCCGATGCATAGTTCGGGTTCAGCTCCAAGGCCCGCTTATAAGCGGCCTCGGCTCCCTCGTAGTCGCTCCTGTAATACCTGATCGTGGCGAGCGAGCTATGCGCCTCCCCCAGCGCCTCGTTTAGCCTTAGGGCCGTCTCTGTTGCGGCTTGCGCTTTCCCAAGCATTTCTTCTGGGGATAGGCCGCCGGTCTCGTTTTGGGTGATATAGCTGTCCGCGAGGCCGACATGCGCTAGTGCAAACTCGGGATCCAACTCGACGGCTTGCCGAAAATAATTCATCGCCTTTAACGTGGCCGCGGTAGTCTCCTTCGCCAGAAATTGTTTTCCGAGCAGATACGCCTGATAGGCGGCGAGGTTATCAGTCGGCACGGTCGCGAGTTGCTCTTGCTCTCCCGGTGACAGCGTGGCACGCAACGCATCCGCAACGGTCTTGGCGACGGCGCTCTGGATCGAAAAGATGTTGGCAGCCGTCAATTCGCGGTCGTACGTCTCTGTCCAGAGATGGGCGTCATTCTCCGCCTCGATTAGCTGAATCGTGATCCGCACCTGATCTCCGGCGAGCCGCACACTTCCTTCTAGAAGGTTGGCAACACCCAGTGCGGCGGCGATCTCCGGCGAAGAGGGCCTGTCTTCTCCGCGATAGCGCATGACCGAGGTGCGCGAGATCACCTTGAGGTCTCGGATCTTCGAGAGCTGGGCCAGGACCTCGTCGTGAATGCCGTCTGCGAAGTAGGCGTCTTCGGGATCGGGGCTGATGTTGTCAAACGGCAGCACCGCGATCGATTTTTCTCGCACAACGGATGCCTGCTCTGGCTCAGATTGGAGTGCGAATTTATCGACAGCGAAGTAAACGACAGCAATCGCCAGTAGCCCGATGATTGCGAAGTCGAGCTTGCGGCCTGTTACGTGAGTGGTGGACTCAGTGCGATCAACCTCGGCTTCTCGCTTGATCCCCTCCGGCGTCAGCTCAAATGCCCAGGCGAAGATCAGAGCC
>JAHEEM010000155.1 GCA_024640695.1 Rhodospirillaceae bacterium | reverse complement strand
CCCGCGATCACGGCGGTCAGATCGTCGCGCTCGCGGCGCTGGTCAAGATACGAGTATCCACCGTTCAAGCGACCTAACTCGTAGACGAGCACACCGCTTGCCCCGACGATGACGACGGCCAAAAGATAGATAAGTCGAGGCTTCCTTCTTGCAATCAAGACCGATCAGCCCCGAGTATCGATATGCGCATGGACACCCCTTGATTGATTCTGCCGGCTCACGGTTATCTTAGCCCACGATCAAGTCACACAGCCGGCCGAGAGCGACGTTACTCGCCCGCCGCGCCATGCTGCCAACGGCGCGGCCACCACGAAGGCGGCGGCGGCGGGCCCTGTTCCGGAAATGCCAAAGGCCCGAGCTCAGTCAGCGCCTGCACATACACATGCCGCTTGAAATAGATGACCTCCTTGACGGGTCGCCAGTAGTCCACCCAGCGGCAGCGGTCGAATTCGGGCGCGTCGGTCGTGTCGAAGCGAATCTCGTCGGGGTCCACGAGGAGCCGGAGCAGGTACCAACACTGCTTCTGGCCGATACATAGCGGGCTTTTCTCTCGACGAATAAAGCGGTCCGGGAGACGATAGCGCAGCCAGTCGCGCGTTCGCCCTAAAGTTTCCACCTGCCGGGGCTCGAACCCGACCTCTTCATTGAGCTCACGATACAAAGCCTCCTCGGTCGATTCGTGCGGCGCGATTCCGCCTTGTGGAAACTGCCATCCAGACTGTCCGATGCGCCCACCGATGAGCACGCGGCCGCGGCCATCGGTCAAGATAATCCCGACGTTCGCCCGAAAACCGTCCGCGTCTATCCAATCCATGGTGCCGAGCCGGCTCCGCAGGTGTGCAATGAGCGAATATTGTCCTGCATGGCTCGAGGCTATTCCAGCCGGCCAGCGTGAGCGCCTCGCTTACGACGCCTCTGCGATTCATAAAGCGCTAGATGCGCTCGCGCGAGCAACTCGCTGCCGGCCAGGCCGGGGTCCACGGCGGCGCCACCCGGAAGGTGCGCCGCAACCCCAGTCGAGACCGTGACGGCAACGCCCTCGGTGACACCGATATCAACCGGCGCCGAGGCGACTGATCGCTGAATACGCTCGATCAAAGGCAGGTCCTGCTGCGCCTCCGTGTTCGGCAACAATAGCGCGAACTCCTCGCTGCCACAGCGGACGCCGACATCGCTACTGCGCATCACCGCCTCGATCCGGTGCGTCACCTCCAGCAGCACTTCATCGCCCGCACGGTGCCCGTAGCGGGAATTCAATGCTCTGAAGTCATCAATATCGACGATGACGCAGCCTAGCGAATGGCGATTCCGTTCGCTCCGCGCGATCTCCTCGCGCAAGCGACGCTCGAGGTACTGCTGGCTGTGCCACCCGGTCAGCAGGTCCATGGATCCGCTGCGACGTAGTCGCGCCAGGCTGACGGCGTTCTCGATAGCAACCGCCGCCATGACACGCAGCTGCTCGAGGTCGCCAGACGCCCTCATCGAATCAAGCCCGCCAGGCGTCTCGCATGCGACGTTGATGCTCCCAATCAAGCGATTGCTGCGGATCAGTGGCGCCAGGCCCACCGCGGCAAGACCGTCGCGGCCAGGAAATAAGAGCTGATGGTCGGCCCGTGCAAAGCGGCCGAATAACGCCGCCTGAGTGCCGGTCAGCAACGGTGCGAGTGCATGCATCGTATCCACGAATAGAATTCGGCCAGCATCGACAGGGGACTGCCATCGGTCCGCCAAGAGGTGTCGAAGCTCGTGCTGGGAATCCGCTAGCGCCACAGTGACCGTGGCGCTCGACCCACCGCCTAGCATCGCGGCACATTCGAGCGTCCGGTCGACGACGCTGCCCAGATCTCTGGCTTCCAGCAGCTGCTGCTGCAGAGGCCAGAGGTTTCTGCGGATCGGGGGGTCTTGTAGCATCTTCTGACAGCTCTAAACGAACGGCACCGGGACTTCGATCCAGCGAAGCGCAACCGAAAACTCAACTCCTCCGACTACTGAGCCGTCGGTTCCACGCGAAGGTAGTCGCGACCGGCCTCCATGAGGCTAACAAAGCCCGCCTCGTCTTCGTTGTCGATGAGTTCACGAATTTGCTGCGCGGCCGCGACCAGCGCCTCGAGCGGCGCCCCACCGTAGTCGTTGAGCGCTTGGATCTCGAAATACAAATGAGGATTGTCACCTGCGACGCGGCTCGCGACCGCGAGTTGCGCATCGAAGGTTGTGCTCGAAAGTTTCTTGAGCTTTGGAACGAGCTCACCGCTACCAGCAAGCGCGGTGAAGAACGTCAGATTGAGCGCATGTGAAAGCCCGAGCACGTATCCGATCAATCGGTCGTGCTCATCGAGGCTCATCTCGACCAGCTCGGCCATCGTTGATGCGAACAGGGCGCGGGCCTGTGCCGTCGCCTCTGCATGGCCAACGTCGATAAATATCACGTGGCGTCCCGAGAGCAGCTGCGTATCGGGTCCAAACATCGGATGCAGCGATGCGACCCGGCAACCAGCCGCGCGCAGCTTCTCGAGACTGCCCTTGAGCGGGGTCTTCAGGGAACCGACATCGAAGATGAGCCCCGCCGGCCGACGCTGTGCAAGCTCGGCCAGAATTTCTGCCGTCGCCTTTATTGGTGCGGCGACCACGATGATGTCCTGATCCAGGTCAGCATCACGCCAGTCATCGAGCCGACGGTACACGGCCGAGCTGGGGACGAGATCGGCGATCTCCACGCTGAAACCCTGGGATGCCAAGAAATCCGCCATCCAAGCTCCCATCTTTCCCGCCCCGCCGATGACGAGCGCCCGCTTGCCGACGCCGGTATTCTGCGCAGCGACTCGCGTCTGCTCCTGCTGCGTCAGCGATGAGCGGATCAGCAGCCGCAGGATGCCCTCGGCGACATCCGGATCGAAACGAAGCTTGGCGGCATGGCGTCGCACACGCTCGAGAACCTCGCGCTCCCGGGCATAGTCGCGTGTCGGCGTGCCGGTGCTGATCTTGTGGGCACTAACCTCGGCGACGATCTGTTGCCGCTGGGCCATCAGCTCGATCAGCTCGGCATCTATAGCATTCAGCCGCTGGCGTAAGTCTTCTAGGCTCATGGTGGCTCTCCTGTGGCTGCGGGTTGTACTCGCTGCCTCGATCGGGTGCAAGCGCTACTCCGGTCGAATCCCTATACTGAACTCGTGAATATCCGCGCGGCGAGCACCCCGACATCCGATGCAGAACCCGCATTCAAATCGACTCGGCGTCGATCGCTTCAGGCTAGCCAAGCCTAGTACCAAGGGCTACTCTGCGCAGCCGAAGACCCTCGATGAGCCGAACCACCGTGACGACCATCATTCCCGAGCTCGACGACCCGATGATTGTAGTCGGTCAGTGGCTCGATCAAGCCGTCAGCGATGCCCTGCAACCCAACCCGAATGCGATGACGCTGGCGACCGCCGGCCCGGCTGGGCGTCCATCGGCGCGTATAGTCCTCGTCAAAGCGCTCGAGAGGCAGCAGGGCTACGCAGAGTTTTACACCAACCACGGCTCACGCAAAGCTTCCGGCCTGCGCGAGAACAGCTGGGCTGCGGGCGTCATGCACTGGGACGCTTCCGGCCGGCAGCTGCGCTTTGAAGGTCCCGTCGTGAAGTCACCAGACGAGGCCAGCGACCGCTACTTTGCGAGCCGGCCGTGGCGCAGCCAGATCAACGCTTGCGCCAGCCGGCAGAGCCAACCGCTCACGGGGCCGACTGATCTGGAGCAAGCAGCGCAGCGGCTCGCTCAGGCCTATGGCGCACCAGACCCGTTTGGCACAGCCGAGCCGGCACATGCCCCTTGCATACCCCGGCCTCACTTCTGGGGCGGTTATCGATTCTGGTTCGCCGTAATCGAGGTCTGGGCATCGGGGCGCGACCGGTTTCACGAGCGCGTGCGATTCGAGCGCGACCTGCGGGCCATGGACGAGTTCAGCTTCGCGACGGGCTCATGGAGCCACACGCGCCTGCAACCGTGAAGCAGCGATTGTGACGGCACGAGCAATCTGCTGCACGCTACTCTGCACGCTGCTCGGCGTCACAGCCTCGGCCCAGGAAATTGTCGCGAGCGTCAGCCAGGGCACCAACATGGCCCTGGCGCTCTCACCCGACCACAACACCCTGATTGTCGATCTCATGGGTCAGCTCTGGTCCCTGCCGGCAGAGGGCGGCGGCGCGCAACCACTGTTGCCAGTCGAGGAGACCGCACGCAATCCGCGGTTTTCCCCTGACGGCAGCCATCTTGTCTATCAGCAATACTCAAGGGGCCAGTGGGATGTCTGGCTGCTGGAGGTCGCGACGGCAACGCGGCGGCGACTGACAGAGCAGCCGACAAACGAGCGCGAGCCTGACTTCTCCGCGGACGGCCGGGCGGTGGTGTTTGTCTCCGATCAAGGGGGCCTGGACGCGCTGTATCGCATTACGCTCGCTACCGGCTCGGTGACGCGGCTCACCAGCGCGGGCAGAGCTTCGTGGCCCAGCGTCTCCGAGCGCGGCGAGATCGCCTACGTGGAGCAGCGCGGCGCCGAGTGGGTCCTCCGGCTGCTGCCGTTCTATGGCCCGCCGCTGACCTTGTACACGAGCTCGCACGAGCTTCGGGCACCGAGCTGGCGACCTGGCGGCGGCGTGCTCGTCTTCATCGAGCAACTCGATCCCCAGCGCAGCGATCTGCGCATGATCGTCTTGTCCGATCAGCCGGTCATCAGGAGCCTCACGCACGGCGAGGACGTTTTCGGGTTTCGCGCGGCCTGGAGCTCGCCGGCAGAGTTCATCTACACCGCCGATGGGCGCATCTGGAAGCGAACGCTCGGCAACACGACGCGGCGCGCGGTTCCCCTGTTCGCCGGCGTCGCGGTCGACCGCTCGCCGCTGGGACTCAAGACGTCGATCACGCCAGCGCTGGGTCCGAATACGGTTCAGGGGCTGCGCGCCCCGCGCGTGTCCCCGTCCGACGGTTCGACGGTATTCACTGCCCTCGGCGACCTCTGGCTGCAGGACAAAGACGGCGGCTTGCGCCAACTGACTGATGACGTCTACCTTGATATTGACCCTGTGTTCACGCCAGATTCCAGCCGGCTGGTCTTTGCCAGCGACCGCGCCGGCACGATGGACCTGTGGTCTCTCGAACTCGATGGCGGGGCGCTCGAGCGACTCACTTTCGGGCCGGAGAAGAGCTTCGGACCGGCGATTGCGCCCGATGGCACGCGCGTCGCCTATCTGGCGACGAAGGGTTTTGGACCCTGGGCATCGAGCGAGCTCCGGGTGCTCGAGCTGGAGGCAACGCGGCAACCCGAGACGCTGGCGCGAGGCCTCCACGACGCTGGCGAGGTCGCCTGGTTGCAGACGAGTCAGGGGATCTCGCTGTGGGCCCGCGACCCCGCCTCGGATGACAGCGAGCGTCGCGCGCGCTACGACGTCGACCTCAGGCGCGGCGCCGGCTCCGGCTCTTGGAACAGGGAGCAGAGCCAGCCCGAACGCGAGCTGCTGCCGGTGCAGAACGAACCGATGCTCGCGTGGGAGCCGCCGGCCGAAGGCGGCCAGTACGCGATTCAGGTCGATCGGCTGTTTGACGGCATCGGAACGCAATACCGTCGGCACATCGACATCCATATCGATGGACGACGCATCTCGGCGGTCAACGCCAGAGGACTACGGCCACTGCCCAAGACCGTGCTCGACCGTCGCGGCTACACGGCCATTCCCGGACTCATCGACCTGCACGCGCATCAATCGGCCCTCGCCGGGGAACGCCTGGGGCGAGCTTGGCTTGCTTACGGAGTGACCACGGTGCGGGAAGTCGCAAGCGTTCGCGATGACGGCCTCGAGCGCAAGGAGGCTTGGGCCAGCGGTCGCCGGCTCGGGCCGCGGCTGTTACTCAGCGCACGCCACGACGATACGACTGGATGGCCGGCACCGCCGAGTACGGCTCAACCTGGCTACGATATCGCGGAGATCTACCGGGGCCAGCCGCCACAGCTGGCGCGCGATGTACTGCAGGATGCCAGGCGCTTCGGCATTCCGGTGTTTAGCGAGGATCTATTCCCTGCCGTGCGCTTCGGCATCAATGGTCTGGAGCACATCGGCGGGCGGCCCATGAGCCCTTACGACCTGGAGCGCTCGTCGCTTAGCCGCAGCTACGCCGATGTCGTCGATATGCTGGTGCTCAGTGGCACATCCGTAACACCGACACTCGCCGCATTCGGCGGCTACGCGGCGCTCTCGGCCCTGCGCGCGACATGGTCGGAGGCGCCTGCCTATCGGCGACTGTTCACGCGAGAGGAGCGTGACGCCTGGCAGGTCGGCCCGCCCGAGCGGGATCTCGAAGGCCTGCAGAGCACCGTCGCCCGGCTCGTGCGATCCGGGGTCCGGGTCACCGCGGGCAGCGACGCGCCAAGTGTTCCGTACGGACTGGGCCTGCATGCCGAGCTCAGTCTCCTGAGCCGTGCAGGCGTGCCCTCCGACCAGGCACTGCGCCTCGTGACGGCAGAGGCGGCTCTAGCGCTGGGCCTGGAGCGAGATCTAGGCACCATCGAGGCCGGCAAGCTCGCCGATCTCGTGATCGTCGATGGCAATCCGCTGCTGAACATCAGCGACACGCTGAACATCGTCGCAGTCGTCCGCGACGGCGTATGGTACGACCGGGACGCACTGCTCCAGCCCCACTCGCCGGCGGCGGCGGTCACTGTCGAATAGCTTTACGAGCGGCTCATGCGCCGGCTTGGCGGACTCGGCCCAAGGCCCGTAAATCTGCGCACTCTTTAAAATCAACAGATTAATGAGGCTTTGTGAGGTTCTTTCAAGAAAGATTATGTAACAAACGTGTCGGTTGAATTTACAAGACTGTGTCTAAGTCTCCATATTCACCAAAGTTAACCTTCTAAGCTCTTGTATTTACTGGAGTATTTATTGCTGGCATGGCTCTTGCTTGTTATTAGCTGCCCTCTAACCAGGGCGATTGAGTGCGAAACCGACAGAAACCGCTGCGAATTTTGGTGAGCTTCTGTTAGATTTAAAACCAAGAACTAGAAGAAGAAACAGAATAAGAAGAAGAAGTTAGGGCTGCGAAAACAATAAATAGAGAGGCTGAATCGCTCAAATAAAAAAGATAATGATGGCGAAATGGCACGCAGCCAGGCCGCATAATTGAAACCGTAAACTCCGATAACAACAACAAATGTAGCCCGGCGCTCCCACCGCCGGGTTTTCTTTTTGTGCAACTATTCAGACGGCGCCTGCGTGGTACCGTTGCAGGCTCCGAATTGTGATCTGGCGTGCTGCCGAGCCGCCGCGTACATGTTTGACTAGCTGGCTTACGGTCCACTGAATCCGACGACGCAGCGCGGTATCATGTCGCCCCCATTCCGGTGGAACCCTCAACAGTGGCCAATAGACTTACGAAGATCTACACCCGCACCGGCGATAACGGGCTCACCCGCCTGGCCACCGGCGAGCAGCTCGCAAAGACCAGCGCTCGGATCTGTGCTTGCGGCGATCTCGACGAAACCAATAGCGCAATCGGCCTGATCTTGAGCGCTCCGGGTGTTTCTGATGCCGTGCTAAGAGTACTCACTGCGGTGCAGCAAGACCTGTTCGATCTCGGCGCGGAACTCGCACTCCCCGAGCAGCAACGCGCCACCGAGACGCACGTGCAGAGGCTCGAAGATGAACTGGACGCGCTCAATGCGAGTCTGCCACCACTGAAGGAGTTCGTGCTGCCCGGCGGCACGCCGGCGGCCGCGGCCTGTCAT
>JAHEEM010000017.1 GCA_024640695.1 Rhodospirillaceae bacterium | reverse complement strand
TTGATCGGCCAATTGGCCTGATTGAGCGGCGGGCAGGGCAGAGAATTGCGGTTCAACCCCGATATCCGGAAAATTGCTGCTGTGGAGTTGCCGTGCGTCGACCGGGCTGGCATGACTGGCTTGCCGTCAGCTGAGCGATGGCATCGAAATTTCCCTTCAGGCGTGTTGAGAACGATATTGCGAATCCGAAGAATCAATGCCAAGAAAGCGGTGTTGGCAACAGCAGCGTGCTTGTTTGTCTGTGTCGCTCACTCGGCCGTCGCGCAACAGGCGCCCGCCGGAATAGAGCCGCTCCCAGTAGACCTCTTTACGACGGAGAATTTCTATCTCGACCGGGCCTACTGGACTGACCCGCGCTATGCGCGTTGTAACACGCCTCGGCAGCTGACCGATATGTGGAACGAGGAGCGCTCCGGCGAGTGGGGCAATTGCGATCTCGATCGTGACATCGAGGATATCGTGAGTCCTTACGAATTCACGACGGCGGCGGCGCATTACGCGGCATTGCTCGCCGCGGCACGAGCCAAGGGCGGGCCTACCCAGCCCGCGCGCGAATCCTTGCCGCGCTGGGATGGCTGGTACACGCGCGGGGCGCGCGAGGAGCAGTGGCTCTACGGCCGCAACCTGCAGACGGCGACGATGATCTCGCTGCTGACGCCGGAGTATCGCGAGCGCATGACCCAGATGAACTTCCATGAAGCCGTCAATAACTCGCCGCAGTGGAATGCCTCGTTTTGTTATCCGGAAGGCCTCATGCGCTGGTGGTCCGAGTTTGCGGTCCGCGACATCGAGGTGCTTGTGACGCCTTATCAGGTCCAATTCGTCAGCGGCGTGGCCGATAACTTTCTCCGCAAGGTTCTGGTCGGCGCCGAGCACGCGCAGCTCGTGCCGCAATGGTATGGCGAGACGGTTGGCTTCTGGGATGGCGACACGCTGGTGGCGTGGACTGCCAACGTTCAGGGCTGGACACTATCGCACTCGATGTTCGAGTACAGCGGCGCTCTCGAAATCATCGAGATCATCAGACCAAATGAATCAGGTGACGGGATCGTCGTCGAGGCCACGTTCTACGATTCGGAAGCGTTCGTCCGGCCATTGCACGTCGTCACACCTTGGAACCACACGGCCGCACCGGATGACGCTGAGCAGCGTTACACGTTCATCGAATGCCGCACGATGAGCCAGATCGTCAATGGGCCCGACGGCAGGCCGACGCAGCGAATTTTTCTGGATGAAGAGTACATCGATTTCTACAATCGGCCTTGGGCTAAGAATTGGGCACAGTATTTCGAGCAGGATTGGACGCGGCCCGATGAATAAATCCGCGGGCGTTGAAGAGGGGCGAGCTATGACACCATCGAACGTATCAGTTAACTGCTGGAAGCGGCTTGCCGGGCCGGCCTTAGTAATGACACTGTCCTGCGGCCTATTCATGGCTCTGCCGGCACAGGCCCATCACTCGTTTGCAATGTATGACACTAAGATAACGCGCAGTTTTACGGGCCGGCTCACGCAGTTCATTCCCGGTGCTAATCACGCGCAGATTATTTTCGAGCTCATCGGTCCCGACGGAAAATCGATGCTGACGGAAAATGGTGAGCCTGTCCTTTGGGGTGTAGAGACCGGTCCGGCTGCGCAGCTCGCGCGTCAGGGCGTCACGCTGCGGAGTTTTCCCGTGGGCACGGTGATCAACGTCAACCTCAATCCACTGCGCGACGGCCGGAATTTCGGTGCGCTCGCGCGTGAAGGTGGGCGGTTGGTCAACTGCGGGACGCAACTTCCCGACGGCGGTTGTAGCGAACAGACCGGCGAGACGTTTCTTGCGGGTGACTGACGGAAATCGTGTGCCTGCGGTACGAGCTACGATCTCGCCGGGATCGAAGTCCCGGCGAGACGGCTGCTGAGCCTATTCGACTGGCGTGAAGCTGTATTTCTGGCCGGCTATCGTTGCTTGGTACATCAAGCCACCTGTCGCGATCGTGAAGATCCGCATGCCGGCTTGGTAGTTGCCGCCCGCGGCTGCGGCGCCCGTGCCCGTCGCGCCGGCGGTTGCCTGGCTGCCCTGTGTGCCAGATGAAGCCTGCGCGCTCGCCGTGACGGCGACGGCGGAGGCCTGTGCATCGAACTCGTAGTTGCCGCGCGTGAACTCGTTATATGAGGCTTCATTCTGGAAGAAGATAATCTGCCGGTAAGCCTGGCCGCCGAGCTGGAAACCGATTGAGATGTCAATCAGGCGGCTGAAGCCTGTGACGTTTCCGCCAACATAGACTTGGCCGCGGCCCGTGGCTCCGCCGATCCCGATTCCTCCGCGGGCGATCGTGCGCCAAACGGCATAGCCATACGCTGTTTCGAAGTAGGGTGCCACCTGAGGTATCTGGCGAAATGTCTCGAGCGTTGGCGAAAAATCCTGCACTTCCTGCGACATCGCCAATGGTGATGTCACCAACAGCATCGTCGCGAGTAGTCCTCGTAGTGAAATCATCGGCAAGGTCTCCTTGGGTGGGCCGGGTGTGCAGCTATATGACAAGCTGCGAGCTATTTAGTTTAGTTGAACGCTTTCAGAAAGTCAGCGCGATTAGATAAGGGTTGTCGCAATGCAGCGATCGGTGCGCATATACGCTCGAGGCGACGCTCGATTATCACGTGGATAACTCGAGTTTTGGTGTCCGAGCGGAGTTCTGGTGTCGAGCTGAGCATTGTCTTCCGGCAGGGGAAGGCAGCATGTCTGCCTCCTGGCGTCGGCTTTCGTTGCTGCTTTAGTCGTTCCTGGCAGGGGCCCGGAAGCCTCGCCGTCCCTCCCAGTCTGCCCGCGCTGATAGTCTTGGCGCCGACGCCGAATCGCTATAGCATCGAATCTCCGACTTAAACTATTCAGTTGGAGAATAGTCATTCAAGCCATGGGAAGGCGCGGTACGCGTTTCCGGCTACTGCTGTTATTCATCGCGACGCAGGTTAGCAATGCGCAACCGACGGATATTGCGACGGTCGCCTCATTGGCCGCGCAGCGCAACGAGTTTCGTGTCGCATTCGAGCGCGCCCGCGCGGGTGAGATAGTCGGCGCCGACGACTCTGCTACTCTGCAGATCCATCCGCTCTATGCATATCTGCAGTCGGAACGTATCGCAGCGAGACTGGCTGGTGTTCGTGGGGCAACGACGGCAGCGGACCTGGATGCCGATCGATTTCTTGGCTCGCATGCAGGCGAGCCAGTGGCGTGGCCATTGCGCTACACGTGGCTGACGAGTCTCGCGCGGCGCGGGCAGTGGGAAGCATTCCTCGATGAGTATCGTGAGGACTATGCCGACGCGACCTTGCGCTGCCAGTATCTCTCTGCTCGCATCACGCTGGAGCGACTCGAAGGCATAGCGCCCGTGATCATTGAGCAGTGGCTCACGCCGCAGCAGCTTCCAGCGGCATGTGAGCCTGCCTTTCAATGGTTGCGCGACGAGAACGCGCTGACCGACGAGCATGTCGAGCGACGGGTTCGCCTGCTGCTCGAGAATGGCCAGGCAGCCTTCGCGCGCATCATTGCCCGGCGGTTGCCGGAAGCGCGCGCGGCGCCGCTGATTCGCTGGGCCGATCTCATCGATCGCCCGGCCGCTGCGCTCGCCGACTACTTGCAGAATCCAGCGGGGGATGTAGAGCCTGGGGCGCTGCGATACGCCTGGGCGCGCGTTGCCCGCGACTCGCCAGATGCCGCGCTGAATCTCTACACGCGACTCGTTGCCGCACTTGCACCGAACGAGACTGAGGCGAGCGCCTACGCTCTGACGCTGGCGTTGGGGCTTGCCTGGGACAGGCGCCGTGAGGCGCTGGATTTCTTCGACTACGTTGCGCCGGCGGATATGGACGACTACGCGCTCGGATGGCGCGCGCGCGCCGCCTTGTGGGCAGGTGACTTTGCTCTGGCCGAGGCGAGCATCGCTGCTATGTCGACCGCGCAGCGCGCGGAGGCGATATGGCGCTACTGGGCAGCGCGTTTGACGGAGCTTCGTCACGGCCGCAGCCGCGCAACGCAGATGTACGAATCGCTGTTGAAAGACGATAACTACTACTCGGGCCTGTCTGCGGCACGGCTGCGCCGCCGGTTGCGACCTAACATCGAAGCTTTACCGCGTAATTCGGTCACGGTTGCAACGCTCGCGGGGCAGGCCGCGTTTGTGCGCGCTCGCGAACTCGGGGAGTTAGGGCTTCCGGTTGCCGCGCTGCGTGAATGGCGCTACGGATTCTCGCAGCTCGACCAGGATGCGCAGCGGCAGAGCATTCACCTGGCTACTGATTGGCAGTGGTACGACCTGGCTGTTGCGACTGCAACACGGTTTGGTGTGTTCAACGATTACCCGCTGCTATATCCGCGGCCGTTCGGCATGGACGTGCTCGAGGCCGTCAAAGCAACCGATCTCCCGCCGGATCTGGTCTACGGCGTGATCCGGCAAGAGAGTCTGTATCGTGCGGACGCGGTATCGAGCGCCGGCGCGCGCGGCCTGATGCAACTCAAGCCTGCCACCGCAACGCAGCTTCTCGGGCGCTTACAGGTACCAATCCAGGGCGGGATGGACCTGCTCGATCCTGCAATCAACATTCGCCTTGGAGCCGCGGAGCTCGACCGATTGATGGAACGTTTCGATGGCAAGCTGCCAGTTGCACTGGCCGCGTATAACGCGGGTGCCAGCGCCGCGGAGCGCTGGCTGCCCGGTGCGTCGATGGATGCTGACGTCTGGATAGAGAATATCCCATTCAACGAGACACGCAGCTATGTGCAGCGCGTCTTATGGAATTCGCTCGTCTTTCGGTGGCTCGATACGCAGCGTGCCCAAGACACGCGCGCCTGGCTCGATGACATCTCGGGTTATTGATCCTAGTCCACGAGATACGCGGGCTAGGGCATCGGCCAGGCGTGGCAGGTCGCGCAAGCGGTATTGGCGGCGCGCGACTCGTGACAGCCGATGCAACTCGCCATGGCCGTAACGCTTGTGGTCATTGCCATGTTATCGAGCTGGGCGACCTGGCCGTGGCATGCGCCGCAGCTCACGCCCGCCGTAAGGTGCGGCTGGTGGCTCCAGGTAACGCCGGGCAAAACCTCATAGACCCTGGCCCATGGAATCGTCTCTGCCGATGCGGCGAACGTGGCAAGTAGCTGAATCGAAGGCCTGTCGGCGGCAATGGCGCTATGGCAGGTCATGCATGTGCCCGGGTCGGGAAACCCCATCTGCGCTGTCGTTTGTCCACCGGCATGACATGTCTCGCAGGCCAGGCCGAGTGCAACGTGGGTGCGGTGACTGTAAGGCAGCGGCTGCTCCGGTGCTGGATGCGCCGCGTAATTATCCGGCACCTCCTGCGTGATCGGTTCTTGCTGCGCGCGGACGGCAAACGTCATCCACAAAGCAACGGCACACGCTGCCATCACTGCGGCCGAACGCAAGGCTCTGTGGTTGATAGTCGAGGTCATCGTCAATCCTTGCCGTTACGCGGTTTGGTCAGCTGCGACGCGAGCGCATCGCAGCGACCTCGGCGAGCGTCTTGCCGTCATCCTCGAGCACTACGGCGGCAGCGGCTCTGCCGGGACGGCCGGTGACCGATCCGCCCCCTTCAGTGCATCCGCCGGTCTGGTAGAGGCCGGGTAGCGGTAAGCGATAGGGCGTGTAGTTGTCGAAGGTTCGCAGCCGCTGGTGAACGCTGCCGCGCCACATTGCCGGGTTCATGCGTTCGATGTCGAGCGGGCTCATGAGAACCTTCGCGAGCACTTTGTCCTTGGTCAGATTGGAGGTGTGCGCCATGTACTGCGTCAACAGCTTATCCGCCACCTGCTCTTTGATTACGTCCCAATGTTCCGGCCCTTCCTTGAGCGCATAGGGCATCGTACCTTCGATTTTGACGGCGCCGAATCCCGCCGGAGTACGGGTCGGGTCGACATTCGAGCAATGCACGATCTGCAGCGGGTAGTCGTCGATGTTGAGTTCGCCGCGGGCCTGATCTTCGTTCAGTGCGAAGATGCTCTCGGGGCGCTCCAGGATAGCCGCTTCGCATGGTGTAATCGTGCCGCCCTCGGAGGAGTGGTAGCGCGGCTGCTCGGAGAGTGCGAAGTTGAACGCGAACATTGCGTGCTCGGGCTGCCAGATGTCGACGATGTCGAGAAGCTCGTCGCCCCAGAGCTCACGCGGCGCCATCTCGATGAGGTGCTTGATATGGATCGTCGATACGACGCCCTTACGCGCCCTATAGCGGCTGCCGTCGCTGCACTCGATCCCAGCGCAGCGGCCGCGCTCGATGAGCAAGCGCGCGACAGGTTTGCCGGTCATCACCACGCCATCGTGCGCCTCGATGAAGCGTCCGAGTGCGACCGAGAGCATGCCCGAGCCGCCGCGCGGAATCGGTCGGCCGCCGAGCTGACCGATCATCGTAACGGCTTGACTGCCCGTGCCGAGGTCGTTGCCCGCGACCCCGCCGAAATGTCCGCCCGTCAGATTAGCAGCCTGCATATGCGGGCTTTCCCAGATCTGCCGACCAGCGTCGTAACCGGAGAGTTCGTAGAGTCGTCCGAAGAACAGTCCCTCACGTGAGCTCGCTCGCTGTGCGGCCGGCATCTGCTGCAGCTTCTCCCGCGAAGCGGTCAGCTCGCGAAAAGTTTGCGAGTCCTTGCGTGAGACCTTGGCAATGGTCTGCGCTGTGCGTTCCGGATCATCACGGTAGACGGTAAGGGAGGCTCCATCGAGAAAGGGGTAGTGTGCGACGATCTCCGGGTCTATGAGTTCATAGCCGAAGCTGCGCAAATCGATCTCGTTGTCGGTATAGGCCGGGTTTCTGGAGAAACCGCTATGGACAGACGAGCATAGGTCCTGCCGAAATCCGGGTAGCAACACCTCGGCGGTCTTGACGCCGCCACCGATCATCGCGCGCCCTTCGACAACGAGCACGCTATTGCCGGCTTTGGCCAGATATGCAGCGCACAGCAGGCTATTGTGCCCGGCGCCGGCAATCACGTAATCGAACTGTTCCGGCGCTGCTTGCGCGAATCGCTGTGCGCGGGCCGAAGCCGGTATCAGTGCGAGTGGTGCTAGCGCCGAGGCCGTCTTGATGAATTCACGCCGAGTGGTCGAGGTCATGTCTGCCTCCGCGGTTCTCCGGTGGTCCGGGGGGGGGCATGGGGCCGATCCTCCCGCCAGCGAGGCTACTCGCAGTTACAGCGAATGGAAAGATCCGTTGGCATCTCAATCTCCCGGGGGTTTGTTCCTCGCTGCAATATATAAATTTGTGCCCGGCCATGCTGTCGCCGCACGTTGCGCTGCACTGCGGTGGGTGTGCGGCCTGAGTGATGCTGTAGCTTAGACGGAGCACTAGTTCTAAAAAACATTCTAAAGAACAGGTAAGTAATGGAATGTAATAAAGAAGCAGTCCAAGGTTCGCTAGCGATGTTAGAAACTACTTCAACATTGCTCGCGCCAATGCAGTGCGCAGGCCTGGTGATGCTCTGTTGGTTATGCATCTGCTGTGGTGCCGCTGCGAGTCCTGTAACGGTGTATGCAGGCGCTGAGCTCGCTCGCCACAAATCATTTGCAGGAACGTTGTTGCCTACATCTGTATGCATTCTGCGACAGCTGTCGACCGGGATTAGACGTAGTCACGATCGCGTGGATATGTGAATGTCGTGGTAAACTACGTGTCCATGCGTTGCGCATGAAAACCGAGTCAACCATGACCCGCGTTCCCAACCGTGTAATCGCATGGACGGCTGCGATGTTGTTAATAATTACATTACTACTTTCTTTTGGAACCGTATCGGCGCGGCCCGATATGCTTCCGGATTTTCTCGTCTACGAAGCTGGACCCGACCGCAAGGCCGAGTTCTTCGAGTTCGTTCGGCCTCTCGTGGCCGAAGAAAATGAACGTGTGCGCCGCGACCGGAGACGTTTGATAGAGATCGCGAGCAAACCGGCATTGTCGTGGCTGGATCGCTGGTGGCTGGCTAAGCTCGCTCCGGACTACCGGATCGACGAAGAGATGTTCGACGATGAAGCGCTGCTGGCGACTTTGCTGCGCCGTGTCGACGTCGTGCCGATATCGCTTGCGCTTGCCCAAGCTGCGAAGGAGTCTGGCTGGGGCACGTCGCGTTTCGCTCGCGAGGCGAACAATCTGTTCGGGGAGTGGTGTTTCGATCCGGGTTGTGGCCTCGTGCCGCAGAATCGGGCTGAAGGGCGCCGGCACGAAGTCGAGGCGTTCGCGTCGCCGCGCGAGTCAGTCGTCAGCTATATGCGCAATCTGAACACGCACGACCGCTATCTTTCGTTTCGGCTCGAGCGCGCGCGGCTGCGCAAGGCTGGGATCGAACTGTCCGGCATGCTGCTGGCGGAGGAGCTCGCGCATTATTCGGAACGGCGTGATGCCTACATCGACGACATCAAACACCTGATCCGGGTCAACAAGCTCGTGGACGCTTCGAGCTCGGGAGGCCGGGTCGAGTTGACAGATGCGGGGGGCTGAGACCTCTCGGCGCATCGATAGCTTCAGGCTGACGCTGCTGCTCTGCTGGCTGCTGACTCCGCTGCCGTGGCAAAACTCGGCAGCAGCCGAATCGGCGGACGCCGTGATACTGCTTTATCACCACGTCAGCAATACGACACCGCCGTCCACTTCCGTCTCGCCCGACAGATTCGAGGAGCACCTCGATTTTCTCGAGCGCCAGGGCTACGTGGTCTTGCCGTTGCAGGAGATCGTTGAGGCTCTGACGAGTGGGGCCGGGCTAGCGGCAAAGGCCGTCGGGATTACCTTCGACGACGGCTATGAATCCATCTATACAGAGGCGCTGCCGCGCCTTGAGCGGCGCGGTTTGCCGTTCACCGTATTTGTCTCGACCCAGGCGATCGACGATACCTACGCCAACTTCATGACCTGGGACGAGCTGCGTGACCTGGAGTCCCGTGGTGGCACGATCGCCAATCATGGTAGGGCGCACGCCCATCTGATCCGCCGCGAGGCCGGGGAGGCGGCAGGCGACTGGCGTCGCCGCGTGAGCGACGACATTCTCACCGCGCAGGGACGCCTCGATGCCGAGCTCGATCGGCCGTTGCGTCTGTTCGCATATCCCTACGGCGAGTTCGACGCGTCTCTGGAGGTAATCATTGCGGATCTCGATCTCATCGCTTTCGGGCAACAATCGGGTCCGATTGGGGCGGTCTCCGATCGCCGGCAGCTGGCAAGGTTCCCGATGGCGACGGGTTTCGACAGTCTTTCGAGCCTCGCGGAGAAGCTGCGTACGCGGCCGCTACCCGTAGAGGTCATCGCCCCCGTGAGCCGGGTGTTGCCAGCCGGTGCCGATGCACCGGTTCTGGAGTTGCGTGTTCCGGACGGAGCATATCGGCGCGATGCCTTGCGTTGCTACGTTGCGGGTCAGGAGCCGGCGTTGATACGTTGGAACGGGGATGTCGCAACGGTGCGCGCGCAGCGTCCGCTCGGCCCCGGGCGCGGCAAGTACAACTGTACGGCGCCATCCGACTCCGAACGCGGCGTCTATTACTGGTACAGCCATCTCTGGATCCAGCCGCGCGACGACGGCAGCTGGTACGCGGAATAGCGTTGCTCCCGGCGTGCTCCGAAACCGGGGCCACCGCTGCGTGTCGAGCGCCATGATGGCTGTGATATTCTGCCGCCCCGGGTTCTCGGGCTAGCACATTCCGGATTGATTGGATTCAGGAGACGAATCGTGAGGATTGCATTGATTATCGTAACGGCAGCCGCCCTCGGGATGGCTGTATCCGGACACGCACATCACAGCGACGCCGGATATGATCAGGAGCGCATCGTTGGCTTTCAAGGCACGGTGACACGATATCTATGGAGGAATCCTCACGTGACGGTTTACGTGGAGACCACTGGCGAGAACGGCGAGTCGGTCGAGTGGGGTGTTGAAACCGGCTCGACGCCAATCATGACGCGCAGCGGCTGGTCTCGCGAGCTGTTTGCGCCGGGTGAAATGGTGAACGTGCGTGGCCATCCCGATCGACAGCATCGGGCGCATGCAATGATGATCTCGATCGAAAAGTCCGACGGTTCGGTTTGGATTCAGGACGAAAGCGACACGCCGGCTACCGCGAGCGCGACGAGTCTGGATGGCGTATGGAAGGGGATCGGCGCAACGCTCGGGCCTTTCTCGCGCGCGCTCGACGCCATGCCGCTGACACCGGCCGGCGCAGCCGCGAAAGCCGACTATAACTTTCAGATCGATAGCCCCATCAGGGAGTGCATAGCTCCTCCGGCACCCGGCACCGTGGTCGGTTCCACTGTCTATCTCAACGGCTTCGAGGTGCTCGAGGATCGTGTCATCATTCGCAGCGAGTTCTTCGACGCCGAGCGCATTGTCTACCTCGATGGCCGCGATCATCCCGAGAATAGCGAGCCCACGAATCAGGGGCATTCGATCGGCCATTGGGAGGGCGAGACGCTCGTCGTCGATACAGTGCTGTTCGCCGACCATCGCTCGGCCAATGGCACGGGCGTTCCTTCGGGTCCGCGCAAGCATCTCTTAGAACGCTTCTCCTTAAGCGATGACGGCACGCGCATGATCGTAGAGGTCGAGCTTGAGGATCCCGATTACCTGGCAGCACAGTTCTCAGGAAGCAAGGAGCTGCTGTACGCGCCGCAATTGCAGCTGTATCGCTACGACTGCGATCCGACGCTGTCGCGGCAGGCTGGATTCGAGTGATCTAGACGGCGGCGGAGCGCGCTATCGATTTCGATAGTGCGCGTCTATTCTCGACCCGGCGATCTGGCGGCGCGCGTCGGAGGCTGATTGGCATGCCTGCTCTGTGACGCGGCGCACAGTCATGCATCGCTTGAGTAACCTTCAAACATAGCCGTTCCCGCCGCGCTTATAGCGTCGCGGCCCGCCCGCCGGGGGCCGTTTTTGTAAATTAGGGGTCAGCCAGTATGATAGTGCGCCGGCTTTCCGATCGACCAGGACGCGCGCTCCCTCATGTCGAATTCCACGGCGACTTTCAATGCTGCAGCGTTACCGACGCGGCTACCGTTTGCGCGGGACAGCCTGCGCGTTCTGGCGGAGGCTGTCGCCCACGCGCTGGTCGGCGGCACCGTGCTTTTCGCCCATCCACGCCTCGTCTTTGCGCAGCCGCCAGCCGAGTTGCCCTCGTCAGAGGCTGTGGAGGAAGTCGTTGTCATCGGCGAAGGTTTCGAGCGGCTCGAGGACTCCGCACTCAACAAGTTCACGGAGTCGCTTCGCGATACGCCACAGGGCATTACGACGCTGTCGGCGGACGTGCTGGACAATAGAAATCTTACATCGCTGAACGACGCCTTGCGGATGGTGCCGTCCATCACGCTCGGCGCCGGCGAGTTCAGCTGGCAGGGCAACAACCCGAGCATTCGCGGTTTCAAGGCGCGTGACGATATGTATCTTGACGGCATCAGGGACTTCGGCAGCTATGCGCGGGACCCTTTCAATCTCCAGTCCGTCGAGGTGTTGCTGGGCCCATCCTCAGTTCTGTTCGGCCGTGGCTCGACGGGCGGTGCCATTAACCAGGTGACCAAGCGGCCGACTCTGGAATCGCTGACGATGTTCAGCGCCAACATCGGGAGCGATCAGACCTTGCGCACGACGATGGATCTCGGTCGGCCGCTGCCCCGGCTGGGCAGCGGCGCCGCGTTTCGTTTGAACGCGCTGGCGCACAGCGGTGAGTTTACCGACAGGGACGGGGCCCAGACCGAGCGCTACGGATTCGCTCCAAGTCTGTCGCTCGGGCTCGGGTCCGTCACCGAGCTGACCCTGAGCTACATGAAGCAGATGGCGGATGACCGACCCGATTACGGCCTGCCGTGGCTTGAGGGACATCCAGCTGCCGTGCCGCGGCGGAATTTCTATGGCTTTGAGAGCGATTATCTCGAAACCGAAGCTGACTTTCTGACGGGCCGGCTGGATCACCAACATAGCGACGCAGTGAGTTCCAACCTGCAGCTGCGCTACGCTGAGTACTCGCGGCACAGCCGTATCACCGAGCCTCTGATCATCGATTCGAATGCATCGAGCCTTCCGTTGGAGGACATCTCGGTGTTCCGTTATGTATTTCTTGGTGAGAGCGAGGAGACCTTGCTTTCGGTGCAGGGCACTGTTACGGCTGATCTCGAGGCGGGCGTCGTTGCGCATAGTCTCGTGAGCGGATTCGAGCTAAGCCGCGAGCAGTCAGAACCGGAGTTTGCGTTTGCTATCGGAGTGCCCGAGACAAATTTACTGACCCCGGATTTTCTGCAGCAGTTCTCGGCGACATCGATTGAGCCGCGGGTCAGAGCGGATACACAAGGAAATACGTTGGCGTTCTTCGTTATCGACACGATCAAGATCGGCGACTCTTGGCAAGTCGTCGCCGGACTGCGCTGGGATCGCTTCGATACCGACTATGATGCGCAGCGATTCGCCGGTTCGCCGACGCCGTTTAACGCAGGGGACGAAGCGGGGGACGAATCTTTCGATCTGACCGATGAGGTTCTCAGCTATCGGGCGGCGATCGTCTACAAGCCGTCTGTTGAGACGACCGTGTATTTAGCAGGCAGCACGTCGTTCAACCCGTCGGCACAAAGCCTGTCGCTGTTGTCCACGGGTCGCGGGCTCGGCGTCAGCAATGCGTTGCTCGATCCCGAGGAGAATCAAGCGCTCGAAGCAGGATTCAAGGCGGACCTGCTCGGTGGCGACCTGGGCTTTGCGGGCGCGGTGTTTGAAATTACCAAGACCAATGCGCGTGTGCCGGATCCGAGTACGCCCGGCTTCAATACGCTCGGCGGCGAGCAGCGGGTTCGCGGAGCCTCGGTTGATCTAACAGGGCTACTCACCCCGCGCCTGTATGTGCTCGCGGGCTATACCTACCTCGACAGCGAGGTCGTTCGGGCAGCGCCGGGCGCCGCAACGGGCGCGGCATTGGCAGACGCGCCGGAGCACTCGCTGTCCGTCTGGGCCGACTATCAGCTCACCGATCGTGTCGAGGTCGGGCTCGGTGGGCGGTACGTCGCGGATCTGCTCGCCCAGAACACCGGTGCGGGCAAGTCCGTTCCGAGTTACCGGACGTTCGATGCCATGGCGCGCTATCACATATCCGACAGAGTCACGATCAAGCTCAATCTCGCGAACCTCACCGACGAGTACTATTTTGAGCAGGTTCACCCATGGCACGTTGTTCCGGGGCCGGGTCGCACCGCCACGCTTGCGGTGAACTTCTCGCTTGCGCCATGACGCCGTTGTGCTAAACGAAATTCGCAACATTCTTAGTGAAGCGCAGGTCGAGGACTTCAGGCGTGAGTTGGAGACTGCGGACTGGTCGGATGGTCGCGGCAGTGCCGGTTATCTCTCGCAGGCCGTCAAGCGCAACGCGCAACTCCCCGATACGCATCCGAGCGGACTTAGGCTCGGCGAGACCATAGTCATGGCGCTCGAGCAGAACGCGCGCTTCGTCTCTGCAGCCCTTCCGCAGAAAATCCTTCCGCCATTATTCAACCGTTATGCGAGCGGGCAGGAGTACGGGGCGCATATCGACGGGGCGGTGCGGCCGATCGCGGGAACGGCGCATCGAATCCGTACGGATCTGTCGGCGACACTGTTCCTGAGCGCTCCAGACGAGTATGAGGGCGGCGAGCTGATCATCGAGGATCTCTTTGGTTCTCGCAGCGTGAAGTTGGGCGCCGGAGACATGATGCTTTATCCGGGCAGTAGCGTTCATCGGGTCTCACCGGTCACACGTGGCGTGCGCTATGCAGCATTTTTCTGGGTACAGAGCATGGTGCGCGGCGACGTTGAGCGACGAATTCTTTTCGACCTTGATAATGCCATTCAGGCGCTGGCTCGCGACGTGCCCAATCACGCAGAGCTCGTGCGGCTTGCGGGCGTCTACCACAACCTTCTGCGCCGTTGGGTAGAGGTCTGAGAAGGCTCGCTGCGCTGCCCTAGTGTCGCAGAGGCCGCCCACGTGCGGCGCTAAGGAATCTCGCAGCCCGATCCGCGTTTGCGAAAGGGCCGATTACAGGCCCAGTTCATCCCGGAAGAGTCCAGGTGCGCGTTGCTAGGCACGTCGACCGCCACGCAACCATTGCCGCTTGCTCGGTAGCCATGCACGCACTCCCAGCCGATTCCCCGTGCGAAGGCGCGATCCGAGAGATAGGCGTTCGCTGGGACGACAATTGCCACGCAGTTTGCGTTGATTGCTTGAAAGCCGCGGTCGCATTTCCAGCCGGTTCCGTAGGAGGTGTTAGTCAGATAACCGCCCGCCGGCACCTCGATCGCGGTGCAGCGGTCGTTGTTGGCGCGGTAGCCTCGATGACACTCCCATCGATCGCCAGAGGGTGCGAGATAGCCGTTCGCGGGAACTGCCACGGGCAGGCAGTTGTCATCGGCCCGTCGATAGCCATGATTGCAGGTCCAGCCCAGCCCATAGCGGGCGTTGGTCGCATAGGCGTTGCTGGGCATATCGATGGTGACACAGGCTCGTTCGATCTCCTGATAGCCGCGGTCACACGCCCAACCAATCCCGAATTGGCTCGCGGTTGCATTCGTCGGTAGCGCGGCGATGCGCTCCTGGGCAGCGGCAGGTTCGAAAATCTGCACGAGTAGCATCAGCAGGATGACGAGAGCGACTGTAAGTGAGCCCTTCGTGGCCTGCGAGCGCGCGGTGCGGTCCGGCAGAAAATTAAAGTCGAGTAGCTGCTCCATGGTATTTCCTCGGAGGTGACTACCGCTAATGGAGGATAGGGACTCGGGGCGTCCGTAGACTCGACGAACGGTCGGACTATAACGTCGAGTATAGCCTAACTGTGTTCTGCTAATGCGCCGTGCTGAGATTAATCTCTACAGCGTGCTTTCTTATGTTACGGTAGAAAGCATACTCTGTAACGGAGCTCAGTGAACTTGGCCAGACGATCACCACAGTCGCAGGCGAAAAGGCTGCGTGAACAAACGAAGCAAGCGAAACGACGCGCGAAGGATGAGAAGAAGGCGCTACGCAAAGCAGAGAAGCTCGGCGAAGCCGACCCCCAGCCCGACCCCCAGCCCGATCTGACCGCCGAACCCGCTGAGGTGAGTTGAAGCTGCACCGCGCCGGTGCTGAGGCGTAATTGCTGCCGATTCGTGTATTACGAGTGTTATGACTAGATTGGTCGTAAATAATCTCTCCCCAAACGCTACCGTTGAAAGCGTGCGCAGGCTGTTTTCGAGTCTGGGAACAGTTCGGTCAGTCGATCTGGCGACCGATATCATGACCGGCCGATGTGGTGGTTTCGGTTTTGTGCGCATGAACGAGCTTGAGCCCAGTGCCGCCGCTACGGCATTGCTAGGTCTGCACATGGACGGCCGCATGCTGCGTGTAGCGATCGAGCAAAAGGGCGACCCTTACGGTAAGGCCTCTGGTCCCCAGCGACATGTGCCGCTGCCGTTAGCTCCCTGATCGCCTAGCTCGTTCGAGCGCGAACGTCGGCTTGTGCGCTGGCGTGTTCCGACATTTGCTTCAGGCCGGCGTCACAGCAGGTGTGCGGGGCTTTTTGCCCCGGCATCTGTTATAGTACGGGCTGTCCCGGTGCACTTCGGTCTGCACCGACCACTCGGAACCCGCAATTCCGCGGCTCCCGTGTTTACCCCAACCTTCCCGCCTGGGCCGATACCAGCGCCGCCGCCAGGCCGCGCAGGGGTCAGGCGTTTTTGGAGCTCTACTTAATAATGTTATTCAATCAACTCGGTCTTTCGGCCGAACTTCTGCGCGCTGTCGTCGATCGGGGTTATCTCGAGGCTACACCTATTCAGCAGCAGGCAATTCCCCTCATTCTAGAAGGCCGCGATGTGCTCGCCGCCGCTCAGACGGGCACCGGTAAGACGGCTGGCTTCACGCTTCCACTGCTACAGCGACTGCAGGCGACACCGTCCGACGGGCGCCGCCCGCGAGCGTTAATACTGACGCCGACGCGCGAGTTGGCTGCGCAGGTCGGTGAGAGCGTGCGCGAGTACGGCCGTCATCTGCCGGTCAGAACGGCGATCATCTTCGGCGGCGTGAGCATACAGCCACAAATCTCGAGACTGCGCAAAGGCGTCGACGTCGTCATCGCCACGCCTGGACGCTTGCTTGATCATGTCGAGCAACGCACGATTGATCTATCGTGCGTCGAGATCTTCGTCCTCGACGAGGCAGACCGAATGCTCGATATGGGTTTCATCCGGGATATTCGTCGCGTGCTTAAGCTGCTGCCGCGGCAGCGTCAGAACCTGCTCTTCTCGGCGACCTTTTCGAAGGAAATCCGCCAACTCGCGTCAGACCTCTTAGACAAGCCAACGGAGATTCAGGTTGCCGAGCGCAATACCGCTGCGGACGGTGTTAAGCAGATCGTCCACCCCGTAGATCGTCGCCGCAAGCGCGAACTGATCTCGCATCTCATTCGGACCGAAGACTGGAGCCAGGTGCTGGTTTTCACGCGAACCAAGCATGGTGCGAACCGTCTTGCGGAACAATTGACAGGCGACGGCTTGAGCGCGACAGCCATTCATGGGAATAAGTCCCAAGGGGCGCGCACTAAGGCCCTTGCCGATTTCAAGAAAGGGGATGTTCGCATCCTCGTCGCAACCGACATAGCTGCTCGCGGCCTCGATATCGATCGACTGCCATACGTTGTTAACTACGAGCTGCCCAACACGCCGGGAGACTATGTGCATCGAATCGGGCGGACCGCCCGTGCCGGTCGCGAAGGTCACGCCGTTTCCTTGGTGTGTATTGATGAAAAACAGTTGCTCGCCGACATCGAGCGTCTCCTTAAACTTCCGATCGACAAGATTGTTGTGCCCGGATACGAGCCAGATTCGCGCATAAAGGCCGAGCCGATCCAGAATGGAGGCTCGCAGCAGCAGCGCCGTCATAAGTCGAATGCACGCTACGGTGGTGGCGCCGGCTCGAGGCAGAGCCGCGGCGGCTCACGCGGCGGCTCTTATGAGTCGCGCCGGCGGGTCGGGACATAACATCTACAAATATCAGGAGACGGATACATGAGTCGTAAACTTTACGTAGGAAACTTGCCATACACGGCAACGGAGACTGCGCTCTCAACCAAGTTCTCGGAGTTTGGTACTGTCGAGTCGATCAAGCTCATCACCGACCGCGATACGGGGCAAAGTAAAGGCTTCGGGTTCGTTGAAATGGCGAGCGACGCCGAAGCCAAGGCAGTTATCGACAAGCTCAACGGCGTCGATTACGAGGGTCGTGCCATGAACGTCAACGAAGCCAAGCCGAAGGGCGAGAAAAGTGGCCGTGGCGGTTACGGCGGCGGTGGTGGCGGTTACGGCGGTGGTGGTAACCGCTGGTGAGGACTCGCCGTATACAGCGCTGCGCGACGCCGGGTCTAGACTGCGTCGCGTCGAGGTTGCGGGCACAATGCGCGGGATCTAGCCGCCGTGGCTGATAACGCGCCGGTCATGGGAGAGCCCTACGAGATGGTCTCGGTCAAGAAAACTACGCCTCCTGCCGGAGCGGAGGGCTCGGACTGGCACGGCTACGTGATCACGCAGGGTCACAACACGATTCACGGATGCCGCAAAGGGACGCTTGCGGCCGTGACGAACGAGGTCGAGGAGATCGTCTTGCGGCTAAACGAGCGGCGACTCCACAAGCGTGGCCGGACGCATCTCGTCCTCAAGCCTAAAGGGCCTGCCGCCACCTGAGATCTGGATTGGCGTGTGACTGACTGCACGCGACCGCGCGCCAAAGCCGACTCGAATACGGTGCGCGGCCGATAGCTCTGAAGCTGCGCTAATCATGGGCGCGCGCGGGCGAATATCCTCAACCACTTCGACGGATTCCCGATTGCGCCGAGCCAGTCTCGGCAAATACTGATTAAATGGGCGTCTGCGGTCGGCTACGGTGCAGGCATCTCATCTAGATTAGAGGTCCTATGCAATGGTCGGTTACCCGATCGGCGAGCAGTCTTTGTTACCGGACTCGAAAAGCGTGGAACGGCTCGCGATTAGCGAGAGCGGTTTCGTTTTCGACCCAGTGAGCGGTCATAGCTTCACCGTCAACGAGACTGGACTTGCAATTCTGCGGTCTCTGCAGAGTGACAGGCACCTCGACAGTCTCAGGGAGCGTTTACTCGCAGAGTATGACGTCGAAAAAACCACCCTCGACCGTGACCTACTCGAGTACTTGGGATCGCTGCGCGACCAGTTGGCGCGTCCATGATCGAAGGGCGAGCGCAGGTGCCCGGCTGCATCGCAGTGACTGGGATGAACGCGCGGCCCGATAACCCGGGTCCCGGGCTCGCAGTGGCCCACTGCCTGCGAGAGGCGGCCGATTATCATGGACGCATCGTTGGGCTCGGCTATGAGGCGCTCGATCCAGGTGTGCATCTGCCGCGGTACTGCGATGCGGGCTACTTGTTGCCGTACCCATCGACGGGCGACGATGCGTTTCTTGAGCGACTTCAGCTGGTCAAAGAACGCGAAGGTATCGATACACTGATTCCATGTCTCGACGCTGAGCTTCCTAGCGTTACCCGCTTAGCGCCAGAGCTTAGATCGATGGGCATCGCTACATTTGTGCCAGCGCCCGACCAGCTCGAGCTCCGAAACAAGGATCGTCTGACAGAGCTTGCCGACCACGCCGGCATTGCTTGTCCTGAGACGAAGCCAATCACCGATGCGGGATTCTTTTATAACGCTGGGCGAGATGGTTGGCGTTACCCGCTCGTCGTTAAGGGGATCTTCTACGACGCCGAAGTGGTGAAGGGTCCGGAGCAGGGAGTCGCCGCATTCACGCGTATCTCATCCCGTTGGGGATTACCCGTCCTCGTGCAGCGGTTTCTCAAAGGGGAGGAAGTCAATTTGACTGGAGTGGGAGACGGGGAAGGCAAGCTGCTGGGCTCGGTGATGATGAAGAAGCTTGCGTTGACGGACAAGGGCAAAGCATGGGCCGGAATCACAATTGCCGATGACACGCTGTACGAGGCGAGTCGATCGCTCGTCAGCGCAACATGCTGGAAGGGGCCCTTAGAGGTGGAAGTCATGCGGGAGCCTGACGGTACCTATCAGCTTATCGAGATAAATCCGCGCTTTCCCGCTTGGGTGTATTTGACCGCGGGCGCCGGGCAAAACGTGGTTCAAGTGCTGCTGGAGCTCATGTCAGGCGGCATGCCAGCCGATCGCGGCTATGCTCCGGCTGGCACTGTGTACATCCGCTACGCGGAGGATATCGTGATTCCGCTTGCTGAATACGAATCTGTTGTTATGAACGGGTGGCGTCTGCAGGACCCGCCGGCGGAGGCAGCGAAGCTATGACAGATGAGATCGATAACGGCGCAGCGGGATCACGCCGTAAGCCTTGGGTTAAACCATCAATCGTTATGCATCGCAGCGGTCTCGTGAACAAGTTTGGTGCCGTCCACCGCGAGCTATGGCAGAACGATTTCGACGGCATTCCGATACCCTCGCTGGTTGAGCAGTACGGGTCGCCCGTGTTCGCCATTTCGGAGCGCAAGCTGCGCGACAACGCGCGTCGCCTCATCCGCGCGTTCTCTGGGCGATATCCCAACGTCCAGTACAGCTGGTCCTACAAGACTAACTATTTAGGGGCCGTGTGCAATACGCTGCATCAAGAAGGCGCGTGGGCAGAAGTGGTCTCTGGCTTCGAGTACGAGAAGGCGCGATCCCTCGGTGTTCCGGGTGAGCACATATTGTTCAACGGGCCTCACAAGCCGCGCGCAATTCTGAAACGCGTCATCGATGACGGTGCGCATATTCACATTGACCACCTGGACGAGCTCTATCTCGTGGAGGAATTAGCGAAGGAGCGGAACATCCGCTTGGCAGTCACGATCCGTTTGAATTTCGAGACAGGCTTCACGGAGAACTGGAGCCGATTCGGATTCAACGTAGAGTCTGGTCAGGCGATGGATGCCGCGTGGCGCATTGCCAACAGCGAGCATCTGAAGCTCACTGGGCTACATAGTCATATCGGAACATTTGTGCTGGACCATAGGGCCTACGGTGCACAGGCCAGGATCATGGCGGCCTTCATGAACGAGGTCGAGCAGAAGACGGGGTGCGAGATTTCTCTGCTGGATCTCGGCGGTGGTTTTGCGTCGCGCAATGCGCTTCAGGGTATTTACTTGCCACCGGAGCAGGTGGTGCCGAGCTTCGATCAGTATGCCGAGGAGATCTGTACTCCGTTGCTGGATGCAACGTACGAGCGTGTCGCCCGCGGCCGCCCGTTGCCGCTGCTGGTTCTCGAAACAGGGCGTGCTGTGGTCGATGATGCGGAGTCCCTGGTGTGCTCGGTCGTAGGAAGCAAGAAGCTTCCCGACGGGCGCCGGTGCGTCATAGTCGATGCTGGCGTCAATCTTCTGTTCACAGCTTTTTGGTACAACCACCAGATCACGCCGACGCGCGAACTCGCCGGTGCGCCCGAGGAGACTGTGATCTATGGGCCGTTATGCATGAATATAGATGTCGTGCGTCACAGTATCCTTCTACCGCCATTAGATGTGGGTGATACGCTGATCGTCAGTCCCGTCGGCGCTTACAACAACACTCAATGGATGCAGTTTATCGAGTACCGGCCCAACGTCGTCATGGTGCATCCAGACTCCTCGGTGTCAGTGATTCGGCGAGCTGAGAACCTAGAGACGATGACTTCGCTCGAGCAACTTCCGAGGCATCTCGATAGCCCTGTGGCTGGCTGATTCAACAGCGGCCCGGTCAGCGTATGTAACGTGTCGACATGATTTTTACGCGGCCTTACTGGGGAATGGAGGGTGGACCCGCGCCAGGATTGCGGCAGAACATTGCGGGATTCCTGAGCGCTTACGGCGGTATTCTATTTGTAGATCACCCGCTCATCGGGTTGGCCTTTCTCGGCGCTACCTTCTGGTTTCCAAACGTCGGCATGTCCGGACTGCTTGCGGCCACCGTAGGAATGGGAGTCGGGCATGCCCTGCGTCTTCCTTACGCGGCGAGCGGCGTAAACGTTTATAGCAGTCTGCTCGTTGGTCTCTCCCTTGGAGCGTATTACGTTCTCGATCTCAGATTGGCTCTCCTTATCGTGTTGAGTGCTGCCTTGACCGTGCTACTGGCAGCGGTGCTCAGGGACGTTTTGTGGCGGCTTGGCCGCTTGCCAGTGCTGAGCGTCCCATTCGTGGTCGTAGCGTTGACGACGGCTCTTGCCGCAGCCACCTATGACGGTCTCGTGCCGTACTATCTGCCATCGCAGCCGCCGCCGGCCATGATTGAGGGCTGGATCGATCAGTTCTTCTCGGCCATGGGATCGACGTTTTTTACGCCCCATCCCTTGGTCGGCGCCCTGTTGTTTCTCGGGATCCTGCTGAGGTCGCGTTACCTCGCCTTGCTATGCCTAGCGGGCTTCACTGCCGGGCAGCTCGTGTTCGAAGGTCTTACCGTCGATCCGCCGCCGGGCTTGTTGGAATGGACCGGTTTCAACTTCGCGCTCACGGCGATGGCGCTCGGTGGCATATTCACCGTGCCATCGGTGCCGTCATTCGTGTTTGCCTTGGTCGGCGCGGGCACCTCGGCGATTGTGACCGGCGCCCTGAGCCAGCTGCTGCTGGTTTACAGCTTGCCCGTAATGGCGCTGCCGTTTCTTCTGACCACGCTCACATTGCTCGCTGCGCTGAGGCTGCGCGTCACCACGTCGCCTCCGACACTGCTGTTGGAGCACCCTGGGCTCCCAGAGTACAACTTCGAGCGGGCTCGGTTGGCGCGAGCCCGCCTCGGCAGTTTGGGTAGTGTCCCGCTATTGGCGCCTTTTCTCGGTGAGTGGCAGATCTACCAAGGATTCGACGGCAAGCATACGCATAAGCAGCAATGGCGGTATGCGCTCGATTTTCACCGCGTCGAGGACGGCAGAAGCGCCTCCGGTGACGGTTCCCAGCTCGATCAGTACTACAGTTATGGCTTGCCAGTGCTGTCGCCCGCTTATGGTCTAGTTGCGGCGATCGAAGATCGCGTACCAGATAACAGTCCAGGCGATCTCGACCGCAGAAATAACTGGGGCAACTTCGTCATGATTCAAACCGACTCGAATCTCTTCGTGCTGCTAGCGCATCTGAAGCAGTCCAGTGTTCGAGTAAAGGAGGGCGAGCGTGTGACGCCCGTTACGCCAATTGCGGCTTGTGGTAACTCGGGGCGCTCGCCACAGCCACACTTACATTTGCAGATCCAGCGCCACGGTCGGCTCGGCGGTGCCACCGTCCCGTTTCATCTAGTCAGCGCTATTGTTTGCCCTCAAGACGCGGCGCCGGAGTACCGGCTTGTCGCAAGTCTACGGGAGGGCGATTCGATACAGCGGGCCGACGAGGATGCTTTGCTCGCTGGCGCCTTGCATCTGCCTGTAGGGCGGAGCTTGAGATACGCCCTAACGCAAGACGACGGCTCGACGAGCGAAGGTAGACTCCGTGTTGAGGCGACCTTTTTGGGAGAGCTACGCTTTGTTGCCGACTCCGGCGCAAGCGCTGCGTTTGAACACCGAAACGGTACGCTAGGTTTCTACGACCGCCAGGGCCCGGCAGATCCGCTGCTCGATCTCTGGCTGTTGGCGCTCGGTCTCACGCCGTTGTCGACTCTGGCTTCTTCCTGGCGAGACCGACCTTCCGCGCAGCTGTTCCCGCTCAGCGGCTGGGATCGTTTGGCGCTGCATGCACTGCATCCGCTCGACGCTGGAGCCGAGAGCCATTACGAGCGGCGCTGGTCCGATGCCGATCGTGAATGGACACAGTCGGGCATCCATGAGTTGCATTTTGGAGCGCATCGTCGAGCCCGCACGATAGCCGTGTTGAGTCCTGAGGGCGGTTGCGTGACGCTGGAGCTGGACTGCGCTGGACGCCGCACCCGTGCCGAGTTGCTCGCGGTCGGCCAGTTAGCTGATCGCGGTGTTCCTGCGTGGGAACAAGAGTTTTCTCCGGTCCGAACGCCACGGACGCCAACCGAGGCCTGAAGCAATGATCCATTCACCATTGATGTTGCGCTTGAGTGCATTGGTTTTTCTTTCGGTCGGCTTTATGGCTGCTGCGCATGGCCAAGGTTCTTCCACCCGATGGTTCGTCCGGACCGATCTTCAGGGGCTGGCAAGCGTGTTCAGTGGCACTGAGCAACGCGATACGCTGCAGAACGTGGGATTCTTTGTGCGCGCAGATTATCTCGAAAGAGGCGGTATCACCGTCGGCTACAATCGCACGAATCTAGATTTTCAGAGCGCGACTGAAGGCATTACGCAGGACAATCTCTTTCTGAGCGGACGTTGGAACACGACGCCTGACTGGGCCTCAGGACGATTCACGCTGCGTCTGGATGGGCATGCCGTTTCAAACGATGATGCCACGGGCGGAACCGACGACGTCACCGTATTTGCGCCGCAGTTGTCGTATTTGAACTTCGAGGAGACCTTCTATTTCGACATTGGTCTGTCGCGCTCCTCTTACGGGAGCGGCCTATCGATACCGTCGAGCTTGGACGTCGATCAGGTCACGCCGACCTTGGGTTTTGGGACCAGCGAGCAACGCGACTGGCTGCAACTGCGTGCCTATCTGATTAGTCCGTCCAATCCAGAGCGCGCTCAAAACCAGAAAGATACGGCCGCCCTGGAAGTCAAATGGACTCACTGGTTGGCAAGGCCAGGGTTTCTTGGTGTCAATAATCTGCGTCTGTCCCTATTGGGGGGTGACCGCATCTACGCAGTCGACCCGGACGCAGGCACGGTCTATAACCTTACCGACCTGCAAACCGGGGGCGCCTCGATCGGTGCTGAGTGGGTGCCGAGTGAGCGTAACCGAGTCTTGCTAATTTTCGGAGTCGAGGAGTATGAAGACAATCTGGTCGGGGATAAGTATCGAAACGGATTCTTGTATTTGAATCTTACGCATCAATGGAACTAGGAGCAGTCGCGCGTGAAAATGTTTTTCTTTAGGGCTCGATACGGTGTGACGCTCGCGCTATGGCTTGCTGCTGCGCTAGCCGCGGCTCAAACGCCGTGGAGCGACAGCTATCGCCTGGAGGCTCAAGGCGATTATGCAGCGGCGCTGTCGGCGCTGAGGCCCGTGATCGACGCAGATCCAACTCACGAGTTGGCGATCATGCGGACCGCATGGCTGCAGTATCTTCTGGGCGACTATAACTCGGCGATCGATGACTACGAGCGGGCCGCAGAACTGAACGAACAGTCACTCGATGCCCGCTTGGGCATGCTCTTGCCGCTCCTGGCACAGCGTCGGTGGCGGGAAGCTGCTGTGATCGCTCAGGAGGTGCTGTCTACAGCACCGTGGAATTACTACGCACACGTGCGACTGATGGTAGCAGAGGAAGGGCAGCGTCAGTGGGAGACTCTGGCTCGTCACGCGCATGACGTCGCCGCGAGGTATCCAAGTGACGCGACAGTGCTTGTGTATCTGGCGCGAGCCGAGGCGCGTCAGGGAAATCTGGGCCCGGCTCGCCGCGCGTACACGCAGGTTCTCGAAAGATATCCAGCGCATGAGGAAGCCTTGGCGTTTCTGAGTCAGAATGCCGATTGAAACCGCGACTCGATACTGCCGCGCTGCGTAAACGTCCATGTCACGCGGGCTGCCCTGAAGGCTCCGCGACGGCGCATGTGGGCCGCAGCCGGGACACGTTCTGCTCGACAATCAGCTCGATTTCACCTGCCAACCGCGTGCTGAGGCGCCGAAGTTACTGTCATTCCACAGTTGCCGGACCGCCGAGTTTGACCGTGGTAGCTGGGCCGCTTATGTTCTCTCCGCGTGTTAGCATCGGACGTCTAGCCATCGGGCTCGCCCAAGGGCTCGGCGGCGAGTGCATCTGCGCAGACTAGTTGATGATTAAACAAGTATTCGGATTCTACGCCGCCTCCTTCAACGACGGACGAATTTAGAAATTTAGACCGCGGCCGGGCGCTAATCCGGAGTTTCTCATCGGCAAACCTTGGCCAGGAGTTTGGTAACGATGCGCAAGACCTCTTATCTCTTAACCTTCTTTTTGGCAGCCGCCTTATCCACTGTCGTGACGCCAGCGAGCGCGCAGGGGCGGTCTGGGCCCTATAAGCTCGGCATGTTCCAGGAAGGTGGCCGGACCTTCGTTGGCATCGTCGTCGATGACGCCGTCGTCGTGGATCTGTCTCGAGCAGACTCTGACGCGCCGGGAACTCTCAGGGGGCTGATCGAACGCTGGGACGAGGCCATGGCCGCGCGAATCGCTGCTCTCGCCGCTGCCGCGCGGCGCAGCCCTGCTGCTTACGTCATTCCGCTGGCGCAACTCACGACCTTGCCGCCGCTCAGTGATCCAGATGTGATCCTTATGGCGGCACGCAACTATGTCGAGCACGCTGAGGAGATGGCCAACGTCGGCCGCACCTCGGGGACGACCAGCGTCATCGATGAGAACGTGCGGGTTGGCCTGCCGGGAGTCTGGGCCCGCGAGCCAACCGACGGAAGGCCAAATCCCTACCTATTCCCGAAGCTCAAGTCCGCCTTGGCGGCCGACGGTGACGCGATCATCTTGCCACCCGGCCGACCGAATATCGACTATGAATGCGAGCTTGTTGCGGTCATCGGCAGAAATGCGAGTCGCGTCCCGGTGGGCGACGCGCTCGATTACGTGTTCGGCTACATGGCCATGGTCGATGTGTCCGACCGGGAGGAGCGCGCCGATGGCCGCTATGGTTCCGACTGGTATATGGGCAAGAGCCACGACACCTTCGGTCCCAGCGGTCCCTTCGTTGTGCCCGCGGCGTTCGTCGGCGATCCGCAGGATCTCGACGTGCGCTACACTTTGAACGGGCAGGTGATGCAGGATTCGAGCACGGCGCTCATGGTGCATACGGTCCGGGATCTGGTGTCCTTTGCCTCGTACATCTCCACGTTGAGGCCAGGTGATCTGATCGGGACCGGGACGCCCGGCGGTGTCGGCGAGGGCCGCGTGCCGCCGGTCTACTTGAAAGATGGCGACCGCAGCGTGTGCACGATCGAGAAGATCGGTACGCTGCGCAACCCTGTCCGCGCCGCGGCCGGTGGGTGAGCGCCTTAAGCCCAGCAGCGGCCCTTGGCGAGAGCCCGGCGCAGGGTGGGCGCTCCGATAAACGTCCATAAGCTCGTAAGGAATACCATGCAGAACCGACTTCTATTGAACATGGCGCTGCCGCTCGTGCTCGGCATCAGCGGTCTAGGCTCGCCGGCCGCGGCGCAGGTTACAGCCGTCGCTGGTGCTGGCTCACGCAGCTGCACGCAGATGCAAGCCGACGTGACAGATTTACCCAATACCCGCAGGGCCTATGTGTCTTGGATGCAGGGTTATTTGAGCGGCCGTAATGCGGCGAGCGAGGCCAGCGGGCTCGCGCTCATCGATCTCGCGGACTACCAAGCCCAGTGGGACTGGATCGTGAGCTGGTGCAGTCAACGGCCGGAGAGCGCGTTCGCCGAAGCGGTGGGCGCGCTGTTCGGCGACCGCTCATCGATGCCGGCTCGGAATTGACAAGCTGCCCTATTACAAATGCCCCACAGTTGACCGCCACGAAGCGCGAGCGACTGGCCTTACGCCGCCAGGTCGCGTCGACGCAAGTGTCGAACCTCGGAGTACTCTCCGGTTACTCGATCGGGCCTACTCGCAACGCGGTGAAACTCGATCATCGTGAACACCAGGCCGATCAACAGCAATCCGAATGCCACCAGTCCGAATATTAATATTGTGCCGCTACTCATGACTGAATCCTTGTCCTAGACATTAATTTGAAGTAAATACCGAAACACAAAATCGACGGTACCCACAGCGCAGTAAACGCGCCTTCTTCACGTTGCCCCGAGAACCATAAGAAGGCAGACAACGCGAAGGAAATCATTACCGCGAGTAGAATGAAGAAGTCTGATCGATTAAACATAGCTAGTCCCTCTCGAAGTCGTCCCAGTAACCAATTGCGGCCATGAAGCATCCGAAGACGGCGACAGCGGCGATCGTCCTTAGGCCGCTGTTACCGCCTATTGCGAAGACGTCCGCTCGCATGAAGCCGGCCATGGCGAGTGCGAGACAGGCGACGCTCGGGATGATCAGCGCAATGCCCGCGCGAACAAGAAAAACTCGGGCTCTGGCGTACCGCTGGTGGATCATTAGCTCACTCATCCCTTATGGTTGTTACTTCGTCCAGACAACTGGATTGGATTCAGATTCGACCGAGAGGGGTGGGGATTTTCCGGCAAAAACGTTGCCAAGCTTGGTAGTCAGCGGTAGGTATATTGCGCGAGGAAGCGTTCAGCGGCCGCCAGAATCTTGGCCTTGCGGCCGGGCTTCAGACGATCTAGGGCGCGGGGCATGACCGCGAGCCGAGGATTGCGGGCGAAAAAATCCCGGTGCTTTTCGATGAAGCGCCAGTACAAGCCGTCGACGGTATCGCACCAGTCGTCCCGCTTGTAGTCGCTCATCTTGAGTAGATAGTTGGACCCGCAGACATAGGGTTTTGTCGCAAAGATCCCGCCATCACTGAATAGCGCCATGCCATAGACGTTGGGTCCCATGACCCAATCATAGGAGTCGACATACATCTCCATGAACCAGCGGTGGGCTGCACGCGGCTGGATTTCGCACAGGGTCATGAGGTTTCCGACGATCATAAGCCGGGCAATATGGTGGTCCCAGCCCAGCTTCAAGGCGCTCGAGATCGCGTCGTCGAGTGGAAGAATACCCGTCTTTCCAGTGTACCAAGCCTCCGTTAGCCGCCGTTCGTGATTCCAGAAGTTCTCCGTCTCTTGCGCATCACTGAAATTGCGATAGATTCCGCGCACGAACTCACGCCAGCCGATGATCTGGCGGATAAGTCCTTCGAGGCTCGCGAGCGGAACGTCATGATCGTTAGCCTGGATCAGTGCTCGGTCTATCACCTCGCGTGGCGTGATTAGCCCGAGATTGAGACTTGGGCTCAGCACACTATGGAACAGCGTTCGTGAGCGGCGACTGATGGCATCTTCGTATGGGCCGAAGAGCTCGAGCCGTTTACTCACGAACTCCTCCAGCCACTCAAGCGCGGCTTGCCGGGTCACTGGCAACCACAACGGCCCGTCAGCGCCCGGGTGCCCGTCAAAATGAGCCGTCACGAGCCGACGCACCTCGGTAACGTGCGGTTGTGTGTCGAGCGCAGGCAGCTCGGGTATGGCGAGGTTCGTGGGCAGTTTCTTGCGGTTCTCTGCATCGAAGCTCCAGCGGCCGCCGACAGGGGCGCCCGCTGCATC
>JAHEEM010000154.1 GCA_024640695.1 Rhodospirillaceae bacterium | reverse complement strand
CGCGCTCGATGCTTGGATCCAGGCTGTCTGAGGCGATGCTTGCTTGTTGGTCAGGAGTGGGTAGTTTCGTGGCCCTAAAAGATTAGAATCAGCGTAGGCTGCTAAGAAAACTCGTGGAGGGGTGATGACCTCGTTATCGAGAAAAATAGTCCGCTGGGCCGCGGCCCGACGAGTGTGCCTGATGAGACGGAGCCTAGATCGGTGCCACCTGGGTCTGCTCGTTGGTCTGCTGATCGCATTTCCCGCGACCGCACATCACGCGGCGACGGGGCTCTACGATCGAACGGCAAGAGGTCAGGTCGAGGGTGAAATCACCTTAATTTTTTGGCGCAATCCTCACGTGCGTCTCGACATAGTTCAGATCGACGAGAACGGCACGGCGGGGAATTGGCAGGTCGAGTTCGGCTCGGTCAATACGCTCGAGCGTATTGGTATCAGCCGCGACATGGTCGAGGTCGGCGATCGCGTCAAGGTTTCGGGACGTTTGGGCCGCAACGGGCTCAAGGCGCTGTTTGCCGACAACATTACCTTTGCAGACGGCGTCGAGCTGCCGCTGAACGCGAGCGTGGAACGCCGCTATGGTTTAACGGATGCGGCTATCAGCAGCGCGCAGCACGTTGATGCGGCGCTTCGCGCCGATATATTTCGCGTCTGGCTGCCAGCAGAGCGGCCGAATACGGGCGCGGGGTTGACCGAGTACCCGCTGACCGAAGCCGGCGCCTTGGCCCAAGCCGCTTGGGATCCGTCGAAGGATCCGGCGCTGCAGTGCATCCCGCCCGGGATGCCGACGGTCATGGATAACCCATATCCGATCGAGTTTCGGGACCGCGGTGACGCGGTCTTGCTGTTGCTCGAGGAATGGGATGGCGTCCGCGCGATTTACATGGGCCGCGCGGCGGGGGAGCCGGTGCAGGCGCGCATGGGGCATTCGGTCGGCCGCTGGGAAGGCCAGACGCTCATTGTCGAGACGACGGATATCGATTGGCGATACATCGACGACCTCGGCACGCCCCAAAGCGATGATGCTGCAATCGTCGAGCGCTTTACTTTGAGCGCCGACGGCACGAACTTGACCTGGGAAGCTCGCGTGACGGATCCCGTCAACTTTACGGCGCCGGTTCTGATGCAGGGGCGGTGGACCTGGGTGCCGGGTCATGAGATCAAGCCGTTCGATTGCGCGTTGAGCGACGAGCCCGCGAACTAGCCGGATAGAGAAAAAATCGGCGGAGACCTGCGCGGCCGTCCCTGGCCACGCAGATCCCCGCCTAGCTTGCGCTTAGAGGATGCGCTAGATCGGGTTAGAAACGGTACCGTTGCAGATCGCCTCGAAGGCGGTGAGCCGATCCAGGTTCGTGATGTCGCCAAGGCCGTGCGCCGGAAAAAAGCCGGTGTTGGCAAATAGACCTTGCTCGTTGTGCAAGGCCATGTAGTTCAGCAGCACCATCTCGACAAGCAGATTGACGTTATTGGCCCCGGGCGTGCCGCCGCGAGCGACGTCACCTGCCGCCGAGAAGTAACCGAGCTGCTGGTGCTGCTCCGGCGTGAGGCCGTCCAAGCCGCTCTGGAACAGCTGCGGCCGGCCGCGCGGGTTATAGACGAGGAAGAACGAAGCCGCCGTTGAGCTATTGTCGCTTGTCCACTCGCCTTTACCGCGTCCATCGATCGAATCGTCAATGACACCGTTGCTCGACAGCGAGCCGTCGCTGAAGACGTACATCATGAGCGGAATACCAAGCCCGCCATTGGCGCGCGATGCATACTCAAGGCATGCGCCCATGCAGCGGCCGGCACGGAAGTCTTTGACCTCACCTTCGGCGCGTGCGCCGCCGTGATAGTCGTAACCGCCCATCGTGACGCAGCCCGCGCCGGCGAAGCCGTCGATGACCATCTTCATGACCGAGGCAGTCTTGCGAAACTCGTCGCCATCACGGCCGTTAGCGTTGAATTCCGCGGCCGTGAAGATAGAGTTCGCTCCGCCGACGATGTTCGCATCCTGGGCCGGATCGAGCGCGCCGGGATCCGAGAAGCGCTCGGCGATGTCGGCCGCGCTCAAATAGCCGCACTTGACGAGATCTTTGACGACCTCGTCGCGGGTGAGCGGGGCGTTGTTCGGGTCGGTGAAATTCAGGCCCGTGCTGACCTTGCCCATTTTCTGCTCGCTGAGCCGGTACATCGATTCCATTACCGCCAGGGCGTCGTCCTCGTTGAGGAGGTTGAGCAGCTCGCCGGTGTCGACGAGGCCGGTCACGTCACTCGGCCGATCGACCTTGGTCGGGCGAAATTCTGAATTCACCATCATCGCCGGCGCCATCGAGTTGCCGCCGGACTCGCTGTTGCGTGAGCCGCAGAGGGACAGAATCGAGCCCTCGGCGCCGGCGCGCTGTATCCCGTACATCGGATTGTGCGGATTGTTGCCGGTGTCGTTGTCCGAACGCGCTGGAATCACCGCGCCGTTGATACTGTTCTCGATCCCGGCAGTCTTGATCGATGCGACCATGCCGCGCAAGAAGGCGCTGTCGCTGTGAAAGCCTAAGCCGAGGCGCATGTCGCGGTGATCGAGGTTGGTGTTCGGGTCGATGGCCGAAGGCACCATGTCGCCGGGCAGGCCGAGCTTGTTGTAGCCCGCCGTGCTCAGGTCATCCATCTGACCATCCTGCTGGCCGACGAGGACGTTGGAGCCGGCCATGTTGGCCCCGCCAGCGAGATCGAAGCAGATGAACGGAATTTTGCCGGCGCCGAACACGTTGATGCCACAGGCCGCGCGCAGCGGATCCAGGTCCGCCGCGAGCTGCGCATAGGCCGCGCGCGGATTGCCGAACAAGCTGAATACGCCGCCGCTTAGCACCGTTGCGGAGCCGGCCAGGAAACCCTGCCCGAGCAGCTCGCGCCGGGTCATCGGCCGGTTGTGGTTCTGATGACGCTGCGGTGCATCGTAGTTACGTCGCTTACGTCGGCTGCGGATCAGCATGGCGCTTTACCTCTGGTCGAATCTCGTTAAGTAACTATTGAACCAGCATCGCAGCGCTGCCGAGCATGGCTGCGCAGGTCGCTTTGGCAATCGTCTGTGTACGCGTTGCGGTGCCGCCGCCGTTGGCAAGTCCAAGACGGCTCGGGTCGGCGGGAATCCCGTTGATGAGCTGCTCGAGCTCGGTCTTGGCCAACGCCCGGTCCGGCTGTGCGTCTATGAAGTTGATTGGCGTGCCCAAGATGCGGTCCAGCAGTGGATCGAGCAGCAGATCCTGGCTCGCCGGGAAGGCCGTCGGAACATCGGCGTTGAACGGGAAGCCGGGGAACATGTTAGCCCGTAGCGATGCATCGTTGATGAGCTCAGCGCAATACTGGATCGACAGCTGCGCGATCGCCATCTGATGCGATGACAAGAATGCCTCGATGCTCTCGACGGTCGGCAACGACTGGCGGATCTCGTCATAGGTCACCGAAATCCCCGGAGCCGCGGAGCTCACGCCTGTGATGGTGGCGAGTGTTGCGTTGATCTCGTCGAAGTTGCGTACACCGATATCGGAGACCGGCGACAGGTCCTGCGGCACGCCCGGCGGCGGCGTGATCGGAGCCGGCCGGTTGAAGCTTCGTGTGCCGAACTGATCGAAGGTCAGGAAGAACTCGTCGGTGTCGGGGCCTGCTTCCAGCGGCAGCACGGTACCGAGCCTCAGCAGCTGCTGTCCTGTCAGCGGATCGTAGCGCGCGCTCGAGATTGTCGTGTTCAGATTTGCGTAGGCCTGCCCGACCTGCACTTCCTGGCCATTGATTCCGAGCCGCAGGCCGCGGATGTCGATGCCGCCAGGTTGCGCGGTGCTGTCGAGGCTGATGAAGACCGGGTTGCGGAACAGATACGAATAGGTATCAAACTGCGCCGCCTCGAACACGATGTAGCTTTGCGGCACAGTAGGGTTGGTGAGATGTTCGACACCGAACAGCAGGAAAAACTTCTCGCCGACGCCGGCCTCGAAGTTCTGCAGAATCTGCGGCTGGGTTAGCACGCGGTTATGGATCGCGACCAGACGCACTACGCCTTGCCACGGACGGTCGCCCGAGACCTCATTGCCGAGGACAAAAGCGAAGGTATCGTCCCAGTCGGCCAGAGAGCCGCCCGGTGCCGGATCCTGGTTTTGTATGAGTACGCCGTTGACGTAGATGCTACGGCCCGTGACCGGGTCGAAGTTGACAACGACGTGTTGCAGCGTAGCTTGCAGCACCTCTGCGGCGTCCGGCGTTGAGACCTGCGGATTGCCGTTGGCGTCGGAACCGTCCGTGCGGTTGAAGAAATCATAGTTGTACATCGTCTGCCCGAGATTGAAGTTGCGCGTGTCGGGACTGGCTGAGTAGCTGACGATGCGCGAATCCTCCTGAACGACGTTGCCCGGCGCGACCCAGGCCTCGATGGCGTATTCACCGGTTGCCCGGATGCCCGTGGCCAGCTTCGCGCTGGTTACGGTCGAGGCTTGCGCCTTGCCGCCGGTAAAGGCCAGGCCCCAGCCGCCGAACCAGTCGACGCCACCGGAGAGGCTCAAATTCATTGCGGGTTCGATGCCGCTTGTGTCGAATGCCGTGGTGCCCTGACCCGTTTTGAACTCGTAGAGCGCGATCACATTGGCTTCGTAGCGGTTACCGCCGGCGGCGACCGTGCCTTCGTAGAGCGTCGAAGCCATGCTCGTGACGAGCAGTGGGTCAACCGGATCTATGGGCACACCAGCCGAGAAAGCGACGATTTGCGCTTCCATAGCGTCGGAGTCCGCGGCGCAGTTTGTCGTCCAGCAGTTGTGGAATTCCTCGCGCAGGCGCACGACCAGCCGTGAGCCTGCCGGATCGTTGAGGTCGATCTTGGGCTTCACGGCTTCGTATGCGACGGCGACCGCTTCCTGGCTGCCGTTCTCAGCGAAGAAAGGCGACTGGACGAAGTTTGCCTCGGACGCGTGGCAGCCGGAGCAGAACTGAGTCAATAGCGGATAGACCGTCGCCTGAAACAGCGCGGGGTCTGTCGGGAAATGTTTGCTGGCGCCTGGGGCACGCGTGACTGCCGGCGGCTCGAGTTCGATCGTACGGCCACCGCCCGAAACGAGATCGCCGGCCCAGTTGGTGATCCAGGTCGTAAGGATATCAGCGCAGACTGCGTCGCTAGTGAGCCAGCAGTTGTGGCCGCTTCCCACCCGCTGCACCATCATCGAGTCTGCTGGCGAGACGAGGTTCACGACTGAGTTGGCTTCGGCATAGGCGAGATTTACATCGTCGCTGCGTGCGAACATCGGTGACTGGCCACCCTCGACGCTATGGCAGGCGCCGCAGCGGTTGTTGCTGCGAATGTTGTCGTAAAGATTTATCTTGAATGATTGCACGTCGGCCGTTGCTGGCGCAGGGCCGCTGTAATTCGATACGTTCGGTGCGCCCGTCGCAGGATTGATCTCCGTATCGGCGCCGCCGCCGGCGCATCCGGCTAACGCCAGCAGTCCGCAGGCCGCCAGCCATACGCGGCGGCTGCCTCGGGTCGGGCTCGAGCTCGAGTTCATAAGCATGAGGGGGCTACTGTGTTGCATGTTTTCTGTCCTCACCTGACTCAGTTGCCCATGCAGTAGGCGGCGGACGAGGCGAACACTTCGCCCAGGTCGTAGCCGTTGACGTTCTTAAAGGCGTTCGTCATGGCCGAAATCTCACCGCGATCATTGCTGTCTACGGGATCGCGCAGGCAGACGCTTCGGAATACCTTCGTGACCTGGCACTGGGCGAACGCGTCGGTTCCGGCAAGTTCCTGGCCCAGCGACTTTGCGCCCACACCGCTGCCCAAGAGGTTCGAATCCCAGCCGAGCGCCGCGTTCTGACCGACGCGCCAGTAGTTGTCCCAGGAATCATCGGGCGTGATGAAGCCATCCTCGAAGGTGGTGTCGTTGTTGAAATATTTACTGGTCACGACACCCGGGGTATACAGCATCCTGCCAAGTACCTCGTCGTAGTCGTAATAGGCAAAAGCCTGTGCCATCGGATCCATGCCCGCATGGCAGCCGATGCAGCTATTCATGAATACGCGGCTGTCGCCGCCCGGGCTGCGCGAGACGTCCTGGCGAATCCGGTCCGGGACGATGGTTGTATCGTGCACACCCTCTAAATCGGTGCACATGTGGTTCATGAGGGTGAATCTGAACATTGCCCGGTTGGTGCCGGCGATGAAAAACGCCTCTGCGGCGGCGCGCGTCGTCATGGCGCCAGCGGCCGCTTGCGTCGGAGTGCCGTAGGCGGCGGACTGGCTGGTCTGTACGAGCTGGGTCTGCGGGTCGAAGCCTGGCTGCAGCATGGCCTGCTCCAGGGCCTCGTAGTGATCGTTGTTGCCAGGCTGCGGCTGGCCCTGGCCCGCCTGCATATAGAGCAGGTCAGCCGAGAGTATCTCGTTAAACGGCACGCCGTCCTTCACCATGCCGATGACCAGCGTCGTGTAGTCATTCAGTGGCGCGAACACACTCTGATCGCGGTTCGTCCACGGAGCGGCGAAGTTCTTCAGCGTAACCGTATAGAACTTCGGGTTGTTCATCGCGGTACGCGCCGCAGCAAGTGCGTCGCCGGCGATGAGATCAGCTTCCATCGATGTGAGAATCGTCTCGCTCGGCGGCACACCGGCGAGCCGGTTATGAATTCTGAAAGCCTGATCGCGCTCCAGCGGGCCAGCGGCTGCGGTCGACGTGTATGCGATTGCGAGCACGCAAAACGCGATGCTTAGACGGGTGAGTAGCCTATCAACCGAATTAATCGTGTTAACTGGATGCTTCCTGCTCGTCATATCCAAAATCCTAATTGGGCGGTGGATGCTCTTGTCGGTGCGGCGCAACTTCAGCACAAAAATAATCGGTACGTAATGTAGAAAATTTGCGACGTCTGGAAACGGCGACTATTCGACGCAAGAAATGGTCCGTGTAAGCATCTTGTCGTTGAGCTTTCGCATGTTTTGTGCGGCGGCGGTCAAAATCCAACGATTAAGTCAAGAGTTTGCGTTTTCGGTGGGTTCGACGGTGTGCACAGTGAGATCACCGTCACACTTTGATTCGGCAGTGGTAGGGCAGGTTCTGTGATCGCCTTAACGGTAGGTTTTCGCGGTCAGGCCCATTATTACGCGACGCGCCAGATTACGTCGTATCGGCTTACCAGGGATTAGCAGACTTAATGTGTTCCTGGTCCGCAACCGTAATTGGCAGCTTCGCGTAAGAGCGATCGCTGGATTTGCGATTGTGGGTATTAGACGGCCGGCCCTCGGATAAAGACTAAGGCAAGGTGAGAGGGATTTCCAATGAATCACCACGTATTAAGCCGTAGGGTCGGGGCTCTCGTTATTGATGGGTCTAGGCCGTGCCTGCTAGCAGCGTTGCTGATCGTTGCCGGCTGCAGTGGCGATGGCAGCACGGGCGTCGGTGGCGGTCAGGATCCGGATCCGGTCGCGCTTGATTTTCCGATCGCCTATACCAAGGGGCCGTTGCTCGATGAAGACATGGAAATGTTTGCAAGCTCTGACCTGCGTCAGCAGCTGCGCTTCCATATCGGCACGGATCTCTATCTGCGCGACCGCGCCTCGCCGAGCGCAGTCGACCAAAACATCACGGAGGTCGTCACGCAGGGTCTGGGTGACGTCATGGGCGTAGAGATGTCTGTCGATGGCGGCAAGGCGCTGTTTGCAATGCGCGGGCCGTTCGATCCAAATCTCAACGACGACGAGCAGCCTACCTGGAACATCTGGGAATACGAGATCTCGACCCGCAGCCTGCGGCGGATTATTGCTTCAGATCTTTCCGCC
>JAHEEM010000352.1 GCA_024640695.1 Rhodospirillaceae bacterium | reverse complement strand
TGCCATTCGACCTAGATTTTGGCCTATGGCACTATCTGGCGACGTAGGAGAATCTGCTGATGTCGACCGCCAAGGACGAACTGAGCCGCCTCATCCAGGATCAGCCTGAGGACAGCTCCAGCGAGGACATCGTCCGGGCGCTGGCGCTTCACGTCATGATCCAGCGCGGCCTCGCAGATTCGGATGCGCAACGCGTAATCTCGAATGATGAGATGGGGCGTCGTATCCGTTCGTGGCAAACGTAAGGTGGACTGCCGAAGCGCAACGCTGGTTAGCGGACATCTACGAATACATCGCTGCTGATAACCCCCACGCTGCTGCTGACACCGTTCAAGGAATCTATGAGCTCGCGCAGACCCTGCTAGAGCATCCGAAGAAAGGCAGCCGATACTCGAAGTCCCAGCGCGACGTTCGAATTCTGCTCTACAGCCACTACCGAATCGCGTATCTAGTCAGGGAAGGCGGGGACATCGATGTCCTTGGCGTTTTCCACGGCGCGCTCGATATCACGAAGTATCAGCTCTAAGCGCTGAACTACCTCGAATCGAGCTCCCGCGGCTTCAATCTCCGCGCGTTTACCGCGAGTTCCCGGAAGCTTGCGCTCCCCACCCGCCTGCGCGACGCTTGGCCGAAACGGAGGGCCCGATATGACAGTTACCCACGGACGCACGGCGCTGCTCAGAACAACGTCACTAGCACCGCGCTTAACCCTCACCTCATTCGCGCTGGCGCTGCTTTCCGCCTGCGGCACCGCACCCGGGTCGTGCTTCGGCCCGATCGAGCGGCTCGCGCCCGAGGGTGCGGTCCTGCCGACGGCGCAGTGGAGTCTCGGCACGAAGGCGGGTCCCTACGTCTTCATCTCCGGCATGCGTGGCATCGATCCTGTGACGAACGAGATCGTTGTCGACTGGGGCGCGCGTGTTCGCCAGGCTTACGAGAACATGTTCTTCATCGCCGCCGCGGCCGGTGCCGAGCCCGAGGATTTGATCGAAACGACGGTGTTCATCCGCTCGGACGCGCCGCATCCGTCGGAGGATTTCTTCGCGCTGCGCAGGCTCGACAACGAAGTGCGCCAGGAGATCTACGGCGACGGGCCGTATCCGAGCCGCACGACCGTCGGCCTAACGGAGCTCAACGGTACGGACCCGAACGGTGAAGTGGACGTCTACGAGGTCAAAGGCACGTTCTACGTGCCGTGCGATTGAGGGTCGTCGGTGCTGCTCTCGCATGATCGTCATCCGCTGCGGCGCCGTACACCTTGTATATACGTTCGCTGTCGCACTCGAGCGCGGCGAGCTAAACCGCCAGGCGTTGGATCGATCTCAATGGACGATGCGAAAGGCGCGCTGACGACGCAAGCCGTACCTGTAGACGCGGAAGTGATTGTCGAACGCTAGCGCCTCGTCGAGACGTAGACGCTCCATGAGGGCGAAACTCGTGCAATCGATCAGACTGAAGTCCTGGTCCGGCCATGAAGTTGCAATCGCTCGCGCATTGGCGAGATCCTTGGAGGTCACTCCGTAAGTCTTGACGACATCGGATTGCATGGCGTCCCAGTACTTCATCGCTGCGGTGCGCCCGAGACGGGCGCGAATCAGGCACCACGACTCGACGAAGACGTAGTCCGACGTCACGAGATCGCCTGCCGTCCCGCGGGCTTTGAACATGTTCTTTGCCGCGCTATGGTTTTGATCCCCGCTGTCGGCAACCGCGTAGAACGCGCCAGTGTCAACGAAGATCGCCGGCACGAAATGCATCATCCAGAGCACGATCGTGATCTTCGGATGTGTTACCCGTCCCGCCATCCCCGAGACCGACGAAGCGCATGACCGCTTCCTTATCGTGGACGCGAACGCGCTGGCGCCCTTCGATTCTCTCCGCAACGATTTGGCGGATCAGCTCGGTCATGCTGACACCGGCGGATTTCGCTTCCCGCTTCAGAGCCCGGTGCTGTGACGCCGGAAGATAGATCTGAGTGCGAACCATCAAATGACATTAGTATGATGTCATTCTAATGTCAACCTGATAAACCAGGTGTTGTGGCTAGATTCGTATTCAGTCGGGGTCTGGCTCAGCCCGCGTTGCGACCGGCCTCGCCGGCGTGGGCTAGGCCGCTTCGAGCGGGCAGACACCGAGCGAGCGCCTCGACTTGGAGTCGATCCCGGCGGCGATACAGCGAGTGGCACTCTCGATGTATCGCTCGAGTCAGGAATTGTTGGGGTCAGAGTGATAGCGAATTCCGCGAACGGTTACCTATTAATGCCGGGATAGTTGCCCTAGC
>JAHEEM010000153.1 GCA_024640695.1 Rhodospirillaceae bacterium | reverse complement strand
CCGGGCTGCCAATAAAGAGCCCGAAATCGACTGTCGACGAGTTCCAGGCCATCGTCGGTTGTTTGAGGCAGGTCGTCCTGCGCAAACGCGTGCCCACCCCAAAAAGCAGCCGAGAAGATCAAAATCATGACATGCTCAAGGCGCCGCTTTCTGATCATGGGTCGTTCTTCCTCTGCTCGGTTTTTCGCCGACATTCCATTGGAATCGCGTACTGGCTGATTCTTTCAAACAGTTTGCGGAATGTCCAAAGGGATTCATGAATGTCTCGAACTGGCCGAACGAGGACACTGGGATTGGGGCGTTAAAGTCTCATTAGCGCCCTAAAGCGGACATTAACGGGGAGTGGTGCTAAGGTCAGCTATCGACCAACAACGGCCGTTTGAGAATTCAGTCTTATGGGCGGGCAAAGATGCGAAACGTCGTTGGTGCTGCTTTTCTATTTACACTACTTGTTTGCGTGCCGAGTCGCCAAATTCGTGCGCAGGAGGACTACGAGCGCTTTCGTATGACCTTGCCGTGGGCGGGTGAAGTCGAAGTAGAGGCGTGGATGCTCAAATACAGCGAGACCCACAGAACTCTTGAAGGTATTTATGATGTTGCGTCAATCCCGGAAGATCATTCTTTAGTGTTCCGAGATCTGAACGTCGTTCACGATGCGGTCTTCGACCGCGCAACCGTATGTAAATCAACGGTGATTCTTCTGCATGCAAACTCTCCAGAATTCTTAGTTTCTTGTCGATGGGAAACGCCACAGCTCAGCGCTGACCCGACGCTTTGTTTGGTGCAGGAGAATCCAGAGTCAGAATCTCATCCTGAATAGAGTTCAACCTGGACGTCTATTCCTGGCCGAAAGTAACGGTTCGGTTTGGGTCGTTAGAAGGTGATTAACGTCCCGAAAGCGGTCATCGGACAATTTCGTCGTAACGTCGGCTAGCGACCCAAAGTAGACTTTGGATACGCAGCTAATCCTGAGAACAACCGAGAAAAATAATGGCCAATTCAGATTATCCAGACTGCCTTCGCGAGCTGCTCGACAGCGAAATCTTTGGAGAAGCAGTCTCCCTCGCACTGCTTGAGGTTGCCAAGAACGAACGGGAGAAGTTCCATTTCGCGACGCTTCTTCAGCTGGAAACAGAGACCAAGGCGAGATTGCGGCCCCTGCTATATCGGTATGGCATCTCATTGGCCGAGTCGATTCCAATTGAACAAATCGAGGAGATTGTGCACGGTTACCTGGCGAGCAGCTGGGAAGATTTTGCCGCTGCTAACAAGGCCGTAGTTCAGAGTTTTCTTGACAGATTTGAAGAAATCGCACGTATCGGTCCTGATGAAGACCGAGACATATTGAAGTCGATGATTCAGCATGAGCGAGCGATCTTGCGGTGGTTTGATATGGAGAGTCGCAGCGAGCAGGAAGGGTCTTTAGACGCCGTGATTGCTGAGCTGAAATATCCGCTCCCTTCATAGTGTTTCGTGGGATAGGATGCTCTAAGCGAAGCGTTCAAAAGACCACGATTGGCCGCAAGTGGCCGCTCTATTTTAGTCCTTAACAGGCGATTGACGTCCCAAAACGAGACATTCGGCGCTAGAATCGGGACGACTGGGTACGATCCTTTCCGGTCGTACCGAGCGCGGAGGATTAGACAATCGACGAGCAAAATCGACCGCTGTCACCATTCGTGACGGTCTACAAGTGGAGATACACGTTCCTCAATCCTTCCGTGATCCACCGGGCAACGGGAGGCTTTCTCAGTGCGGGCCTGATTGTGCTGGTCTACTTCTTGTTTGCGCTTGCGAACGGACCCGATGCATATAGCCGAGCAGCCGTCGTATTGAGCCATCCGGTCGCCAAATTATTTTTTGTCGCGCTGAGCTGGTCGTTCTTCTTTCACCTGCTGAACGGAGTTCGGCACCTGATATGGGATACGGGGCACGGATTCAATTATCGCCTGGTGAGAATCACCGGTCTGGCGATCTACATTGGTGCAAGCGTTTTAGCGGCTGCGTACAGCGTGCTGTTCATCTATTGATCGCGGACGCAACGGCAGGCGTTGGCGGTCCCAAGACGCCGGGATTCGTGCCATAAACGCCGCGCTAATGCACTTCAATGGTGACGTTGGAACGCCCGCTCTTGCGAAAAGTAGACGCTAGGGCAGGTTCGGCTTACCGTCAGCGATCGACTTGCCACCGACATTCGCCGATTCGCTAGTATCTCCCTTTCGGGTCGCAATGAGAATTAATATGAGACTCGCATCGATTCTAGCCGCAACTCTGATATTCACACTGAGTGCCGCGGATGCCCGTGCTGGCACGAGCGTCTTATTCATCGGCAACAGCTTTACATACGGAATGGGCTCAGCCGTGCGCTTCTATCGGGCTGACACCGTTACCGACCTCAACAACGAGGACATTGGCGGTATGCCCGCGCTGTTCGAGTCGTTCACCGAGCAGGCAGGACTAGACTACGAAGTATTCGTCGAGACGCGCGGAGGCAGCGGGCTCGATTTTCACCTTGCGAACAAATTGGGTGTCATCGGCAGGCGTGGATGGGACGTCGCGGTGATGCATGGTTACAGCACACTGGATGCCGACAATCCCCGCAATCCGGCGAAACTGATCGCCACCAGCAAGCAGATGGCCGACTTCCTGCGGATGCGCAATCCCCAAGTGGCCCTGTACTTGCTGGCCACTTGGTCGCGTGCAGACCAGACCTACACGGCCGGGGGCGCGTGGGCGGGAGAGCCAATTGAGGCGATGGCTCGCGACGTGGCAGCCGCATACGAGGCCGCCGCTGGCTCGGCCGAGATCGACGCCGTGATCCCGGTCGGCGAGGCGTGGAATCGTGCGATGGAGGCCGGTGTCGCCGATCCGAATCCATACGACGGCATCGAAGCGGGGAAGTTGAATTTGTGGACCTATGACCACTATCACGCGAGCGCGTACGGTTACTACCTCGAGGCGCTCGTCGTGTTCGGCACGCTCACTGGCCTCGATCCGCGCTCGCTCGGCGAAAACGAATGTTCCGCATACGAGTTGGGCTTCGCGCGTCAAGAAGTCAAGGCACTTCAGCAGGCAGCATACGACGAGCTTGAGAGCGCCGGCGTCGTGGAACCATCGCCCTTGGAGCTACCCAGGCCAGTCAACCCGGAGCGCTGCATCGACGCACGTTGAAGCACGCCTGCGTTTGAACGGTTACCTCAGATCTCCGCCATCGTCGGCATGGTCCTGATGGGAGTGCTGAGCATGTCGACGAATGTTTACGAGTGGAGGTCTGCTTGTTTCGCATGTAATCCGATCTGCAAAAGGCGCTTGCTGAGGTCGTCATCATCGTTCGCGGTGTCCTGATCGCGTTTGGCGTAAACAGCTGGAACAGTCGGCGGATCGATAGAAATATCGAAGCCGAAGTAGGAGAGACGGCACTTTGTATCGATGCGCGCAGGACTGGTTTCCCGCCGTTTGTCCATTCCTTGCTTCGTCCGGAACAAATGGTCGAGCGAGCCGATCTGAATTCGGTCTTGGGGCCGATCGCAACCGAAGAAGCCAGTTTGGACGATCGCGTGTTGGCGGCATTGGCGAGCGACGAGTTCGAGGGCCTTCTGAATGCGGAGCGGAACTTCGCCAAGGTCGCGATGGGCCCGGTGCAACAACGCAAGCAACAGTCGGAGCAAATGGCGTCGAAACTAGCTAGTGTTCTGAAAAACTGAGAACCGATGACCGCAAGGGGCCGATGTCCGGATTCGGGAAAGGCGGACGTTCGTTCAGGTTCGTGCTAACGTCAGCTTTTGACCTAAACCCGACATCGGTTCCTGTAACCTTCCTGAGCCGATCAGCGTTCTAGTACGCAGATCTGCGAGCACGCTGAGGAACACACATGCTGTACCGTCCGGCGATCTTATTCGGTTGCCTTCTGGTAGCCGGTTCCAGCTTCGGGCAGGATTCGCGTCAGCCGATTGTGATAGGCGAGACATCGACTATCGAGTCTCGAATTCTCGGCGAACCTCGTCCAGTGTACGTTGCAACCCCTCCATCCTATGACGAGGGTACGCAACGCTATGGAGTTGTCTATGTGCTCGACGGGGATACTCAATTTCACCATACGGTAGCGAGTGCTCAGTTTCTTGGGAACTTCGCTAACCAGAGCATTCCGCCACTGTTGGTGGTGGGGATCGGCAACACCAATCGCATGCGCGACATGACGCCACCGTCTGAGCTGCAAGAAGACCCGTTTCTCGCTCAGGGAGGCGCAGATCAGTTTCTTCGATTCATCGTCGAAGAACTGAAGCCGTGGATTGATGAGAATTATCGAACAGGCGAATACAGCGTCCTGGTAGGACATTCCTTGAGCGGTCTATTTGCGCTGTACACGTTCATTTCCAGACCCGACATTTTCGATAGTTATCTGGTGATTGACCCGAGCCTGAACTGGAATAATCAGACGCTGGTGGAACAAGCCGCCTCGTTCATGGAAAGTGATCCGGAACTGGATACGTCACTCTACCTATCAGTATCAAGCGAAGAGGGACCCGAGTTCGAGGGCGTACGGCGATTTATCGGAGTTTTGAATTCGCCAAGCGGACTTCGATCGCTTCTCGCGCCGATCGTTGCCGAATCCCACGACAGCATTCCGCTCCCCGGTATCTATCAGGGGCTCCAATGGATTTTCTCTGCCTGGAGCATTGAGAACGAGGCAGAGACTCTATTTAGCGATGCACCCAGCGAAGAGATATTCGGGGATATCGACGATCTCTATCGACAGAGTGGGGAACAGTTTGGCTTGGTGCGGGAGACGCCGTATTTGGTGTTCGAGTCCCTTTTGGGTTACCTCGCAGAAAATGATCGCCTAGACGAAGCGGCCGAACTTACATTGCGTTACTCGGATCGCTACCCGCTGCCCCTGGTACCAAATGTCATTGCAGGGATAGCCCAGATGTTTATCGATAGCGGTGATGAAGAAGCAGCAGTATCCTATTTGTCTAATGTGCTTGAGATTTATCCGGGAAATGAAACGGCCCAGGGAGCCCTGATCGACATGGGGCTCGATCTGCCAGCCAAATGACACAATTTGCGTGAAAGTAGCCGCTCTAGTTGAGTCTCTAGCATAGGAGCGGCCGCTTCTTGTCGAAAGCGGTGATTTGTGCAGGGCGTTGCAATGTCCGGTTTCGGGAAAGGCGGACGTTCGTTTAGGATCGTCCTAACGTCAGGTTTCGGCTCGAAGCAGACGCTGAATTAGATATAAGAGCGATAGAAAAAATGGCTGCGAGAAAGACGCTACAAGAGTATGCGCTCTTTGCTGAAATTGTTTCTGCAATAGCGATCGTCGGGTCGTTGATTTTTGTCGGTTTTCAAATCCGTCAAAATACCGACTATCTACGTCGCGTAGAGAGCAATGCGACGATGGAGCAGGCATCTGCCACAAGATTATTGACGATCGATATGGCGGAGATACTGGTCAAATCCATAAAAGGAGTTGATGCACTAAGCGATGTGGAGATGCTAAAAATCTCGACATACTTTAGAGAAGTGATGTGGCAATCTTTTCAGATATTCGACCGCGAGCGTGGCGGCTATCTCGATGAGGGAGATTGGCAACGAACGTCAACACCCGCCGGGCTCCTGGCGAATCCGGTCGCTCGATCTTGGTGGGAACAGGCAAAACAGACTTTCCCGCCAGCTTTTGTCACTGCCGTAGATGAAGTTGTGGCCTCACAGTCCTAAGTGGCTGCTCTCATTCTCATTGCTGTTACTGTCGTTGTCAGGTTCCACCGATCTCAGTCTGTTGGCGCTGCCTTCAGTCCAGCGTAACTGTCCCGAAATGGCCGAACTTTGCCGTTTCCTAAAAGGCGCGTAACTTCTCGTTAGCGCCCCAAACGCGCCATTTGCTGAGGTAGGCTGGGTTGCACAAGTCGACCCGAAGTGGTCGTTGGCGTCAGCAGCAAGTTCAAGCTGCAGGGTGGCGACGAATGCACTGGATTTCTTGCATAACGCTCTGCACAGCCGCAGCTCAAGATGTTGTCCCTGCTACCGACGTCAATGATGGGAGGCGCCGGCAGACGAAACCAGATTCGCTCCCGCTGGCTGTGTCGGTTGCAGATGGTTGCGGTATCAAAGACAAGCCAGTGCCAGACTCGCCTGAGGCCGCCCTTGATTGGCTGCATATCATTGCATACGAGTGGCCGAAGTTGCAGGGGCGCAGGCTCTGGTTTGGCGTCATCGTCGAGCGACCGACCCTGATTGAGGGCTAAAGTCTCAGTCTGCCGGCTCGATTCTGAGCAGCGCTCCGTCAGTCTCGTCGGTCAGAATGTAGAGTAGCTCGTCGGGGCCTTGTTTGACCTCGCGGATTCGGCGTCTGAGATCCGTCAGCAGGTTCTCGCGGCGGACCTCCTCCATATTCTCGTTGAACACGACGCGCGCGAGCTGCCCCGTGCCGGCGATTTCGCCGAAGCGCACACCGCCGACGAAAAGGTTGCCCTTCCACTCTGCGAGGCGATCGCCCGTGTAGAACGTCGCGCCCGCTGTCGAGATCGAAGGTATCCACGAAACGACGGGGTCGATCGTGCCTTCGCGATGGAACTTGTCGGGCTGATACGCGCCGGGGTATGAGCGCCCGAGACTGACGAGCGGCCAGCCGTAGTTGCCGCCAGGCTCGAGGATGTTGACCTCGTCGCCGCCGTTCGGCCCCATCTCGACCTGCCAGATGTCGCCCGTCGGCTCGTGGATCATCAGGCTTTCGGGGCTGCGATGGCCCAGCGTGAAGACTTCAGGCCGGTAACCCTCGCGGCCGACGAACGGGTTGTCATTGGGCACACTGCCGTCGTCGTTGATCCTCAGGATCTTGCCGGCAAGGCTGCCTGGATCCTGCGAGAACTCGCCGCTCGCGCCATAGCCCGAAACGAGCAGCGTGCCGTCAGGCAGGAAGAGCATGCGCGAGAGGCTGTTGACGCCTTCGCCGACGAAGATGTCCTCGAGATTCGTCAGTGCACGGCCATTGAAGACGCCGCGCGCGACGGCGAGCTGCGCGTCCTTCTCGCCGACCGGCTTCGAATATGTCAGATAGACGTAATGGTTGTTCGCGTAATCCGGGTGCAGCTTGATGTCGAACAGGCCGCTGAGGAACCCGGTCCGGACTGTGGGGGCGCCTGGGATCGGATCCGGCTGAAGCGCACCGTCGCGGTATAGTCGCAGGCGACCCGGGTTCTCTGTAATGAGCATCGAGTCATCAGGCAGGAAGACGAGGCTCCAGGGATGATCGAGACCTCGTGCGAGCACGGTCACGCGTATGTCCGTGCCTTCGCCCGTATGGTAGACGATCGGCTCGTCCGGCAAAGGTGGCGTCGGAAAGCCGCGACGCTGCGCCGATGCCGGTGCAGCAATGATCGCAACCGCGAAGGCGGCCGCTGCGATTCGAAGAAGTGCGGATTGCATGTTGTTCCCCCCGATGCGCAGATGAACGCGGCATCTGCCGAGCCCCGACTATTATTCTATCGAGCCAAGCCGGTCGATAGGTTCCGGAATGGTCTTTGCCTAGGATAACCGAGAACCGACGCGGCCGAGCCCATTCGGATGATCTGGGCGTTCAAGGGGGCGCCATGGATCTGTTCAGGACACCCGTATGGTAGCCTCGCAAGTCGGATATCGACCCATAGTGGCCATTCCAAAATCGCCTGACAGGAGTTTCCAGGACAACGATGCGCCTTTACCGTCTGCTCAATGCATTCGACTGGAAATACACGATCCGCGAATTTCTGCTGATCGTAATAGGTATTACCGTCGCACTTGCGGCCAATTCCTGGTACGCAAACCAGCAGCTTCGCAGTGTAGAGATCCGGTA
>JAHEEM010000351.1 GCA_024640695.1 Rhodospirillaceae bacterium | reverse complement strand
CGCAATCCGCGAAGGCATCGTGCGCATAGAGCATCCATCCGGCCACCTCGACGTGCGCCTAGAGCTTGCAGGCACTGCCGCGCAACCCGACATCGTCTCCGCCGGCGTCGTGCGTACCGCACGCAAGATCATGGACGGTAATGTCTACGTCCCAGCCGGCGTTTGGCCGTGAAAGCTGAATCGGGAAGGCGGCACGGATCGGAATCGCGAGAATCCGGCCCCGGTTGGTCGGGCCCGGTTTACCTAGCTCAGCTCTGCCTCGAGCTCTCGGCGGGCACGGTCGACTTTCGCCGCAAAATAGAAATCACTCTCCGTCAAGCCGCCGATCTTGTGGGTCCAGATCTCGACGACGCAGCGCCCCCAGGCGACGTGCAGATCCGGATGATGGTTTTCGGTTTCGGCAATCGCGGCAACCCGATTAGCGAAGCTCATCGCCATGATGAAGTTGCCGAAGGATAAACTGCGCTGCAGATGGCCGTCGGCGTTGAGCTCCCAGGCCGGATCGAGCTCCGCGAGCATACCCAATGCCTCGTCCCGCGCCAGCGGCGGAACGCCGCCGCGGCAGGGAATACATTGTTTATCAGCCAAGTCCATGGCGTCGATCGTAGCGATTCCTCACTAAGTTGACAAACCGCGGACCGCACGGGATAGTCTGACGCCCGCTCGACGCTGGTCCGGCGCAGACCGATCGCCACCCATTGCATTGGCCGAACCGGAATCAGCTTGGATCCACTACACTGCCCAATAGAATATGAGTAACGATCTAGTCGCCAAACTCAGGCGCGATAAGAAAAGCCTCCGCGCCGATACCGAGGTCACGCAAGAGGCCGCGGACGAAATCGAGCGTCTCGAGCAGGACCTCGAGCGCTATCGTAAGGCGTTGGAGGTCATTCGCGACCACCCGTTCGAGCAGACAAACTCGCCACGGCTAATCGACCAGCTGTGGCATTTCGTCCGCTGGTCGAAGGCGACGGCACGCAATGCACTCGATCAAGCCAGCGACAACGGCCGCGCTGGCCGCACGGACAAATCGTAATCCCTGCCGAGACCGAGGACCACCATGAAGACGAACCTGCTCCGATCGGTCATCGTTATTCTGGCCGCGCTCAGCGCGCTGCCTTTTTCCGCCGCGGCACAGGAGGCCGACAGGGGTATGCGTATCATTCTCGTGGCCGGCGCAACCGGCACTCAAGGCGGCGCCGTCGCGCGTGAGCTCGCGGCACGCGGCTATCACGTGAGAGGCTTGACCCGCAACCCAAGTAGCGCAGCTTCGCTGGAGCTCGCTGCGCTGGGCATCGAGATGGTCCGCGGCGATTTCGACGATGCGGCATCGCTCGATCTCGCATTGGCCAACGCCTATGGCGCATTCTCGGTGCAGCAGTATCGCGGCGTCGGCGTCGATGGCGAGATTCGCCAAGGGAAAGCATTCGCCGAAGCGGCAAGACGCGCCGGCGTACAGCATTTCGTTTATACGTCGGTCGCGAAGGCAACCCTCAACACGGGCGTGCCTCAATTCGAGAGCAAGCTCTTGCTCGAGACCTACATTCAGGATCTGGGCTTGCCCTACACGATCATCCGCCCGGCGAGCTTCATGGCTACGTTCGAGGAATATCGCGAGGAAGCCAACACCGGCGTGATCAGCGGCCCGCTTCCGGCCGAGCTGGAGCGGGTCTTCATCGCCCCGCAAGACATTGGCCGGTTCGCGGCGGAGGCCTTCGATCATCCCGATCAGTGGCTCGGCCGCGCCGAGGCAATCGCCGGCCAACGTATCAGCTCCGCCGAGGTTGCCGCCTCGATGGGTCGCGTGCTCGGCAAGCCCGTACGCTACCACCAGATTCCTTGGGACGAGTACACGGCCACAGCGGCGCCGACAGCGATAGCGCGTGAGAGCTGGTACTTAGAGAACAGCGATCCTGTCGACGTCGAGGCGCTGCGGGCTCAGTATCCGTGGCTCATGACTCTCGAGGATTATCTGCGCGCCGCTGGCTGGGGAGAGGCCGACTAAATCCGCGTCGGAACAGCTCGCCGGCCTTCCACAACCCGATCGCATTCGCTGCGCTGCCACGCACGACACAGCTCCGGGCATCCAGATATCCGCGGGCCGCAGCTTCAGCGACCCATGTAAAACTGCACGTCATCGCCAATTTCAAAACGCATCAGATCTTCGCCGATGACAAGCGGGCCCTGGTAGGTCTTCCGAGTACGGTCTACCAGGTCACTCAGCGGCGGTTCCGGTATACCCGGCAGGCTGAGCATCACGATATGGTTATAGACGGCTAGCTTCGGTTTGACGCGACTGAA
>JAHEEM010000350.1 GCA_024640695.1 Rhodospirillaceae bacterium | reverse complement strand
CTCGACGACGAGGACCGCGAGAACGAAGGCGATCTGATCATGGCCGCGGCGAAGATCAAGCCGCACGACATCAACTTCATGGCCAAATACGGGCGCGGCCTCATCTGCCTGACGCTCACGCGGGCACGCTGCGAGCAGCTGCGGCTGCCGCTCATGGTCGGCAGCACCGATCGCCGTGGCGCGACTAATTTCACGGTGTCGATCGAGGCGGCTGATGGCGTTACGACCGGCATTTCGGCTCATGATCGCGCCCGAACGGTGCGTGCCGCTGTCGCGCCAGATGCGCGGCCCGAAGATCTGAGCCAGCCCGGCCACGTATTTCCGCTGATGTCACAGCCCGGCGGTGTGCTGACGCGCGCCGGCCACACCGAGGCCGGCTGCGATCTGGCGCGGCTTGCCGGGCTCGAGCCAGCCGCAGTCATCGTGGAGATCCTCAATGACGATGGCACCATGGCCAGGCGCGACGATCTGGTTGGCTTCGCGCGCCGCCACGGCTTGAAGATTGGCACTATCGCCGATCTGATTCGTTATCGTCTTGCGCACGAGGAAGCGGTCGAGCAGATCGCCGCGCTCGATGTCCAGACGGAGCATGGGCCGTTCAAGCTCGTTTGCTTCGAGGACCACGTCAACCGCAATGTGCATCTTGCACTCGTGCGCGGCGATCTCGATAGCGATAAACCTGTACTCGTGCGCGTGCACCTGCAGGGCACGTTGAGCGACGTCATCGGCATTAAGGATCCGCGCCTGGGATGGCCTCTGCGCAGTGCGCTACGGCTGATCGCGGAAGAAGGCCGCGGTGTGCTTATCGTTTTGCGCCAGGAGGAAGCGCCGCGGGATCTCGTGCAGCAGATCCAGAGCCTCGACAGGCTCGAGAACCAGCTGTTGGCACGCCGCGACGCGGGGTCCGATCTGCGGACCTACGGGACGGGCGCGCAAATTCTGCGCGCATTGGGCGTGCGGAGGATGCGCGTGCTGAGCGCGCCGAAGCACATGCACGCATTGTCGGGTTTCGGCTTGGAGGTCGTCGAATACGTCTCCTCGCCGGGTGATTCTATCGAGTGACGGTAATGGATGAGCGAGTGAATATAGTTGAAGGACGGCTCGACGCCACGGGCCTGCGTTTCGGTATTGTCGCGGCGCGCTTCAACGACTTCATTGTCGAGCGTCTGCTGGCCGGTGCGGTCGATGCGCTCGTGAAGCATGGCGCAAACCCTGCCGAGATCGAGGTCGTGCGTGTCCCTGGCGCATTCGAGATGCCGCTGGCGTTAAAGAAGCTCGCGTCGGGCCGGCGCCACGATGCACTCATCGCGCTGGGTTGTGTAATTCGAGGCGCGACGCCCCACTTCGACTATGTCGCTGGCGAGGCCAGCCGCGGCATTGCGCAGGCGAGTCTCGGCTACGATGTGCCCGTCGGTTTCGGTCTCTTGACGGTCGATACGATCGAGCAGGCGATCGAGCGTGCGGGCACCAAGGCCGGCAACAAAGGCGCCGACGCGGCCATGTCGGCGATCGAGATGGCGAGCGTGCTGCGCCAGCTGGAGCGCTAGGCTGTATCGTTGCTCTGCCGTTGCGGGATGCCCAGCGGCTGGGACCGGCTTGGATTGAGGCTGAATAGGCTCCCGAGCCCGCGGGACTCGGGCAAAGTTGCCGAGCGTTGCGACGGCCGCTCGACTGTCCGAGCTGCGCGCGGCCGGGCATGAGGGATCACGATGCCGGCAAAAGACCGACGAGGGACGCGTGCTCGCCACGGAGCGCGGGACATGCTCGTCAAGGCGCTGTACCAGTGGCAGCTGGCTGACTCCAGTGTAGCGGAGCTGCTCGAGCAGTTCGCTGCGGTGCCGGAGTACGAGCGCGTCGATCAGGAATATTTCCGGGCACTGCTGCCTGCGGCAATCGCCGACGCGCAGGAGCTCGAGGCGATCGTGGCCGCGCGGGCTGACCGTGACGTTGCGCAGCTCGATGCGATTGGACGAGCCGTACTGTTCATCGCGCTCAGCGAGCTGAGGCAGCGTCCCGACGTGCCGACGAAAGTAATTCTTAACGAAGCCGTCGAGCTCGCCAAGCGCTATGGGCCAGCGGAGAGTCATCGGTTCATCAATGCCGTGCTCGACAAAGCCGCGGCAGCAATGCCTGGCCGGCAACTCTAGCTGAGGGCAGATGAGCGGCTTGGCTAAAGGCGAGTTCAATATCATCGAGCGTTACTTTGCCCGTGCCAGCGCTGACCGCGACGTGCTCGTCGGTATCGGCGACGACGCCGCGGTAGTGCAGGCGCACGGGCCGCTCGCGGTCGCAGTAGATACGCT
>JAHEEM010000152.1 GCA_024640695.1 Rhodospirillaceae bacterium | reverse complement strand
GAGTGGCCCACAGCCTTACTCTGCGTGAAAGAATTTTCACGCAAGTCCCGGAAGCGGTAGACTTCATGGGTAAGGAGCCGACGTGGCGAGTTATGTTAAAAAAGACAATACCTTCGAACAGGCGGAACCCCTCTCGCGGGAATGCCCTCACTGCGGTGCTCACGCGCAGCTGATTCCCACCGCGACGCCGTCGTTCGAAGCGATACGTAGCGCGCAGCCGCGCCAGGTCGGCATCGCATTCCGTTGTGCGGCCTGCAACGAACCGCGCTTCGGGCGCGCGGCCGTGCGCTCGATCGACACTGTCCGCGTCGAGTTATCCTCGAACATCATCGAGGTCGAACGTTCGCGGCAGCGGTTCCCCTACAATTATCTTCCGCCCGCGGTCGAGCGCATCTTCCGCGAAGCCCTGCAGTGCTATAGCGCGGATTGCTACAACGCATTCGCCTCGATGTGCCGGCGCACGGTGCATGCAGCGGTCACAGATCTCGGCAGCAACGCTCGGTTGCAGTTATTCGAGCTTTATAAAGAGGTCGTCGAGATCGGCAGCATCGACGAGCCAACCGCACAGATGCTCGAGACCGTGCTCTTCGGCACGGACGGCCCGGTGCCGGAAATTGGCCCGGACCACGCCGCCGTGCTGATCGAGATGATCAAGGACATGGCCTACCAGTGCTATGTCCGCACTGCGAAGCTGCGCGCAGCGATGAAAATGCGCCGCTACTTTGCCGAAGAGCACAGCGGCAAGATCACCTCGCTCGATCGACACCGCGCCGAAACGGCCTAGCCGACTGAATCGACCCAGTCGCGCGCGTTATAGAACAGCTTCATCCAGGGCGAGTCCTCACCCCAGCCAGGCGGATGCCACGACAGCTGCACCGTGCGATGGCTCCGCTCAGGGTGCGGCATCATGATCGTGATGCGGCCGTCCTCGTTGCAGAGACCCGCGATTCCGCGCGGCGACCCATTGGGGTTCATCGGATACCGATCCGCAGCCTCACCGGCGTGATCGATATAGCGCAGGCCCACGAGCCGCCCGTCGGCGGCGAGCATCGACTGCTCGGATGCAAACTCCGCACAGCCTTCGCCATGCGAAGTCACGATCGGTATCCAGCTGCCGGCCATTCCTTCGAGCAGGACCGACGGGCTCTGCTCGATGCGCGCAAGCGAAAGCCTCGCCTCGAACTGATCGGAACGATTGCGCACGAAGCGCGGCCAGTGTCCAGTGCCGGGGATCAGCGACTTTAACGCTGCAAGCATCTGACAGCCGTTGCAGACGCCGAGCGCAAACGCATCCTCGCGCAGGAAAAATGTCTCGAACTGCGCACGCAATGCCGGGTTATAGAGAATCGACTTCGCCCAACCCTCGCCCGCGCCGAGCACGTCACCATAAGAAAATCCGCCGCAGGCGACGAGTCCGCGGAATCCCGTGAGCTCGACGCGGCCAGCAATCAAGTCGGTCATGTGAACATCGAAGCAATCGAAGCTGGCGCGCTCAAACGCCGCGGCCATCTCGCGCTGACTGTTGACGCCTTGCTCACGCAGGATCGCCACACGCGGTCGCACGCCTGCGGGCGACCGCAGCCGATCTGGCATTACGAAGCTCAAACGAGCGCTCAAACCAGCGTCGGCCTGGTCGAGAATCGCATCGTAGGCCTCTTGGGCGCAGGCCGGGTTGTCACGCAGCGCCTGCATGCGGAACGTCAGCTCGGACCACCAGCGCTGCAGCCGCGCCGTGGGCGCCCTGAACAGCGTGGTTCCGCGATGGTCAATCGCAATCTCACCATCGCTGCTGGGCCTGCCGATAGCGAGCGCGGGCTCGAACCCGGCGCGCTCGAGGATATGCTCGACACGCCGCAGATCCGCGGCCCTGACCTGCACGATCGCGCCAGGCTCCTCGTTGAACAGGAAACCGATGGCATCCTCGAGCGCGTCCGGGACCGCAATCTCCAAACCGAGTCGTGCGGCGAACGCCATCTCCGCGAGCGCGGCGAGCAAACCGCCGTCGGAACGATCATGGTAGGCGAGCACCAGATCGGCAGCCTTTAGACGCTGCACGGCTGCAAAGAACGCTGCCAGCCGCGCTGGCTCGTCGACATCGGGAGCAGCGCCGCCGAACGTACCGTAAGCCTGCGCGAGCGCCGAACCTCCGAGCCGCATGCTTCCCGCAGCGACGTCGAGCAGCAGAACTACGGTATCACCCGCGTCTCCGCGCAACTCCGGAGTCAGCGTTCTACGCACGTCGGCGACGGGCGCGAAAGCCGAGATGATCAGCGACACCGGCGCGGTCACGGAACGCTCCTCGGCACCGTCACGCCAGACAGTGCGCATAGACAAGGAGTCCTTGCCAACCGGAATCGCAATCCCGAGCGCCGGACACAAGTCCTCACCGATGACGCGCACCATCTCGTAGAGGACGCGATCGTCCGCGCCATGCCCGGCCGCCGCCATCCAGTTCGCCGACAGCCGAATGTCGCCAAGGCGCTCGACGTCGGCCGCGGCAATGTTGGCAATGGCTTCCGCCACGGCCAGACGTGCCGACGCCGGACCATCGTAAGTCGCAACCGGTGTGCGTTCGCCGATGGCCATGGCCTCGCCGGTATAGCCACGAAAGCTCGCACTCGTGACAGCGACGTCACTGACAGGCACCTGCCATGGGCCGACGAGCTGATCGCGCGCGACGAGGCCGCCGACACTACGATCGCCGATATGAATCAGAAAAGACTTGTCTGCGACGGCCGGAAAACTCAGCACGCGCTGGATCGCATCCTCGAGATCGATGCTGTCATGACGCCATGGCGGCGCCGCGGCGCTCACCGCACCGGCATGACGCGTCATCTTTGGCGTCTTGCCAAGCAGCACTTCCATTGGGATAGATACCGGTGCATTTTCGAAATGAGCATCCTCGACAATGAGATCGCGCTCGGCCGTGAGCTCGCCGATGACCGCATAGGGACAGCGCTCACGCTCACAGATCGCAGCGAATGCAGCGACCGATGCAGCATGCACGGTCAGCATGTAGCGCTCCTGCGACTCATTGCACCAGAGCTCCATCGGCGTCATGCCCGGCTCGTCATTCGGCACAGCGCGGAGGAAAATACGCGCGCCGCGGTGGCTCTGGTCGACGATCTCGGGTACCGCGTTCGACAGCCCGCCGGCGCCAATATCGTGGATCGACAAGATCGGATTGCTTTCGCCAAGCCCCCAGCAGGCGTCGATAACCTCCTGCGCACGGCGCTGCATTTCCGGATTTCCTCGCTGCACGGACGCGAAATCGAGATCCTCTTCGCCCGCGCCGCTGCGCTGCGACGAAGCCGCTCCGCCGCCGAGCCCGATCAGCATGGCCGGCCCGCCAATCACGATGAGTTTGTCTCCGGGCTGCGCCTGTAGCTTATCGACGTGTTGGCCGCGAATGTTGCCAAGCCCGCCGGCGATCATGATGGGCTTGTGGTAACCGCGCCAGCCGTCCTGCGTCTCGAGCAAACAGGTGCGGAAGTAACCCGCGAGATTCGGCCGGCCGAACTCATTATTAAACTGTGCTCCGCCAATGGGTCCGTCGAGCATGATCTTGAGCGCGCTAGCGATACGCGTCGGATAGCCGGGACGCCGCCTCTCCCACGGCCGCGGCCAACCCGGCACCTCCAGATGCGATACGGTAAATCCGGTCAGCCCTGCTTTCGGCTTGGCCCCGCGCCCGGTCGCGCCCTCATCACGGATCTCGCCACCTGCACCTGTCGCAGCACCCGGAAACGGCGAGATCGCGGTCGGGTGATTATGCGTCTCTACCTTCAAAACCAGATGCGCCGGCTCACGCTGATAGCTGAATCGACCATCACGCGGCTCGACGGTCAACCAGTCAGCCTCCGCGCCCTCGACGACGGCGGCGTTATCGGCATACGCGGACAGCACGCCGTCAGGCGCGTGCGCGTAGGTGTTCTTGATCATCTGAAACAGGCTCTTCTCGGCTGCGCGCCCATCGATGACCCAGTCCGCATTGAACACTTTGTGACGGCAGTGCTCGGAATTCGCCTGCGCGAACATCATGAGCTCTATATCGGACGGGTTGCGGTCAAGCCGATAGAACTGCTCGACCAGGTAGATGATCTCGTCGTCGGACAGCGCAAGACCCAGCGTGCGGTTGGCGTCGGCGAGCGCTTCCGGCCCACGCCCAATCAGATCGACCACTCGCATCGGCTGCGGTGTGTGCTCGGCAAAAAGCTCCGCAGGCAAGTCCGTGCCGGTCACGGCCGTTTCCATCATGCGATCGTGCAGAAACGGCACGAGCGTCCTCAGGACATCGCCGTCGAGCCTATCCGCGGCGGTAATTGAGTAGACACGGCCGCGCTCGAGGCGCTGCACCGGCAGCCCGCAGATTCTCGCGATGTCGGTCGCTTTCGAGGCCCAGGGCGAGATCGTGCCGATGCGCGGCACGATCGTGATTTCCTGACCGCCGGCCGACTGACCCTGGCCCGTGCCGTAATCGAGCAGAGCTTCGAGTAACCGGCGCTGCTCAGGCGTAAGCTCGCGCGTGAGCTGCACGAGATGCACGAACCGGACCGCAACGCTCCGGACGGATCCGCACTGGGCAGCGAGCGCTTCAGTCAGCTTGCGGCGCCTGAACTCCGTCTCGGCCACGGGGCCGGGCAGCCGCAGAACCGGCAACGCCTCAGACATCACACTGCGACAGCTGCAGCGGGCTTACGAAGAATGGGCTCAATGAACGGACGGTTAAAGCGAGTGGGCGCGGCCATGATACCGGAATGCACGCGCGGCTCACAGCCGGCACCGCACATCCCAGCTCGTCACCCGATCTCCAGCCAGGCGCTAGCCTGTTCCTGCGAGGCGAGGTGAGCTGCTGCCGGATGGCCGGCTCCGAGCGCCGCCCGCAGCGCACGCTCGACTTCTGCCCGGGAGTTGTTGGCTTCACTCAGGTGCAGCGCGATGACCCACTGCAGGTCCTGGCGGCTGAGCTCGCGCAGCAGCTCGGCAGCTTGATCGTTGCTGAGGTGGCCCAGCGATGAGGCAATCCGTCGTTTAACGGTTTCGGGGTAGCTGCCGCTCAAAAGCGCATCGTGGTCGTGATTGAACTCCAGCGCCATGGCATCGCAAATCCCCAGGCGCTCCCGGACATGCGGCGTGACGTGACCGATATCGGACAGCACGCCGAGCCGCCGGCCTCCGGCAACGAATGCAAACTGACTGGGCTCGCGGGCATCGTGAGGCACTGTGAATGGCTCGACACGCAGATCTCCGATCTCCAGCGGTCGGCTGCAGTTGAGGATCTTCAGCTGCGACATGCTTTTCACGGCAGCACCGGCAGCCGTGCCCGCGGTCATCCAGACAGGTGTGCGGTAACGCCGCGCGAACGCCGGCACGCCGCGAATATGGTCAGCGTGCTCATGCGTGACCAGCAGCGCCGTAATGTCGCGCGGTTCACGTCCGAGGTCACGCAGCCGCTCCTCGGCCGCCTTGAGGGTCATACCACAGTCCACCATAACGAGTGTCTGCTTGTGCTCGACGAGCAGCGCATTACCGCGGCTGCCGCTGGCCAAGGAGGCGAAGCGCATTGCGATGCGTAGATGCGCTACTTGGACGAACCGCCCTTGCCACCGCTACCGCCAGTGCCGCCGGGTGGCGCATACATAGGCATCGGGAACTGAGTGACGTTACCGCCGTCGATATCGCTGACCTTGCTGACGCCCTGCTTCTCGACCTCGTCGATGCGGATGATGGAGTGTAGTGGCAGATATGTCCGCGTCACGCCCGAGAACTCTGTTTGAATGCGCTCCTCCGACGGATCTACGACGACAGTCGAACGTGTCCCGAACACGAGCTTCTCGACCTCGATGAAGCCAAATAGAGACCCGTGGCTCACATTGCAGGCATAAATCTCGAAAACTTTGCCCTGGTTCATGAAGATTATCTTGTAGATCGGCTGGGGACTCATTCGAGACCTCTAGGTTTGCAATAAGCAGCTCGAGCTTAGCATAGGACGCCGCCAGCCTCGGAGATCTGAGACTGGGTTCACAATACGAGCAACTTTGGTGCTGCGGCGCGGATGTCGGGGGCTATACTCGACCACAGGACATAAACGCTGGCAATGGGCCTGGGCGCACGCCCGGGCTCCGCAAACGCCGACCACGCGGAACACACTATGCCGCTGCGCCTCGAGATAATCAGCTCCCAACGTGCCCGCCTCGGCGAGCGGCGCCGCAAGGAGTTCGGCGTCAAGGGCGGCACGATCGGCCGCTCACTCGAGAGCGATTGGGCACTGGAGGATAGTCAGCGCTATCTGTCCGGTCGCCACGCAGCCATCGATTTCAGGTCCGGCAGCTACTACATCGTCGATACATCGACCAACGGCGTATACGTAAACGATAGTCAGACCTCGATCGGAAGAGCCAAGCCGCAGCGACTGTTCCACGGCGACAGGGTGCGGCTCGGTGAGTACGTCATGCTCGTGCATCTCGACGAGGTCGACGTCGAAGAGCCGCTCGAAGAGTCCGACCATGTCGATCCCGTCGATCGCGCACAGAAAATCGAAACGGCCACGCCGACCGGTTACACGCTGCTCTCCGAGGAGGAGCTCAGCGTCCTCGCGGTCGAAGAGATTCTTGCTGACGACTCGGCTGCCGAGGCGCTGAAAGCCGCCGCCGTGCATGCCGCCAGCGGCCTCAAGCTGCTCGAAGACGAGCCGATACCGGCAAAAATACAGCCGCAGGAACCCACACCTGCACCGTTCAAGGCAGCCAGCCCCCAGACAAACCCGCCCGGGCCGGCCGAACCAAGCTCGGATACGACTAAGACCACAGCCGCCCCTCACGCCGAATCTGCTGCCGCGAAACCAGAGGAGCTCTCGGCACAAACCGCACTCTATACTTTTTTGCGTGGCGCGGGCCTCGAGCCACGCGAGCTCGAGCCGGAGGCAGCGGCGCTATTGCTACATGTCGCCGGACGGCTGGTCAGGGAGCTCGCCGTCGGGCTGCGCACAGCTATCGACGCCCGCGTCGAGCAGAAGAATGTGCTGCGTCTGGCCAACACAACGATACAGCCCCAGAATAACAACCTGTTCAAGTTCTCAGCCAGCGTTGACGAGGCACTCGAGGACTTATTCTTCAATCAGAAGCCCGGGTACTTGCCCGCGATCGAGGCGGCCCGTGAGGCGTTCGCCGAGACGGCAGCACACCAGCATGCCTTGCTCGAGGCGACACACGCGGCGCTGATCGATTACCTAGAGCGACTCGACCCGGAGGATATTCAGCAGAAATGCACCGAGGGTGGCAAGCGCGGCATCCTCGGCGGAGTCAGCACTGACGCCAAGTTCCACACCCGCTACGAGGCGCTCTATGCGTCGCTGGCACAGCATTCGCCGGGCCATTTTCCGCAGCAGTTCGCCGAGGTGTTTGCGACGGCGTACGAGCGGGAGCTCGCCAATCATTCGACCGCGAGCCAGCCGAAACAAGCGCGCGCTAAATCAGGCTAGCGTCCCCGGCGACGGCTGCCGCGGCTCAGCCGGGCTTGTTGCTGCCAGGCGGCAATCGATACAGGACAATGGTGAAGTCGTCCGGCTTCGAAGGTCCCTTTCCACCACCCGCCATACGCGCCAGCGCGAGCCGCACAAGCTCGTCGGCGGCGTGCGCCAGACTGCCAGCGCGGATAATCCGGACGATCTCTTCTATATAGAGATTATCTAGCAGGCCATCGCTGCTAAGAAGCACCGTGTCGAAACGGTCGAGACGCACCGGCGTGCCTACCTCGATGCGCATATCAGCCGCGCCGATGACATTAAAGATCAGGTGCCTGGTGTCGTGCGCGACAGCTTCCTTCTCATCGAGCAAGCCAGCCTCCACGGCAAAGCCCGTCGGCGAATGCGGCGTCACGCGGATCTTTATCCGTCCGCGCTGACCGACGCTCATGAGCTCCGAGTCACCGACG
>JAHEEM010000151.1 GCA_024640695.1 Rhodospirillaceae bacterium | reverse complement strand
CACGGAGAACTCGGCGCCCGCGCGCCAACGATCGGTCGTCGGATCGTAAACATACGCGGCGAGCTTGCGGAGTAAGGAGACCTCCGGCTCACCGGCCGGTGTGCCGACGGCGATGACCTCCGTGCCGGTCCAGATGGTGAAGAACTCGGTGCCGTCGAGAAAGGCCGGCTCCCAGCCCGTCGCTGACGGCTGCCATGCGTCGGTCGCCGGATCATAGGCGGTTAGCAAAACGCGTCGCATCGTCTCGCCGGCAAGCTCCGCACCGTTGCCCAACCCGCCGCTCCAAATGAGCATCCGGTCGCCGGTCCAGGCGGCGCGCGCGACCGCCATGGCGGACGGCGCGTCGACCGGGCTCAGCGGTTGCCACGTATCCGTAGCAAGATCGTAGCGCCCGCCATCGGCGAGCGGCACCTCGAACTCGTCAGTGCCGCCCCAGACCAGCATCTCGGTGCCCGTCCAGACTGCAGCGTGGTTCGAGCGCGGTCGCGGCGCGTTGGGGTTGGGTAGCAGATCGAACGTGCCGCTGAGCGTCGGCTCAGGGCCGGTGATCGTCCAACTATCGATGACCGGGTTATAGACCCAGCCGCGATTGATCTTGATGTCGCCCCCGACATCGGCGTAAAGGCCACCCCAGATCAGCATACGGTCGCCGGTCCAGATCGTTGAATGAGCCCCAATTCCCCGAATGATTGGAGACGACGTCCGACTGCTGTCCCACCACTCACCCGCGAGGTACTCCCACGAGTCGTTGATCGGGTCGTAACGACCACCGTCGCGCTGCAGGCCACCAGTGCCTCCAAAGCCACCAAACACGATGAGCTCGCTGCCGTCCCATATGACGCTCGGCGAGATTCGCGAATCGGCCGAGGACGAGCGTGACAGCTCGGCGAGCGGCTGCCATTCTGCGGCGGCGGCCTGATAGCGAAAAGACCGAAATCCGGGCGTGAGGCTCGCGGCAGAGCCGTTGGCCAGCGCATAGACATCGGTGCCGTCGCTCGCGAGCTCGCCGCTCATGCCGAACGGCAGCGCGGCGAGCTCGTGCCAGGTGCCGCTGACGCGGCCCTCATCGACAGTGAACTGCCAGCTGACCGGGTCTGCAACAATATTGCCGACGAGGTCGGCAAGCCCCGCAGCCCGCACCGTGTACGTCTCGTTTGGCGTGAGCGGCATATCCGGCACGAACTCGAGGATCCTGCCGAGATACACGGTACGTCCGGCAACGGCGTTTTGCTGGCTATCCGTTAGCGTCATTGTCGTAGCCACGACCGAGGACGGGTCAAGAGGCTCGTTGGACTCGAGCAGGATGCGCGTCGTCGGCGGGCTGCACGCACAGGGTGCCGCCGGCCATTGCCCGGCCACGCTCGGTGCAACCGTGTCGTTCACGCTGCCGGTCGCGAATTGCCACTCGACATCCGCCTCGAGACCGCCACTCAGAAACTCGTCTTCAACACTCTTGCGCAAAAGCACCCGATAGCTCGTGTTGGCCGAGAGCGGCGCGTTCGGCTCGAACGTCCAAGTGAAGTGCTTAGGGTCGTAGCGGTGCAGGCCCGGCACTATAGTTCCGTCGAGTGTCGAGATGACGAGATCCGCAACGTCGAGGCTCGTCTCGCGCATGGCCTCGCTGAAGAGGACGAGCACGCGCCCGTCGAGCGCGGCCGCGCTGCTCTCCGGCGCCGGATGCGCAAAGCTCACGGACGGCGGTTGACCGTCCGTGCGCCAGACCGTGATGGTGCTGCGCCCGATGACCGTGCCGTTCTCGAGCACGTCGAACTGGAAGATGTTCGCACCGAACTCGAGATAGATAAAGCCCGTCCACCAGCGCGCCTTTACACCGACGCCAAATATCGTGCCCGTGTTGACACAACCGATTGCGCTGGTCGCCCGACCCGTCTTGCCGTTAGCCAGATTGCGCCAAAGGACCTCGCGAAAAGGTGTCGGCGTGAAATTCCCCGAAGTACTGCAATCGAGCGTCGCGACGAGCTGAGATTGGAACCCACCGCGGAAATCGACTACGCTCCGCGCCGTCTCATAAACCTCACCCTTGACGATCGTGATCGGTTCGAGAAATGTCAAAGCGTCTGGCAGCCCGCTGCGCGCTGGAACAGAACCGCCGTCACCGCCGCCGCCCCCACCGCAGCCGGCGAGAATGATGAGAAGTGACGCGATAGCAACGACTGTTATCTGCGAAGCGCTTTTGGCGTCAATCGTTGCGCGCTGAATCTGAGCTCTCATGATCGCATTCCGGCAAGGTGTCGATGAGCCCAGACTGCTCCAAACGTCTCTCTAAGAGATACCTTTACAGAACAAGTTGCGAATATTTCACCGAAAGGTATTATTATGTGAGACTTTTAGCGTACGGGAGATCCAGTGGCTCAAACCAGCGCGCTGATCGACACCTTGAAGCGGACACTCAGGAGTCACGGCAAAACCTATGCGGACGTTGGGCAGGCGCTCAAGCTATCCGAAGCGAGTGTCAAGAGGCTGTTCTCACATAAGGATTTTTCGCTCGAGCGCCTCGATCGGATCTGCCAGATGCTTGAAATGGAGATCTCCGATCTTGTCGAGCACATGACCGGTGAGCAGCATCAGCTGGAGCAGCTCAGCATCGAGCAGGAGCAGGAGGTCGTCGGCGACAAGACGCTCCTCGCGGTCGCGATTTGCGCGCTAAACAAATGGAAGTTGGATGAGATTGTCGCGTTCTACGACATAACCGAGGGTGAGTGCTTCAAGAAACTCGCCAAGCTCGATCGACTCAAGCTCATTGATCTGTTGCCGGGCAACCGGATCAAAATTCGCGTCGCGCCGAACTTCCGCTGGCAGGACAATGGGCCCATTCAAAAACTGTTTCAAGAACGACTCGGAAATGAATTCCTGCACGGTCGGTTCAAAGGCGATGACGAAAGCCTAATCGTTCTCAACGGCATGCTGTCGCGGCAAAACGTGATCGAATTGAAAAACAAGCTCCGGCGGCTCGCGTGGGAGTTCAACGTCGCAAATCGCGACGACTCAAGCCTACCGCTCGCGGAGCGACATGGCGTCACGGCGGTGCTTGCCGTCCGCGGTTGGCAGTACGGCCTATTCCATCCGTTACGCAATCCGCCAGCGTGAGCCGCAATCGCTGGCCGACTCCACGTTCGCGGACGCGTTGAAATAACTCTACTCCGGTAAGCTGATCATGCTGTGGCGGCACGCTCTTCTCGCGGGGACGCACATTGAGCGTTCGAGTTGCCTATACAACGGCTTGGATGGGTTGAAGCTATCGCAGCAGTTTCAACCGATCGACACAACACATTGTTGCAATCGTTCGGCCGATGTCACTCGGGGATGGGCGGACGCAGCTCGAGCCACTGGAGGAGATCTCGAAGGGGATCACCAGTAGCTGGCAACCGCCAACCCGTCGCATCGAGCGGATCGCAAGAGAAGTGAAGAAGCACCGCATCGGGTACTCGATTGTAGGTCAGTGTTCGGGTCGCCGGCCCGTGTAAATTGACCGGGTCCTCTACTGTGAACTCGACGGTCAATCGATCTCCAGACGCTCGGTATCGCTCGATGACCCGAGCCCCCGGGCCGCCGCTGAATGGAAACCCGCTGTCATTCAGAAGGTGCGGCGTCAGATGCGTCGTCTCGACTGCCAGCTCATCGCCATGCCAGGCCCCGACCGAATATCCGACGGGAGACGATGGCATCCAGTTAGGCGCTTGCACACCGGTCATGTGTATTCGACGAATCACGTTGAACGATTCATAGAGAATAAGAATCTGGTGATCCTGCTCGACGATCTCGACCGGAGCTCTGTTCTCAGCGGTGCGTATAAGGCCGGGCGCAACACACCGCATACTCGGATCGCCAACCGAACGATCAAACTCAGCGACCACCTGCTGCGCCGCATCGGTTGCCGCAAGCCCTTCCCAGGGCCCGCGAACATCCATCACCCAGCCACCCTGCAAAGCGCCCTCCTGCGCAGCGACGTGCGTCGCCAGCATCGCGAGAGCAACCGCAATTCCTCTATGAACGGATTTTCTCACGACCCCACGCCTATGCCCGCATCAAGGTAACGGCACTTCCCGGCCATCCGGCAGCACGATCGAGCTCAGCCGAAGGTTTCTTGGGATAGTGTCGTGCGGAAAACCTTTTACCGTGATTCGATCGCCCGCTTCAACGAGGTCGGAATAGATTCGCGACCGCACTAACTCATTGGAGCCGCTGAGCTCTCCTTCCCATTCACCGCCAGCGCCATCGCCGTCTTCCCAATTAAAGAGCAAACGAGCGTGCGGATTCACGAACATGAACCGCACGACGACCGCGTCTTCCAAGACCAGCTCGCGCCCGCGATCGTACATGCTTCCGCCGTGATGGGCGAAGGCGAGTGCGTAACCAAACACAACGACTGTAATCACAGCAACAGTCGCAATTTTTATCCTCCCAACCATCGGGACTAGCTCAATCGATCGCAAAGCAGTAGAACAGGCCGGCACCGTTCCAGCTCGCAAAGTCTTCCTGGCTGCACCCGGTCGTGGCATGGGAGGAGTTCCACGATTGGTTACCGTGACCAATCCGATCGGAATGACCAACTTGCGCCGCACCTTCGTCGTTGCTCGTCCAGTTGTTACAGGTACGATCTTCAGGTCCGGTGAAGGCCCGGCCATCCGGCTGACTACCCGTTAACATGTCGTGCAGATTCGGCATCGGGTCGCCGACGCCGTTGATCTCATCGCCTTTCTCCGTCAGCGCGAATGCCTTGAAAAGGTTCGCGCCGCGTTGCGCCTCTACCAGCGTGTCACCATGAATCTCAGACGTTTTTATGGGTCGTCGCAGAGTGCCCCTCGCGTGGTACCAGGGACCATCGCCGATCCGATCACGTGCGTTGATAGCAGGTTGACCCGGCCGGGCTTGCGTACTGAGATAGGCGCGCCACGTACGATGACCCGCACCGGCATTCGTAGCCAATCGCTGACAATGCGCGTCTGCCCCTGCCAGACCACCCAGGTTACCACCGTTTCCAATCGGCTCGCTCGTCACGAAGAACGACATGAGCTCAGACGGAATGAAACGTCTAAGCGCGTGATGGCCCACCCCTTGAGAAAGTACCGTGTAGGAACCCAGCAGATAAATAACGATGGTCAATACTATTTTTTTCATTGATTGTCTCCGTCCACGGCAAAGCAGTAAAACTGACCGATACCATGGGTTCTCGGCAACGCCGCTTGACTGCAGCCGCGAGTGCCGTGCGAGGAGTTCCAGGAACCGTTACCGCCGCCTTCGCGGTCGGGAAATCCAATCATCGCGTTCGGCCGGCCAGAACCGCCATACAGGCCAGGCTGATCGGTCTCTGGATCCTTATTGCTCGTCCAGTTGTCGCACGTGTAGTCGATTTCCGGCGGGAAGGCCCGGCCATCAGGTTGCGAGCCGGTCAGCACTTCGTGACGATTAGAGTACGGCGTCGACTTGACGTATTCCCAATCGTTATCTCTTGGATCGAGATAATCGTACAGGCCGGGCACGATCGCTCCTTTCTCTGTAATCCCGGTCTGCTTGTGCAGATTATTGCCCATTCGGGCAAGCTCGATTGTGTCGCCGTGCAGATGAGCGATGCTGCTCGCGATCATCACGCCATCATAGTTGTGCCAAGGCCCTTCGCCGATTCGGTCTCGGGCATTGACGGCCGGTTGTCCCGGCCGAGCCTGGGTGCTGAGGTAGGCTCGCCACGTCAAATCGCCCGCACCGACGGCTGCGGCCAGCTTCTGGCAGTGTGCATCCGCGCCTTCCAGGCCCCCAAGGTTACCACCGTCACCGATCGGCTCACTGGTTACGAAGAAGGTCATTGGATGACCACCCGGCATACCGTGCTGCGCTGCTGCCATAGAAGAAGCCACGGCAGACACGACCAGAATGGATAAGTAAATTAGGCGTTTCGGCATACTGCTCTCCCGTTCAGACAGTCAATTCAAACTAAGCGATGACCATTTCAGGCTCCCGCAGAAGGCACTTATTGGTGGCCACGCGGAGCGACTAGCGCAGATCGGCGAGCTGCTGCAGCAACCTGCCCCGTGGGCTATCCGCAGGCACGAAACGCTGCACGCGCTCGCCGTTTTGAACCTCACCTGTGTAAATATTGCCCTCGGAATCGACGGCGATCATATGCAGGCCGTAAAAGAGCCCGCCGGCGTCGCTCATTCTTCCCATGTGACCCACCAGTGCACCGTCGTCACGATTCAGGAACCAGATCCGATTATTCGTCAGATCGGAGATGTACAGATACCGCTGCTCGGCGTCGGGTGAGAATGCGATCCCGCCCGTCGACCCGCCGGCCCCCGTGTTGGGTGCCAGGACGAACTCTTTGAGGAACTCGCCCTGCTTGCTCGTGACGTGAATGCGATTCCCGCGGCGATCCGCCGCATAAACCAGACCATCGTTCGATACGTTCACCGTGAGGTGACCGACGAAATCTCTGGCCATCGCCCCGTTGGGCGTGTACGCATGATCGGCATCGTCGAGACTGATCTCGGCCAGCGGCTTACCGTAGGCACCCCAGCCGCGCTTGAACGCAAACGTCTCCAGGTTGAATACCAGGACGCGCCCGCCGACATAGTTGTCGGCGACGTACATCTCATTATCATTCTCGACAATCCGGATCTCTTCGAGCCCGCCTACGATCATCGGTGTCTCGGGCGGATGTTGACGGCGAAACGCCGCAATCTCCGCCTCACCTTCCCGCGGCTCCTTCTCCGGCGTCTTCGAAATTTCTGCGACGACCCGGCCGGTCTGGGGATCGTACTTACGCACGGTATCTTGCCCGAGATAGACGAAACCGTCGTCGTCGACGGCCATCCCGTGACCCTGAGGCGCATCGAACGAGCCAATGACATTGCCGTGCTTGTCGATGTGAATCATCGACGGCGGTCGAACACAGCACACGGCGATATCCGTGTCCGGCTCGGCACGACGTTCAACGGCCACTGCGTCGTTGGGGCGGTTGTAGACCCACACGTCATCGTTATTGTCTATGGCCAGGCCGGTCACGCCACCGAGCTTCCAAAGATTGGGCAGCGCGTTTGGCCACGTGGGGTCGTAGTAGAAGATCGGTGCGGCCTGCGCCCGAGCGACAGCACCCGGATCGAGCGTGATGAATGTGACCCCGCTCAGCAGGACGAGAATCGAAAGGAACAGGGTTCGCCTTGGCATAATTTTCACCGCTCCATTTTTCCGCCAGTTGTATGAATACCGAGTCTAGACAGGAGCCAAGCTCGCATCAATCTCAGAGGCCCCTGGCCTGCGCAAATCAACTGGTTTCTATCCAAGGTCCGGCGGCTAACATCCGGGATTCGATGACTTCCCTGTAGCGGCATTGCCGCATATCGACTCAGCCCCTGGACTATTGCACTGCGTTTATGCGGCCGCCGAGAAGGCTCGCGAATCGAATAATCAGTAATTCGTGAGCCTCTAGGTCTGCGCGCTGGTCCCTGATCGACTTCGCCAGGCCAGGCCGGTCGGTAATAATACCGTCGACGCCCTTGCTCATCATCGCCGACATTTCTACTGGATCGTTGACTGTCCAGACCAGGACCTTGCGCTGGCGATCGTGGACAGACTTAATAAAGCTGCGGGTTGCGAGCCGGCCGTTGACCGCAAGAAAATCGGCATCCAACTGCGTCAAGTCGCCAAGCACAACCGAAGACAGCAAGCCGACGTTCCAACCCGACCGCAGGGACTTGAGCGTTTCGACGCCCTGGTAGTTTAGTGACATCAGGGCGATGTCGTCTTGCATGTTATGCGACTCGATGATTTCTATTACGCGCTCCTCGAACCGAACCTCGCCGCCGTAGTATTTCAACTCGACGATCAACTTTACCCGGCCCTTGCATAGGTCGAGGACTTCGGCCAGCGTCGCGACACGCTCAGAACTGAAACGACTATCAAACCATGAACCGATATCAAC
>JAHEEM010000150.1 GCA_024640695.1 Rhodospirillaceae bacterium | reverse complement strand
CGAAAGTGAGTTGTTCGGATACGAGAAAGGCGCATTTACTGGGGCGACCAACCGCAAGATAGGGAAATTTGAGCAGGCCGACGGCGGCACGTTATTTCTCGACGAGATTGGCGACATGCCGCTGGCATTGCAGGCCAAGCTTCTGCGTTTTTTGCAGGAGCGAACGTTCGAGCGTATCGGCGGCCGTGGCGAGATTGCAGTCGACGTGCGCGTCGTCTGTGCAACGAATCAGAATCTTAACGAAGCGATCCAGGTCGGCCGTTTTCGTGAGGACCTGTACTATCGCATCAGTGAGATCACGATCGATATTCCGCCGGTTCGCGCGCGCGACGGCTGCCGGTTGCTGTTGGCGCACTATTTGCTCAATCGCTTCACCAAACAGCACGGCGGCAACGTGAAGGGCTTCTCGGTCGATGCACAAGACGCGATCGACGCTTACGCGTGGCCGGGCAACGTGCGCGAGATGGAGAACAAGATCAAAGGCGCTGTGATCCTCGCCGACGGTAAGTTCGTGACGCCCGAGGACCTCGGCCTGCCGGCAGCGCGGTCTGTGGCAGCATTGAATTTGCGCAAGGTGCGCCAGGAGACCGAGACGCGCGCAATCCGCGAGGCAATGGCACGGTCCTCCGGCAATATCTCCAGAGCCGCAGAGCTACTGGGGATCACCCGCCCGACGCTTTACGACATCATGCAGAAGTACGAGATTCGTTAGCCCGCAAGGTTGCCGCTACACCTTCCCGATTGGCTGTCGAAACGGACGCCTCCCAGTCGATTGCTTCGCCTCGCCGTTCGGCAACGCAGCTATCAGCTTATTTGAAATGCTCCGGATTGAGCTGGTGTCGGCCGAGGAGTTTGTAGAAGTCGGTGCGATTGCGTTTGGCGAGTCGCGCTGCCTGGCTGACGTTGCCGCCGGTGATCTGCAGCAACTGCGACAGGTAGTTGCGCGTAAATTCCTCGCGCGCATCGGAGAACGACGGCAGCGTGCTTGCGGCCTGCTCGCCGATGCTCGTGCGGACCTGCTCGGGAGAGATGATGCGCGTCGGGCTCAGTGCGACGTTCTGGCGGACGATATTGTAGAGCTGGCGCACGTTGCCGGGCCATTCATTGGCGACGAGGCATTCAACGGCCTCCGGCGCGTACACTTTGCGTTCCTGTTGAGTCTCGTTGGCGATTTGCAGCAGGAAATTCTCGACCAGCAGCGGAATGTCTTCGCGCCGGCTGCGCAGCGGCGGCAGATGAATGTTCACGACGTTGAGCCGGTAGAACAGATCTTCGCGAAAGGCGCGTCCCATCATGAGGTCGTTGAGATTCTGATGCGTCGCTGAGATCACGCGCGTGTTGATCGGCACGGGCTCGGTCGCGCCGAACGGCCGAATCTGATCTTCTTGCAGCACGCGCAGCAGCTTGATCTGCAGCCGCATGGGCATGTCGCCGATCTCATCGAGCAGCAGCGTGCCGCCGTCGGCCGTCTGGAACAGACCTTTGTGGCTGCGGTGCGCGCCGGTGAACGCGCCTTTCTCGTGGCCGAACAGCTCCGACTCGAGCAGATTCTCGGGCATTGCGCTGCAGTTGATCGCAACGAAGGCGTTGTCGCGACGATTGCTCGCGCGATGAATGGCCTTGGCGAACAGCTCCTTGCCCGTTCCGGACTCGCCGGTGAGCAGGACCCGCGTGTCGGTATCGGCGACCATGCGCGCCTGCTGCAGGCAATCTTCCATGATCGGGCTGCGCGTGACGATATCGGTGTTCCAGTCGTCGACCGTCTTGGTGAGCCCGGAGATCTTCATCGCCCGGCGCACGTAATCGAGCAGCTGCTCTTTGTCGATCGGTTTGGTCAGAAAGCCAAACGCGCCGCTCTGGGTCGCCTCGACCGCGTCGGGAATCGTGCCGTGCGCGGTGAGCAACAGGACACATAGCCCGGGCCGCTGGCGCTGGATTTCCTTGAGCAATCCGATGCCGTCCATGTTCTCCATGCGCAGATCCGTGATGACCAGGTCGGGCCGGAACCGCGGCAAGGCTGCAAGGGCCTCGGCGGCGCTCTCCACGGCGACGATGTCGTAGCCTTCGGCGCCGAGTCGAATGCTCAGCAGACGCAACAGCCCCGGATCGTCGTCTACGACGAGGATTCGGCCGTGCTCACGGTTGCTGGGTTTGGCCAATGGCCTATGGGATACCTGGGGCACCATCTCGCTCTCTGATCGATCGTTCAATGCTCGTAATGGCTTCCAGCTTTTCCTGGGCTTCCGCGAGCTCATCGCGCAGGCGGCGATTCTCTTCCTGGGTTGCTTGCAGGCGCTCGGCACTGTCGGCACTGAGCTGCGAGAATTCCGCGGCACTTCGCTGTTGCTGTTGCTGCGCGGCGGTGTCGAGGATCAGCCTTTCCTCGACTTCTTGCAAGTGAATTGTGGCTAGGATGCGTTCTTCCGGTAGTAGCGCGTCGGCAGCTGCGAGCAGCTCCGCCAGTTGGCGTTGGGCCTCCAGCGGGTTCGTGGCCGGGTGTCCCGGCGTCGCGAGCGCAAGCGCCAACCGCAGGCGGTTCGTGGTCGTCGGCGCAAGTGCCGCCGCCTCCGAGGCGTTGCGGAACACCTCGGCCTGCAGCATCGTGTCACCGTCGATGAGGGCTTGCATGGTCTCGAGGTAGATCCCTAAGCTGCGGGTCTGCAGATTCGATGTCGCGGCCGCGCCGAGCTCCGGCGCGCTCGCCGGTGCCGGGTCACTGCCGCTAAAGATCGCCCCGGCCGTCGTGCAGCCGGCTATAGAGAGACAACAAATAAGCACCGCGAGGCTACGCATTGGCGGCCTGCGGCGGTTCGTAGTGCTGGATGTTACGCACGGGCAGGTAGACCCGAAAATGCGCGCCCGACCACTGACCCTTGATGAGCTCGACCGTGCCGCCGTGCGCCTGAACGCATTCGCTGACAACCGAAAGTCCGATGCCGGTGCCGCCGACGGCACCGCCCTGCGGGCGGCGGCCCTGGTAAAACGCCTCGAAGATCCGGTCGCCGTCTTCCTCGGCAACCCCGGGGCCGTTATCGGTCACATCGATCACGAGCGCCGCGTTCGTGGCGAGGGCGCCGACATGAATCGTGCCGCGCTCAGGGGTAAATTTGACGGCATTGGAGATCAGGTTCTCGAGCACGAGGCGCAGCTTGCCTTCGTCGGCATGGACCTGCAGCGGCGCGACGTCGAGCTGCAGGCGGATTTTCTTGCTCGACAGCGAGAGCCGGTGCTGGCTCAGCACGTTGAACAGCAGCGGCTTGAGCTCGAAGTCGGACAGCTCCAGTTTCGCTGTCTTCGTCTGCCACGCGCTGAAGGTGAGCAGGTTCTCGATGAGCTGCTGCAGCTTGATGCCGTTGTCGCGCAGAATGCCCGTGACCTCCTGCTGGCGTTGATCGAGATTGCCGACGGAGCCATCGAGCAGCAGCTCGGTGCCTTCGCGGATGTTGGCGAGCGGTGTTTTTAGCTCGTGCGACATGTGCCGGAGAAACTTGTTCTTCTCTTCGGTGTTCTCCTGCAGTCGAGCACGCAGCCATTCGAGCTGGCGACCGAGCGTCTCGATATCGTGCGGGCCCGAGATCGAGATCCCGGTGTTGAATTCGCCTTCACCGAGCGCCCGGATCGCGCGATCGACCTGCCGCATCGGCCGTCCGACGAACAACAGAAACAGCACCACCAGCACGCCGGTGCCGGGCAGCAGCGCCGCGGCCTGCCAGGCGAGGGCCTGCTGGGTCGCGAGCGTGGTGTCTTCGAGCTCTGTCAGGCGATCGTTGATGACGATGCGCATGCCCTCGCCGATCTCTCGTCCCGCTAAGGTCATTTGCTGGAACCGCGCGACGATCTCATCGACGTTGATCGTCCGCGGGCTGCTCGACAGCGCGGCCTCGAGCCCGAGCGCATCGCTCGCGAGCGTCCCGAGGGCGGTGGACAGGGTCGCCTGCCGCGGCAGGCGGCTCAGAAACGTAATGCTGCGCATCAACGCGCTGTGGCCTTCGACGTAGAGCGCGAGGAGATCTTCGTTTTGCAGCACGAGGTACTGCCGCGCGTTGCGTTCCATGTCCGAGAGCAAGCTGGCAATGCGCTGATTCTCGAGCGTCGCGGTCAGGCTTTCCTCGACGACGGCCTTACTTTCACGCGTGAGCTCGCCGAGCTCGAACGCGGCTTTGGCGACCGCGAGCAACAATGGCAGCGTCAGCAGCGCCAGCCCGAGCAATATCAGGCCGAGTAGGGTTCGAGGTCGACTAAGCTTCATTATTCCTTCGCCGCCAGTCTCCGCCGCTGGCCCGCGCGACCGGAGCTCAAGCTGCCCAGGAGCCCTCGGCCAGCTTGCGCTCCCAGTTAAGCGCGCTCGTTATGATCGCTTCGAGGTCGTCGAGCCTAGGCTCCCAGCCCAGCACGTCGCGGATCCGCTGTGCCTCGGCAATCAACGCTGGAGGATCACCATCGCGGCGGGCGACTTCTCGGATATTCAGCGCGCAGCCAGCCACTTTTTCTACCATGCTCAAGACTTCCCGGACGCTGTAGCCGTGGCCGTAGCCGCAGTTCAGCGTCGTCGAGGCGCCGCCATCACGAAGGTAACACAGTGCTTTGACATGGGCATCTGCCAAATCTTCGACGTGAATATAGTCCCTGAGCCCGGTGCCGTCCGGGGTCGGGTAGTCGGTGCCGAAGATGGAGACCTGGTCGCGCTTGCCGACCACCGCCTCGCAGGCAACCTTGGTCAGCAACGTAGCTTTGGGCGTTGATTGGCCGATTCGGCCTTCGGGGTCGGAGCCGGCGACGTTGAAATAGCGCAGGACCACATAGCGCAGCGGATTGACTGCGGCCACGTCGCGCAACATCCACTCCGTCATGAGCTTGGATGTACCGTAGGGGTTGATCGGCTGGGTCGGCGAGTCCTCGGAGGCGCGCCCGCCTTCCGGGATCCCGTAAACCGCCGCCGTAGAGGAAAACACGACATGGTCGACACCGGCTTCGAGGGCATGCGCGAGCAGCGTCCGGCTTGCGCAGGTGTTGTTGCCGTAGTAGCGCAGCGGGTCGGCCACTGACTCCGGCACGATCGTGCGCGCAGCGAAGTGCATGATCGTGCCGATATCGAATCGGGAGAAGATGTCCTCGAGACAGCGTGAGTCACCCGTATTGCCGACAACCAGCTCGCCGTGAAGCACCGCGCGGCGAAAGCCCGTGGAGAGGTCATCGAGCACGACGACGTCCTCGCCGGCCTCGCCGAGCTGGCGGACGACGTGGCTGCCGATGTATCCGGCCCCGCCGGTTACGAGTATTGTTTTTCTCGTCATAGACTTAGCCCTAGTGACATAATTAGTCCGGTGGAGTTTACCAGCCTTGAATTGAGCTGCGCGGACCCGGTTCGCAGTATTCAAAACGAGGCGCCGCTATCCTGGCCGGACAGAGGCGGTTTCCGCACGAACGTGCGGCTAGCCGATGCCGGTCCCCTTAAAGGGCAGGGCAAGGCAGCGATCGCGGGTCTGTCGTTTATTGCGAGAGCGAGGATCGATGAGAGTGACGGGCGTGTTCTTGCCGCTAGCCGCGACAGCGGCGCTGGCAGGATGTGGTGGCGGTGGCAGTGGCAGCAGCGGCAGCAATCCGCTGCCCAACGTGCCGCCCATCGCAGTCGCAGGTCTGGATCAGGTCGTCAACGAGCAAGATGTCGTCACGCTCAACGGTTCGGCCAGCAGCGATTCCGACGGCAGCATCGCAAGCTACGCGTGGTCCCAAAGCGCGGGCACTGCGGTGACCCTTGCCAGCGCCTCGGCCGCGACTACGACGTTCACCGCGCCGGCGCTCAGCGTCGCCGAGACGCTCACGTTCGAGCTCAGGATCACCGACAGCGGCAACGCAGCGGTGACCGACGTCGTCAACGTCACGGTCAATCCTTTGCAGGGGGTCAATCAATCTCCGCAGGCTGACTCGGGGCCCGACCGCGTGGCGCGCGAGCTCGGTAATGTTGTCCTCGACGGCACAGCCAGTCGTGACCCCGACGGCTCGATTGCGAGCTACCGCTGGCAGCAGATCGCGGGTCCTAGCGTAGGGCTTACCAACGCCAACTCGGCGCGCGCATTCTTTGTTGCCCCGGCGGCGCCCGCCAGCGCCGAGTTCGAGCTCATCGTGACCGACGACGAAGGCGCCGCGGGCACGAGCCGCGTCACGATCACGATCGTGCCGGCGGCCCCGGTGACGCTGTCTGGTGCGATCAGCTTCGATCTCGTGCCGGTTGGCGCATCGTTCGGGGGCGCATTCCTGGACTACGGCGGAACCGTGGTGGCGCCCGCGCGCGGCATCACGGTCGAGCTCCTCGATGCGGTCGACCGGGCCACGGTGCTCGCCAGTGGGCGGACTGACAGCAACGGCGCCTACAGCCTCGCGGCGCCGAATTTCGCGCAGGTCTTCGTGCGGGTGCGCGCTGAGCTTGTGCAATCGGGCGCGCCGGGCTGGAATTTCCGCGTCGTGGACAACACTAACAGCGGCGCGCTCTACGTCATCGACGGGGCCGACTTTGATACGGGCGCAACGGATCTGACCCGCGACCTGCGCGCGGCTTCGGGTTGGAACGGGGTGAGCTATGCGCAGCCGCGCGCGGCGGCGCCGCTGGCGATCCTCGACACGATCTACGATGCCGTCTTGCTCGTGCTCAGCGCCGATCCCGCCGCGGAGTTCCCGCCGCTCGTGCTGCACTGGAGCCCGGCGAATCGTCCGGTTTTCGGTGCTGACGGCAGCCCGGACGCCTCGATTGGCGAGATCGGCACGAGCTTCTATCGTGGCGGGCCCGGTGGCGGGATTTTCCTGCTCGGAGCGGAGAACGACGACACCGAGGAATACGATCGTCACGTGATCGCGCACGAATGGGGCCATTATCTGGAGGACACCTTCTCGCGCTCGGACAGTATCGGCGGGCCGCATACCCGAGGCGATCAACTCGATATGCGGGTCGCGTTTGGCGAAGGCTGGGGCAACGCGCTGTCGGCCATGGCCACTGGCGACAGTGTCTATAAGGATACGCTCGGCCCCGCGCAGGGCGCGGGATTCGATCTCGACATCGAGCAGGAAAGCCGACTGAATTCGGGCTGGTACAGCGAGGGCTCGGTGCAGGAGATTCTTTACGACATCTACGACAGCAACGCCGACCTGCAACGCGGCACGGCGGTCCAGGATTTCGTCAATTTGGGATTCGGTCCGATCTTCGATGTGCTCGTTAGCACGCAGCGCACCACGACTGCGCTCACGAGCCTGTTCCCATTCGTGAATGCGATCAAGACGAACAACCCGGGCGCTGCAGCGGCGATCGATGCGCTGCTCGGCGTGCACAATATCGAGCCGATCATCGACGATTACGGCAGCACCGAGGACAGTGCCGGCAACCCCTCGAGTCCCGATGTGCTGCCGATCTATTCGGACATCACGGTCAACGGCGGCGCGGTCAATGTCTGCAGCACGGATGACTTCAGCGCTTCCCAAACCGGTTCTGTCAACAAGCTCGGCTCGCGGCGCTACCTGAGATTCCAGCCGTCGATCGCCGGCACGCATACGATCACGGTAACGACCACGTCGGCGCCTCCCGGGGAGCGCACCGATCCGGACATCTGGTTGCATCGTGCCGGGCCGATCGCGTTTTCCGATGCCGCGCCGACGGCGGCCTGTACGCCTGACGCCCCCGAGCAATGCGTCGAGACATTGTCGCAGTCGTTGCAGTCCGGCGCCGAATATGTCATCGAGGTTTACGAATGGACTAACACCAACGACAGCGACAGCGATGACCCGCCTATTGGTCTTGCGTGCTTCGATGTAGAGGTAACCCGGTAATGATTTCAAAAATCCCCGCACGCGTTCTGCTCATCGGTCTCATTGCGACTTGTTTGACTGTCGGCGCCTGCCAGCAAAGCGGCTCGCGAGATGGCGACAGTAACGTCGCGGCGCAGACGCGCTCGACCAGCGCGCCCGAA
>JAHEEM010000149.1 GCA_024640695.1 Rhodospirillaceae bacterium | reverse complement strand
ACGCCGGCAAGCGGATGAATCAGGACACTGTCGATGCCGAGCGCATCGGCAACCTGGCAGGCATGTTGGCCCCCGGCGCCACCGAAGCAACACAGTACGAACTCCGTCACATCGTGGCCGCGTTGGGTGGAGATTTGCTTGATTGCGTTGGCCATGTGCTCGATCGCAATTCGCAAGAAGCCGAAAGCGAGTTGCTCCGGGTCAAGCCGCTTCGGCGCCTCGGCGTTTACGGCCGTGGTCAAAGCGGCGAACTTTGCGCGAACGACCGCGGTATCGATCAGCGCATTCCCGGCGGGGCCGAACACGGTAGGAAAAAAATCCGGTTGAATGCGGCCCAGCAGCACGTTCGCATCGGTGACGGTCAGTGGGCCGCCGTGGCCGTAGCAAGCTGGTCCCGGTTGAGCACCCGCAGATGCGGGGCCCACCTGCGGGCGGCCCTGGTGAAATTTGAGAATCGAGCCGCCGCCGGCGGCGACGGTATGGATACGCATCATCGGTGCGGTGATTCGAAAACCCGCGATCGTGCTGACTGCGGTGCGCTCGAAGCTGCCTTGATAAAGCGCAACGTCGGTTGACGTGCCACCCATGTCGAAGCCGATCAGCTGCGTGTAACCGGCTTGCGTAGCCGTTGCGGCCATCCCGACGACCCCGCCGGCAGGGCCAGACAGAATGCTGTCCTTGCCGTGAAAGTGATCCGCGCGGGCAAGGCCGCCATGGCTTTGCATGAACAACAGCGGTGCCGCGCCCAACACGTCGGCGAGCCCTGCGCGCACCTGCGCGACGTAGCGCTCGAGCACCGGCGACAGATACGCGTCGGCGAGCGTAGTGTCGCCGCGTGCGATGAGCTTCATGAGCGGGTTCGTGGCGGACGATGTCGAGATCTGCTCGAATCCGATCCGCACGGCAGCTTCGGCAGCGAGCCGTTCGTGCGCAGGATAACGGTAGCCGTGCATGAACACGATCGCTGCGCTTGTGCAGCCTGCCGCGCGCGCCGCCTGAAGATCCGTCTCCAGACGCGCGATGTTCAGCGGCGTAATGACATCACCGGTTGCGGATACCCGCTCCTCGGCCTCGACGGTCTCGGTATACAGCATCTCCGGTAGCTGTATATCGAGTGCGAAGATGTCGGGGCGATTCTGGTAGCCGATCCGCAGCGCATCGCCAAAGCCTGCCGTAATGATGAGCACAGTGCGCGCGCCACGCCTCTCGAGCAGCGCGTTGGTCGCGACGGTCGTGCCCATTTTCACGGCCGTGATCCGCGCTTGGCTCGAGTCGTCCTCGGCTAGCAACTCGAGCATGCCGTGCACGGCCGCATCTTCATAGCGGCCTGCATTCTCCGACAAGAGCTTGCGAACTACGAGGCGGCCGTCCGGGCGCAACGCGACTACATCAGTAAAGGTGCCACCGCGGTCGATCCAGAACTGCCAGCCCGGGCTGGCCGGCCTAGCTTGCATATCCTCTCGGACGGCTGCGCTTAACCGTCAGTGCTCCGGTGACGGCCTGAACGAGATCTGCAGCTGCTTTTGAGCCGGAGCCGGCGCACTCTCGCAGAGCATGAGATATCTCAGATCTCTGTATCCCAGCATCGAGTGGCTGTTTTCGCGCGCGCCTGTGTAACTTGCGCGTAAGGGGATTGTTCGATCTGTCAATCAATGAGTTATCCGTGGCTGGCGGTGTGGGAACGGTGCCGGGTAGACAGCGAACCGCCGCGCCCGCACCGGGCTACCGGTGACCGAGAACCTTGCATAGGCCCGTCAGCGCAGGTGTTGCAGCGGTGATCACGTAGGTCGGTATCGCCGCAAGATAATTGCGATAGCGGCCTTTTGCCTCGAAGCGCTCGCGGAAGGCGGAGTTTGTGAATGACGTCAGCATCCGCGGCACAATTCCACCCGCGATGTAGACGCCCCCTCGCGCGCCGGTGGTTAGGGCGATGTCGCCCGCCAGGCCGCCAAGCAGACCAAAGAAGATCGACCGCGCTTCCACCGCTAGCGCGTCGCCACGCTCAGCAGCGGCCGACACAGCCGCCGGCGTGAGCGCGGTAACGTCCTGCCCCGCGCGCTCTGCCAGCACCGCATAGGCGCGCGCAAGCCCGGGTCCGGAGATGAGTGTCTCCGCTGCACAGTAACCGTCCGCGTCGCGCAGCGTCTCGACTACGGCGGCCTCGGCCGGTGTCGTCGTCGCGACGGCTACGTTGCCGCCCTCGCCAGACAGCACCGTCCAAGTGTCCGCAACCGGAACCAGGATGGCGACCCCGAGTCCGGAGCCGGGCCCGAGCACCGCTAGCGGCTCACGGGGCGCCGCTTGGCCGCCGCCCACCGACTGCAGCTGCGTTCTCGCGAGGAGTGGCAGAGACCAGGCAACTGCAGCGAAATCGTTGATCACGATCAGGCGTTGCAGCCCGAGTTCCTTTTTCAGCTCCGATTGGGAAAATCGCCAGGGCAGATTCGTCATCGCGACGCGGTCGCCTACGATGGGGCCGGCGATCGCGATTGCGGCCTCGTGCGGGCGATCACTCTCTCGTCTTTGCGCAAGATAGTGCTCTAATACCGCGCGCACGCCATCAAAGTCGCGGTTCTCGTAAATCTCCACAGCCAGCGGCCGCCCCGTGTCGTCGATGAGGGCGCAGCGAGAATGCGTTCCGCCGATGTCTGCGATGAGATCCATGCGTCGTTCGTTAGTCATGGTCTGCGTGCAAGTATGGTAAGCAGTGCAACTGCGGTTTGAAAGCTGAGGACCTCGATTCACAGCGCGCTGGGGCGCTGCCGGGCATCCCGCCAGACCCTTTTCTTGGCGCCTCGCTTACGCAAACTCGGCCAGCGCCTGGCTCTCGTGTTGGTCAGGTACTCAGCGAGTTACTCGACAGAGCCGCCACCTCACGCCACGATCTGCTATGTCTTTGAGCGCGACCAGCTGTCCGATCGGCTGAATTTAGAAGATCTTTGCGCGAGACACGGCTGGCCTCGAGCCCACTCGCGCTCCTGCAACGGTGCACTGCGATCTGGAGTTTGAGAATCTATCGCGGTTGGTCGCGGCGCCACCTTCTCCCCGCGCGACATAGCGCCTAAGCCGTGCGCTCGATCAGGCGCGTGGAGGCGTGCTTTAAGGGTAAGCTGTATTCCCGCTCCGATCTGCGTGAGTTGGAGGCCGAGATCGATCGGGTTGTGACCGCGACGACGATGCCGCGCTGCCGGTCGGGATGGCACATTGGTGGATCGGTCGGGAGGGTTTGCTTAGGCGTTCAAGTCCGGGATCCTGTCGCTCTCCAGCTGACTGATCATGTCCTTGATCATGAGCTTCCGCTTCTTGAGGCGGCGCAGCATGATCTGATCCACGTGCGGATCGACGACCAATCGGGAGATGAGCTGATCAAGGTCCCGATGCTCTATTCGCAGCTCTTTGAGCCGCTCTATTGGCCTAAAAATTGTGCTTTCTACTTTTGCTGTCACATCTGACTTGGAGCCGCCGCAAGCCAAGCGCGGCTAATATCCCCGATGGTCGGGAACTGAGGACTGAGCAGAGACTCTTTCGTGTTGTATCTCAATTCCCGACACGCAGGATCTATCATACTCCCGCCGGCGGTTTCGACAACAGCTTGTGCCGCGGCCGTGTCCCACTCCGACGTCGGGCCGAGCCTCGGGTAAATGTTGGCTTGGCCGTCGGCGAGGAGGCGCATCTTTAGCGAACTCCCCATTCGGTCAGATCCATTGCCTGGATCCTGATCGCGATGGCTGGCGCGTGTCTTGATCGGGCGATGTCGCGAGCGCGGGCCGGAATGGGTTGTCGGTTCAGCTCCGCAACAAGGGTCTCGTTGCCGGTCTGCTGGCGTATGATAGCCGACTGATGACTCCCGATTCTTCAGAGGCCCCTCGCGCCGTGCATGTTCTGCCCTGGGACGAAATCGATACCGTGCTCGTGGATATGGACGGCACTTTGCTTGATCTCGCGTTCGATAATTTCTTCTGGCTGGATCTTGTGCCGAGGGTATACGCGGTGCAGCGGCAGATATCCGAGGAGCAGGCGCGCGGCGAGCTCGTGCAGGCGTACCGTGCGCTGGAAGGCAGCTTGGCGTGGTACTGCATCGATCACTGGACAGACACGCTCGGCATCGACCTGCGGGCGCTTAAATGGCAGCATCGCGACCGAATTCGTTACCTGCCCAGAGCCACTGAGTTTCTCGCGATGGTCCGGGCGCGCGGCAAGCGCCTATTGCTTGTAACCAACGCGCATCGCGAGGTGCTTGCCGTCAAAGTCGAGTGTACCGGTCTTGACCGGGAGGTGGACGAGATGGTGTCTTCGCACGACTTCCGCGCGCCCAAAGAAAGCGCGGAATTCTGGCAGCGCTTTTCCAGCGACGAACGCTTCGATCCGCAGCGCACCTTGCTCGTCGAGGACAGCCTAAGCGTGCTGGTGGCGGCACGCCGTTTCGGCCTGCGCCATACTTTGGCGATTCGCTGCCCCGATTCCAGCCAGCCGGCGCGGGACATTACGGAGTTTCCGGCCGTTGACGGCGTCCACGCACTCGCGTTGACGCAGCCCCGAGCTGACGGTTAGGAGCGGTTCCCGCGGCCTCCTTGATTGCGGCGCGGGTTGCCGGTTCTAGATCCGGAGCCTCGCGGTGGCGGCCGCCCCTTCGAAGGGCGTCGCAGGGGCACCTTTATCTCGGGCAGAGTGGCCGGATCGATTTGCACGACCGGAATTCGTCTCCCGATGAACTCTTCGATCTCGGGCAGAGATACGACATATTCCTCGCAGCCGAAGCTAATCGCATCACCGTACGCACCGGCGCGCGCCGTGCGTCCGATGCGATGGACGTAGTCCTCAGCATCTTGTGGCAGGTCGTAGTTGAACACATGGCTGACATCGGGAACGTGCAAGCCACGCGAGGCGACGTCGGTGCCTATCAACACCGGTAGCTCGCCCGCGACGAAGTCTTTGAGCATCTTGAGCCGCTTTCGCTGAGGCACGTCGCCAGATATTGCCTGCGCGTGAATGCCATTGTGCTCGAGGTAGGCCTGCAGGCGATCCGCCTCGCGGCGGGTGTTGACGAAAACCATCGTTCGGCGAGCATCCATCTGGCGCAACAGCGAGATGAGCAGAGGGATCTTCTCGTCGTTAGAGGGGTAATAAATGCACTGCCGCACCCGATCTACGGTCATCTTGTCGGGCTCGATGCGGACGAGCTCGGGGTCGTTCATATGCTCGTAAGCGAGCTCGAGCACCCGGTGCGAAAGCGTTGCTGAGAACAACAGGTTTAGGCGCTCGGAAGCTGCGGGCAGACGCCTGAGTACGTAGCGAATATCCTTGATGAAGCCCAGATCGAACATCCGATCGGCTTCATCTAACACCATGACCTCGATATGGCGAAGCGTGAAGACCTGCTGTTTTTGAAAATCGATCGTGCGTCCTGGGGTGCCGATCAGGACATCGACCCCGTCGGCGAGATGCTGGCGCTGCTTGTCGTAGTCCGTGCCACCATAGGCGAGACCTAGCCGGTAAGGCAGAAATTTCCCGAGCTGCTCGGCATCGGCATGAATCTGCACGGCGAGCTCCCGAGTCGGCGCGAGTATCAGCGCTCGCGGCCCAGGCCGCTTCGCGGATCCGGGCGCGTTCTTCTCGAGTTGACAGAATAAGGCGATCAGGAAAGCCGCGGTCTTGCCAGTGCCGGTCTGTGCCTGTCCGGCGACATCGTGGCCAGATAGCGCGATCGGTAGCGTCTTTGCCTGGATTGGCGTGCAGCGACCGAATCCGGCCGCCTCGATGCCCTGCTGGAGGCGCTCTGGTAGCGCCAGCTGACCGAACTCGAGGTCGCTCAAGTGGCTGCGTGTGTCCGGCTCAGTCTCAGGCGGCGGCGTTAAAACTTGCAAATTGCGTTCTCACCAGTTCAAAATAGGCTCAGCAAGGCGAATACATTCGCTCCCCCAAGATTTCTAATTGCGTCCCCGCGAGTCCCGTTAGGAAGCATTCAGCAGCGGCATTGTGCCTCACCAGGCTCGCGGCGTCACTTTTCGACAGATAATTACGCCGGCGTCAATCACTTTCGGCGACCAGTCGCTGCTAACCGGAAAAGCAAGAGCGTGTGGAGGAACTAATCGGTGAGCGAGAGCATCGTACATATTACCGACGGAAGCTTCGAGGCGGATGTCCTTAAGGCATCCCAGCCTGTGCTGATTGATTTCTGGGCGGAGTGGTGTGGCCCGTGTAAGATGATCGCGCCTATTATTGAGGGGGCCGCCGGCGACTACGCAGACCGTTTGACGGTTGCGAAGCTCAACGTCGACGAGAATCCGCAAACCGCTATGCGTTATGGCGTGCGCAGCATCCCGACGCTGCTGCTGTTCAAGGACGGATCGGTAGCTGGGCAGAAGGTTGGAGCGCTCTCCAAGTCCCAGCTTCAAGCGTTCTTGGATCCGCTCGTCGGATCCGACGAGAGCTAGGACCGCATTAATTCATACCTGATTTTTGGTAAGCATCCGTGAGGGGATACTTGGGTAATTCAGCAAGAGTTCGAGCTAAGAACGGCTCGCAACGGCCGCGGGACGGCAGCGGTAAGAAGCGCAGTTCGCGACGAAACCGTATGCCGCGAGAAGAGTTTCCGGACGACGAGGATCTCGAGTTGATCCCCGCGGAGGAGCTCGAGCTCACCAAGAACGCGATGAACCTGACTGAGCTGAAGAATATGCCGGCAGCGGAGCTCGTCGATCTCGCCCAGTCGATGGGACTGGAGAATCTGGCGCGTTCCCGCAAGCAGGACATCATCTTCTCGATTCTCAAGGAGCACGCGAAGAACGGCGAGAACATCTTCGGCGAAGGAATTCTCGAGATTTTGCAGGACGGCTTCGGCTTCCTGCGCTCTCCCGACAGTTCCTATCTCGCCGGCCCGGACGACATCTATGTCTCGCCGAGCCAGATTCGCCGTTTCGCGCTTCGGACCGGCGACACCGTCTCGGGGCTGATTCGCCCACCCAAGGACGGCGAGCGCTACTTCGCTCTGCTTAAGGTGGGGCAGATAAATCACGATTCCCCCGATGAGGCGAAGAGCAAGGTTCTGTTCGAGAACCTTACGCCCTTGTTCCCGCGCGAGCGGTTCACGCTTGAGCAGGGTAACGGCAGCACCGAGGACTTGACGGCGCGAATCATCGACATGGTGGCCCCTATCGGCAAGGGTCAGCGCGCCTTGATCGTGTCTCCGCCGAAAGCCGGCAAGACCATGCTGCTGCAGAATATCGCCACTTCCATCGCAGCGAATCATCCGGAATCCATACTCATTGTTCTGCTGATCGACGAGCGTCCGGAAGAAGTAACTGAAATGGAGCGGACCGTGCGAGGCGAGGTGGTGTCAAGCACTTTTGACGAGCCCGCCACACGGCATGTGCAAGTTGCCGAAATGGTTATCGAGAAGGCTAAGCGCCTGACCGAGCATAAGCGCGACGTCGTCATTCTGCTGGATTCGATCACGCGCCTCGCGCGTGCCTACAACACCGTTATTCCCTCGTCCGGAAAAGTTCTGACGGGAGGCGTCGATGCGAACGCTCTCCAGCGACCGAAGCGTTTCTTTGGCGCCGCGCGCAATATCGAGGAAGGCGGCAGCCTGTCCATTATCGCCACGGCGCTGATCGACACGGGCTCGAAGATGGACGAGGTCATCTACGAGGAGTTCAAGGGCACCGGTAACTCCGAGATACACCTCGACCGTCGCATTGCCGAGAAGCGGATATTCCCCGCGATCAACATAAATCGCTCCGGCACTCGCAAGGAAGAGTTGCTGACCGGGGCCGATGAGCTGCAGAAGATCTGGGTGCTGCGCAAGGTGCTGCATCCGATGGACGAGCTTGCGGCGATCGAGTTCCTGCTGAACAAGCTGCAGGACACGAAGACGAATGCGCAGTTCTTCGAGGCGATGAAGCGCTAAAAGAGCAGGCAATGGATTCGCGACTGTAGGTGGTCGCGGGTTTGGGACTGTGTTGGCGGACATACCTCGGTCCGCAGGCGAGTTCCGCAGCGCGTAGCGCGAGGACTGTCTGAGCCGGCGCGGCCCAAGTATCAGCAGCGCAGTCCCCCCAAATCCACCGAGGCGGCTAAATGCGGTTCAGCGCTCTGTGGGCAAT
>JAHEEM010000148.1:4702-8116 GCA_024640695.1 Rhodospirillaceae bacterium | reverse complement strand
GTCGAACAAACTCACTCTTCTCCCTATTTGCCAACAGGCCCGAATCCCTCAGCAGCGTACTACTTATTACGCCCTACCGTTCTCCTATGGACTGTACCCGGTACTTCTCCCCGAACGTGCGGCTAAAACTGAGGCTACTCGAAAAGTCCAGCGGAATCAGCTCTATTGAACCGGCGTTCGCGGATGGAGTTGCGATTTGAACCAGGACCCGGGAGCTTTGCTCCGCGAAGCGGCTGCAGCGCAGCCCGATATCGCTTCGAGGACCCGCCTTAGGCGTTAGCGCCGCAAAAGCTCGAAGCGTTTGCGAGATCCAATTCCGGACTAGAAACTGGCGGAGATATACAGCAGCAAGCCCGAATAGCTGGACTGCGTCTGAGCATTGTGGTCATCGCTGAGATCGGTTTCGAGATTGATATTGAAGAAGTTGATACCCCCGCCAATCCCTATCTTTTCTCCGATCCTGTAGTCGACAAGCGCGGAAGTATCCTGCCACCGCCCAGATGATCCACCTACTTCGATAAAGAAACTTTCTGTGCGAAAGCGCAAACCCAACTTGTCATTGACGTTATACGTCATGCCAGCCGTGGCGGTCGGCAGCGGCAGCTTACTACTATCACTAAATCTCCTGACATTCGGATTGCCCCCTGCGGTCCCTTGCCCCTCAAAACGCAACGACAAATCCCGCAGGTTGATGCCCCCACCGAGAAAGAACTCATATTTGGACGTGTTTATGAAAGACCATGCATAGCTGGCTTTGAGGACTTTGAACTGATATCGGGAAGCCACCCTGTAATCAACCGGAAAAATTACGTCACCAATCTGGATCGGACTGTCTACAATTACGGTATCCCCCGTACGCTCCTGGTCGAAATAGCCCCATTCGAATCGATGCGCCCGATTGAAACGGTAATACCCTTCCAGAGAAAGTACGGTGACGGACTTTTCAACCTTGAGGTTTTTTTCGAGGTCGATGATCGTGCCGATGCCGACACCCCGCGGGTTTACGCGCACCTGGCTCTTGAAATTCGGCGTCGATAAGCCACCCATTGCGATGAAGACCCGATCCCCGATCGCATGATCGTCGTAGCGAGCCTGCGCAATAGCCTCGTTTGCGTGCATCGCAACCACCAGAGCCATCGCAGCGGCAACCGGAACATGGCTGAGCCGAGAGAGAATTATTTTTATTGTGATCTCCAGGGTTCTTGGGTTCCCGCCGGGCCATGGTAGCCCAAGCTTCTGGGCAAAGGAACCTGGTGCAGGTCTCGCCGATGCCCGGAGCGACCCTCGCCGCTCCGAGTCCCTACGGCAGCGAGCGCCGTCAGGGCCCGCGATCCTGCAGCCCGTAACTAAAGCCGACACTGGCTCGCTTGTTTCTTGCTTAGAGGTCGTTCGGATTCGGAGCGGAGAATTCGAGAAGGCGCTTCTCGGAAGATACTCCAAGCCCGAGACGAGCTCTCAGGTCGCACTCCTCCTAGGCTACCGCGCTTGAAGAATTCTGCTAAGGTTCGAAGCTCGCGTTGCTTTCTAGGACCGGCGAACCGCGTTCTTAGCATCTGATCACGAACAAGGGAAAGACATGGCAAAAAAGAAACCCAATATATTAGTACTTTGGGGTGACGACATCGGCTGGTTCAATATCAGCGCGTACAACCACGGCATGATGAGTTACAGGACCCCGAACATCGACAGCATCTGCAAAGAGGGCGCGATGTTCACCGACTGGTACGGGCAACAGAGCTGCACAGCGGGTCGCTCATGTTTCATCACTGGCCAGTCCGGCTTTCGTACCGGAATGCTAAAGGTCGGCCTGCCGGGCGCCAAAGAAGGCTTGCAGGCGCGCGATGTCACCATCGCGGAGCTGCTCAAGGACCAGGGCTACATGACCGCCCAGTTCGGCAAGAATCACCTGGGCGATGCGGATGAAACGCTGCCCACGGCGCACGGCTTCGACGAGTTCTTCGGTTCGCTCTACCATCTGAATGCCGAGCAGGAGCCCGAGAACCCCGACTACTTCAAGGATCCCGAGATGATCAAGAAGTATGCGACTCGGGGCGTGCTGCATTGCTGGGCCAATCCGGACGGCACGCAGAAGATCGAGAGCACCGGCCCGCTCAACACCGAGCGCATGAAGACGATCGACGACGAGGTGACGAAACGCACGCTCGAGTACCTGGAGGAGGCAAAGGAAGCCGACAAGCCCTTCTTCCTATGGTGGAATTCCACCCGGTGTCACATCTTCACGCATCTGAAGGACGAGTCCAAGGGCAAGTCCGGGTTGACCTCCTACATTGACGGCATGATTGAACACGATGGCCACGTCGGACAGATCCTCGACAAGCTCAAGGAACTCGGCCTCGACGACAACACCATCGTTATGTACTCGACCGACAACGGTGCGGAATGCTTCTCATGGCCCGATGGCGGCACTGCACCGTTCCGCGGCGAGAAGAACGAGAACTGGGAAGGCGGCTACCGAGTGCCCTGCGCGATCCGCTGGCCTGGCCACATCAAGCCCGGCACTGTCAACAATGACATCTTCTCGCACGAAGACATGCTGCCGACGATCATGACGGCTGCCGGCGTGCCAAACGTGAAAGAAAAATTACTCGAAGGCATGAAGGTCGGCGACAAAACCTTCAAGGTCCACCTCGACGGCTACGACCTCACCCCCGCTATCGGAGGAAAAGCGCCGAGTCCACGCCAGGAGTTCTTCTACTGGAACGACGATGGCTCGCTGGTGGCGCTGCGTTATAAAGATTGGAAGGTCGTCTTTCAGGAACAACGGTCCGAAGGTTTTTCGGTCTGGCGGGAGCCTTTCGTGCCACTGCGCATGCCGAAGCTATTCAACCTGCGCAGCGACCCGTTCGAGGTCGCAGACCGCTGTTCGATGGACTACGACCACTGGCTGATCGATCGCGCATTCATGTTCGTTCCGGCCCAGGAGTTCATCGGCAAGTACATCGCCACCTTCAAGGAGTACCCGCCGAGCCAGAAGGCCGGCAGCTTCTCGCTGGACCATGTGCTGGAAAGTCTCACTGCGGCGCAAACCAGCGGCAAATGATCGGGTCCTGAAGGGAGACATCCTTCCAAGGCTGGCAGGACAGATGAACCAGTCACCCCGGCGGGCCGACGGCTCGCCGGGGATTCCTGCCGATGCACCCACCGCAAAAACCTGCTCCCTCCCCGCCCGATATGGCTGCCGTTGTGCGGGGATCCTACGAACGCTATCCCTATCCGCCGCCTGCCAGCGGTCAGTTGAGCAGATCGCGGTAGGCAAGGTCGCGCGGGACAGTCTGCAAGTCTTCTTTGAGCGCTTATGGTGCTACGACCAGATCGTGCTCAGCGCGCCGCCGCGTGGCGATGCTTAGAGTAGATCGACAGCCTCCGGGTCGGCGACTTCCCACGGCAGCTTCG
>JAHEEM010000148.1:0-4602 GCA_024640695.1 Rhodospirillaceae bacterium | reverse complement strand
CTGCAAGTCTTCTTTGAGCGCTTATGGTGCTACGACCAGATCGTGCTCAGCGCGCCGCCGCGTGGCGATGCTTAGAGTAGATCGACAGCCTCCGGGTCGGCGACTTCCCACGGCAGCTTCGCAAACAGGACACGTAGCCGCAGCCGTCGAATCTCCGGCGCGCTGCAATGTTAATCGCGTAAACGAGTGTCTTCTGTGGACCCCTTACCTAAACGACGACGAGCGCGAACTGATCGGTCCGCATGAGCGTTGTCGCTCTGAATGAATAGGGTCCTGGGAAAAATGAAGCACCGCCCCCCTCCGTGGTGTCGACCGTTGAATAAATTTCCAGCTCGAACCGAATCTTCCTTGGCAGCACAGGCGCGTTCGGAACGAGGGCATCGCTCGCGGGAGCGATCGCCAAGGGGGCTACCTGATATGCTCTAGACTCCGTGCTAATAAAAGTCTGTCCATCGGAGTCCGGTCGAGATGAAAAGCCAAGCGTCGCCTGCGAGATGTACGGCCAACGTACCCAACTCTCTTTGCGCACCCAGAATTCTTCCGTGATTTCACGGATACCTATAAGAATGGCCAAAATTGTCGCGGAGTCATTCGATGGAGAGAAGGAAGAGGCACTCGATGAGTTCAAGCGAGGGACTGTTGAGTGGACGCAAGTCTCTGGCGTCTTGATTTCAAGGCCGTCGTATGGCTCGGTCCGGCATCTCGAGACGCCTGATAGAGAAACTCGTGGCGAAGCGCCACTGAGACCAGCATGACCACTCGTTTCCCGATAGCGGCCTGGCTTCGACATTACCAACCCGAGTGGTTGAGAGCCGACCTGATTTCTGGAGCCACTGTTTGGGCCGTTCTGATCCCGACGGCTATGGCTTATTCCAGCATGGTCGGCGTCGAACCCGTGATCGGACTCTACACGGTGCCACTCGCCTTGCTTGGCTATGCGCTTTTCGGTGGCTCGCGCCTCTTGGTCATTGGTCCCGACGCCGCAATCGCGATTCTTGCGGGCGCCACACTCGCGACCGCCGCCGCCGGCCGCGATCCGCTGCTATACGTTCTGTCGCTCGGCGTCATGGTCGGCGCTCTGTACCTGCTGTTCTCTTTCTTACGTCTGGGTTGGATAGCCGACCTGATTCCCGATCCCGTGTTAAAGGGCTTCATCGAAGGCATGGTGTGGGTAACGATCGTAAAGGAGCTCCCCCATATGCTGGGTTTTGAGCTGATCGCGGCGCGCGACGGATTCTTCGCCAAAGTATATGGACTGCTGCACGGCCTACCGGAAACGCATGTCGCGACGGCAGCCGTCGGCTTCGGCAGCCTCGCCGCGCTCTGGCTTCTGCATCGCTTCGCGCATCGGCTGCCCGCCCCGTTGATCGTCGTGGCGTCTTCACTCGCCTCGGTCGCCATTCTCCGGCTCGATCAGCTCGGCGTCGAGGTCATGGGACCCTCGAGCGGGGCCCTGTCCGGCATGGGCCCGCGCGCGGGACTAGAGCTCGGGGCCGTGGCCGATCTGCTGCCTGGCGCGTTGGCTATCGTCGTGCTGGGCTTTACTCTGAGCATGGCGGCTGCAAAGCGCGCTGCGACCGAGAGCGGCGACAAAATCGATCCCAACCAGGAGCTATTTGCCGTCGGCGTTGCAAATCTTGGCGGCGCACTGGGCGGCGGCTATCCGGTAGCGGGCACGCTCTCCAAAACCGCGGTCGCGATCCAGTCGGGCGGTAAATCACAGCTCGGCAATCTGGTCGCCGGCGTGCTCGGCCTGTTGACGATCATTTTTCTCCTGCCGATATTTGCGCTTCTACCGGACGCCACGCTCTCAGCGCTGGTCGTCTTCGTGCTGCTCGAAGTCTCCGATATCGGCTACTTTCGGCGCCTGTGGCAAGTGCGGCGACTTGAGCTCGGAATTGCGCTGGCTGCGTTCTTCACCGTGCTGGTCTTCGATGTCATGACAGGCGTGATGGCGGGCAGCCTGCTCTCTCTGCTCGTGCTCGTCGAGCATATTCATCGACCACCGACGGCAGTTCTCGGCCGAGCGCCAGCGGGCACGTTCGTGAGCCTCGACTCCGATCGCAGCGCCGCAGAGATCCCAGGCATGCGAATCTGGCGGCACTACGGTCCGCTCGTCTATCTCAACGCCCGTCGCCTCGCTGAGGAGCTGCGCGCGGTCGCTCTGGAGAAACCCGATACGAGGGTGGTGCTGCTCGATGCCGAGGGAACTTCCGGCGTCGACAGCACGGGAACGGCCGCATTCCTGGCGGCACGCAACGATCTGGAGGCCAACGACATAGAGATCTGGGTCGCCGGGCTGCGCGAGTCGAGCTGGAATCGCGTCGCAGCCGAGCTCGAGCTTGCAAAAGCCCCGCTGCCACGAAAATTTGCCTCAGTTGCGGACGCGGTAGCGACCTTCGAGTCAGCCCATGCTACGGACGAGCAACACCCCTGAACGAAAGCCCAGCCAGCTAGCAGCGAGCTCAGCACCGAATGATTCACCCAGCGACCGGGCCGTCTCCGGCCCCACTAGCTCTAATGCCAAGAGTCGAGTGCCGCGCTCGTCGCCTCGGTCGCTGGCGGACGTTGGCTACTCGGTGTAGTACTGATCGAGAAAGCTTCGCAGCTGGTCAGCCCAGCCTCCGAAAATGCGCCGGGCTTCCGCGACATTCCGCACTCGGCCACTCCACATGAGCGTTCCCGACGCGTTACGACGACCGGACTGACGGTCGACAGCGCGTCCGAGGATCTCACCGCTGACGGAATCGAATAACTCCAAGTAGAGCGTGGCGGCCCCGGTCGATGTGGAAAAACTCTGGGATCTACCCGCCGACATGACCTCCGGATCAGTAATATCCAGATCGATAATTGCCGGACGCAATAACAACACATCGTAATCGGCGAAACTCACGACCTCCAAACTATCGTCGGCCTCGAGTCGCTCGGTGAAGACTTCCTTGAACAGCGCCGCAACGTCCCGCTTGATTCTTTCGATATCACTTGACGAGATACGACTGCTGGCGCGCCTGGACCGATTCTGGTCACGCTCCCAGTTAGTTCTAAATGCGACGGCCGGATCGAGTATCGCAACCCGCCGGAACACGCTGAAGTCAGCGTCGGGATTGATCCAGGCGGCATCTACATCAGCGTTTTCCACAGGCACCAGGCCATCGAAGCTGGGTCCCTCGGACTCCTGCGCACTTGAATTCGTCGCCGCAAGAGCGACGATCGCAAAAGCCGATACTACGCGAGGGAAAACGAGTCTGGTGATCAGACTTCTAGGCGACATTCGAAACTGTCATGGCTTCACTCTCACGCCAAATAGGGGCCATTCGGGCAAATCTCTATGCTGTAGAGGTCAAGTCTCGCGATCGTTCTGGAAGCTCGGAGTCGGCCGAGCATTACGTCCGTCTCAGAATTTCGCGATGTATCCGTTGGCCTCCAGACAAGTGCTGAACGCAGTACGGAACCTGTTTATCTGCGCCTCGGTAGCTGCCTGCTGATTCGCGGCACGATTTGCCGCCGAAGAGGCCTGGGCCTGAGCTTGAGCGCCGGCTGCCGCACCCGATGCGCCACCCATGAGCGCTCCGGCCGATGCCATTCGCCGCCGCGATTTCTTGCTCGCCCCGAATACGCTGCCAACCAGCGCGCCCGTCACTGCGCCGCTAGCCGCGCCACCAGCAGCACTTCCGCGTCCCGCCTGCTGGGCCTGACTCGCGGCGCGATCCGCCTGGGCTTCCTGCTGCGCGGCCTGGCGCTCCAGCTGAAATGGCTCGGACCCAGTGTTATCCACGGCCCAGCTATAGCAATCCGCCTCGTCTCGCGACTGCTCCGCAGCCTCCTGCCCATCCGCCGGGAACACGATGACGCCAACGGCATTACCGAGCGTCGCGTTCTGGGCCATACCGTGGGTCAAAACGAAAAGTGTGCCGGCAGCTAAAACAAACATTCTTAACAACATCAGCCTCTCCAAATTTAGTCGCGTAACGGGTTGCGCGATCCGAAACTAATCCGGCGTGCAGGTACCAAACGTGGCAGCAGTCTCACCGTCACTGGCAACGGTCATCGCCACGTCTCCGGTGAGCTCCGAGATCACCATCGAGTAGGCTCGGCCACCTTCGACGCCCTGGAGGTAGATGACACCGTCGACGCGCGTGAGATGCTCTACCGGCGTGCTCAGGTTCTCGTCACTGGCCGCAGTCGTATACAGCAGCTCACGCACGAGGTCGATCTGTATGAAGTCGGGGAGATTGTAGAGCTCGGGCGGTCCAGACTCGCAGTCACCGCCTGACGAGCAGTGGCTGACAGTCCTTGGAGCGCACAGCAATTGGCTCGCACCCGTCAGATCTTCCGCAACTGCGGCCGCGCTACCCACCATCGCTAACATTGCGAGGACCGACTTATTCTTCATTATCACAGTGCTCCAGCCTTGTTGTTACCTTGCGCTAACTAATTACTGTACCGACCGGAATCTAGCGACGCAAATCAAATCGGCCTGTCCGCTCCCGTACCCGATGAAGGCCGACACGCGCTTTCTCGCGCGCTCCGCGTGAACTTATTGTGGCCGCCTTCGATCCACACTATTCTTCTTACGGACTATTCTTCTAACGGCTCGTTGCG
>JAHEEM010000147.1 GCA_024640695.1 Rhodospirillaceae bacterium | reverse complement strand
TGCGTTTGTATTCGTTTGCAGATAGTTCCGAAGCAATCGAGAGCTTCGAGGACATTCCGGTGCCGGGTGCGGCTACACACATCGGTGAGGCGCTGCTCGGCGTTCTGCGCGAGGCTGGCTCCTCGGCACTGAGCGCGGTCATTCTGGTGAGCGATGGTGCCGATAACTCGGACGATTTCGGACCAGCGCGCCTGGCTGAGATAGCAGCTTTCGGCGTACCCGTACACACCGTTGGCGTGGGGCCGGAGGTCATCGAGGACGATGTTGAGCTCGCCGGCGTTAGGTTGCCGACAGACGCGTTGCCCGGGTCGCGGCTGACCGCTCAGGTCAGCGTGCGCCACGCAGGCAGCAGCGAGGCGCAGCTGAAAGTCTATGATGGCGACGCGATACTCGCGGCCAGGACCTTGTCGTTGCCCGAGCGCGGTGGCGTGACGACGCATCTGATCGATTTCGATGTCGGGGCCGCGGGGGTAAAGGATCTTCGATTCACGCTCGACCCGCTGCCTGGGGAACCCAACATCGTCAATAACGCGCAGTACCGCGTCATTGAGATCCCCGAGAGCCGACGCAGCATTCTGTATCTCGAAGGCGAGCCGCGCTGGGAGTACAAGTTTATCCGGCGGGCTCTGGACGAGGATTCGCCGATTCGGCTAGCGAGCTTGCTGCGTACGACGCCGAATAAGTTCTATCGTCAGGGCCTCGACGAGCCGACTGAGCTAGAGAACGGCCTGCCGGCGGATCGTGAGACGCTGTTCGCCTACGACGCATTAATTATCGGCAGCTTCGAGGCGGCGGCTTTCACGCCCGAGCAACAGGAGGACATCCGTGACTTCGTCAGCGAGCGCGGCGGCAGCCTGCTGATGCTAGGCGGTCTGCGTGGGCTCGCCGATGGTGGCTGGGGTAACAGCGTCGTGGCGGAGTTGTTGCCGGCGACACTGCCAGCGATCGAAGCGCCAAGCTTCATTCGTTGGCGGGCCAAGGCCCACCTGACCGATGCCGGGCGCGAGTCCCTGATTACTCAGCTCGATGCCGACCCCGATACCAATCTTGCCCTGTGGGAGGCGATGCCGGAGCTCGCCGACTTCCAGTACCTGTCCGAGATCAAGCCCGGGGCGGTCGTGCTGCTCGAGGCGGAACTTCAAAACACCGTGCACCCCTTGCTCGCGCAACAGCGCTATGGGCGCGGCAGCGCCTACGTGTTGGCCACGGGCGGCACCTGGCGTTGGCAGATGCAGCTGCCTTCCGAGGACATGCGTCACGAGACGTTCTGGCGGCAGATCATGCAGGCTTTGGTTGCCAGCGTCCCGGCACCGGTGCAGCTGCGTGCGGATCGGTTCTATTACGGCGACTCGACGGAGGTCAAACTCCGTGCCGAGGTTCGCGACCGCCGTTTCGAGCCCGTCGATTCAGCGGAGGTGGTCGTGACCACCTCGGTTGCCTCGCAGGCGCCGACCGAGGTCGCGATGCAGCCTGTGCCTGGAGAGCCCGGGGTCTACGCAGCGACGATTCAGGCTGAGCAACCGGGCGTCTATGAATTCTCTGCGCAGGCCACGCTCGATGGCGAGCCGCTCGGCTCGGCGCTGTTTGCGGTGCGGCGCGAGGATGGCGTTGCCGAGCACTTCGCGATTCAGCAGAACCGGCAGCTGCTCGAGCGCTTGTCCGACCTGACCGGTGGGCGTTACTTTGCACTTGACGATCTCGCCGGCCTGCCGGAGGAGATTCGTTTTTCCCAGGCCGGCATAGTCGAAACACAGATCCTCCCGCTCTGGAACATGCCGATCAATTTTCTGCTGCTGCTGTTGCTCAAGGCTGGCGAATGGCTGCTGCGGCTTTATTGGGGGCGCCTGTGAGACTCGCCCTGGCGCTTACCGGAATTGTCCTCGCCGCCTTCGCGGCACCGGCGAGCGCGGCAACCTATTATTTGATCGTGAGTGGCCTCGGCGGGGAGGCTCGCTACGAAGAAAGCTTTGCACAACAAGCGCGCTCGCTCGCGCAGGCAGCCAGCCGCAGCCTCGACGGTGATGAGCGCGTCACGCTGCTGAGCGGTCAAGAGGCGACCGGCGAGGCTGTTGTTGCCGCGCTCGAACGCCTCGCCGCGACGCTCGGTGAGAGCGATGCCGTTGCAGTGTTTCTCATCGGTCACGCCAGCTTCGATGGCGAGCAGTACAAGCTGAATCTGCCGGGCCCTGACCTTGACGGCGACACGCTGGGGGAGTTGTTCGCAGCGCTTCCCGCGCGGCAACAGATCATCGTCAACACGACGAGCGCCAGCGGCGCCATACTCGAAGCGTGGGCAGCTGACGGCCGCACCCTGATCACGGCGACGAAGAGCGGCGGCGAGCGCAATGCCACGCGCTTTGCCGGGTACTGGGCGCAGGCACTCTCGAGTGACGAGGCAGATTCCAATAAGAACGGTGCGATCACGGTTCAGGAAGCCTTCGATTTTGCGTCACGAAAGGTCAATGACAGCTACGAAGGTGGCGGTCTGCTCGCCACGGAGCACGCCGAGATCGCCGGTGAAGATGCGCTCGGCTTCAATATTGCGCTGCTATCCGAACGTGTTGCGACGACGCAGCAGTTGCGCGGCTTGCTCGAGCAGCTCGAGTCGCTCGAGGGCGAGATCGCGGCGCTGCGCGGACGTCGCGAGGGAATGGACAATGACGTCTATCTCGATGAGTTGCAGGACCTGCTGCTCGAGCTTGCGCTCGTGCAGCGGGAGATTGATGCGGCGCGCGCCGGCGAGTAGCGCGCTCGCCGCCGCTTTAGCGTGCTGGGCCGGCCAGGCTGACGCGCTGGTCTTCGATTATTCGGCCGACCGACCCGATGAGCTCAAGGCCTGCGATGCATTGGAATTTCGCGGCGAGAAGCTGCCCGCTGGCGACTGCTATGCGGCGCTGCGCGCGCGCAATGATGACCCACGCATCCGCGCGGAGGCGGCTTGGAGCCTCAGCGACCTGCGTGGTGCGAACACGCAGTTCCAAGCCGCGATCGACGCTTATCCGGATGATCCGCGGCTGCGGACCCGCTGGGGCGAGCTCTTCGTTGCCGCGCACCAGGACAACGAAGCTGTAACGCTCTTTCAGGAAGCGCTCGAGCTCGACGCAGATTACGCGCCAGCTAAGCTCGGACTTGCGAGCGTCTCTGCGGGGCGATTCGAAGACCGTGCGCGCAGCTGGGTCGACGAGGCGCTCGCGATCGACGACGAGCAGCTGCGGGCGCATCTTCTGCTCGCCCAGATGAGCCTTGAGATTGGCAATCTCGACGAAGCCGACGCCTCGCTCGACCGCGCAACGAGCCTGGCCGAGTCGCAAGAGCTGCCTGCGCTGGAGATTTATGCGCTCAGGGCCTCTGCAGACTTGCTGCGTGGGGTCACCGATAGCTCCTGGACCGCCCGCGCGTTGCAGGTCAATGAGGGTTTCGGCGACATCTATGCGATTCCGGCGCACTTCTATGTCATCACTCGCCGCTACCGCGAAGCTATCGAGCTGTATTTCGAGGCTGTGCGGGTCCAACCCGACCTCTGGGCGGCGCACGCCGAGCTCGGTGTGAATCTGCTGCGCGTGAATCGGTTGGCCGAGGCGAAGGCGCACCTCGAGCTGGCCTACCGCGGCGATCCTTTCAGCGCGATCATCGTCAATACGCTGCGGCTCATCGACAGCCTCGACAACTTTCGCGATGTGACGCGGATGCGAAACGCTACCGTCGGCGCGGGCATGATTCTGCGTCTGCACCGTGACGAGGCCGACGTGCTCGAGCCGTATGTGGCCGCGCTCGTCGACGACGGCATCCGCACGTTTACCGAACGTTACGCATTCGAGCTCGAGGAGCCCGTCGTCGTCGAGCTCTACCCCGAGCACGACGACTTTGCCGTACGCACGTCGGGGCTGCCGGGCATCGGTTTGTTAGGCGTCACGTTCGGCTATCTCGTTGCCATGGACAGCCCTTCGGGGCGTACCGACAATGACTTCCATTGGGGCACGACGCTCTGGCACGAGATGGCCCACGTGTTCACGCTCGAGGCCACCAACCATCTCGTGCCGCGCTGGTTCAGCGAGGGCGTGTCCGTGTACGAGGAGTGGAGCACGGGCCCTCTGCCGGGCCGGCACATTCCGCTGCACGTCCTGCAAGCCATGCACGAGGACAAGTTCCTGCCCGTTGCGGAGCTCGACAGCGGCTTTATTCGGCCGAGCTACGAAGGCCAGGTCATGGTCTCGTACATGCAGGCCGGATTGATCTGCCAGTACATCGAGCGGCGTTGGGGCCAGGACGCATTCGTCGCAATGCTGGCGCGGTATTCGGCCGGCGACGACACCGCTGCGGCAATCGAGCAGGCGCTGGAGATCAGCCCGGCCGCCTTCGATGAAGGCTTTGAAGACTTCATTGCGGCGGAGTTCGCCACGGTCCTGGACGGGCTCGAGGATTGGCAGGGGGGGCTCAGAAGCGCCTACGAAGCAGCAGGCAGCAGTGACTGGGAGACGGCGCTCGCCGCCGCCACCGAGGCCGTTGCCGGCGCACCGGACTATGTCGACGAGGGCAACGCCTATCTATTGAAGGCGAAGGCACATGACGAGCTCGACCAGCCCGACGATGCCGTCGCAACGCTCGAGCGTTACCGTGAGCTGGGTGGCCACGAGGCCGACGCTTTGAGGTCGCTCGCGCGCCGCCTCGACGAGCGCGGCCGCAGGCTCGAGGCCATCGCCGTGCTCGAGGACTTGCTCGGCGTCGTTCCGCTCGATACGGAGCTTCATACCGAGCTCGGCGACTGGCTGCTTGCCGAGGACCGGCCCGCGGATGCCTTGCGGGAGTACCAGGCTGCGCTGGCCATGAATCCGCTCGACCAGGCTGCCGCCCACTTCCGCCTCGCGACCGCCTACCGGCAGCTCGAAGACTCGGCCAAGACCCGCGAGCATTTATTGTATGCTCTGGAAATAGCCCCGCATTACCGGGAAGCACAGCAACTGTTATTGGAGATCGCCCGTTGAGTTCCGAAACTTCCAGTCAGCTAGATACAGACGACGCCAGGGCTCTCGTCGAAACCTTCCAGCAGACGATGGATGCTATCCGCACGCAGGTGCGCAAGGTCATCGTTGGTCAGGATGAAGTCGTCGAGCATTTGCTGCTGACCTTGCTCGTCGGTGGCCACTGTTTGATAACGGGTATGCCCGGTACTGCCAAGACGCTGCTCGTGCGCACCTTGGCCACGGCGCTGGGTTTGACGTTCAAGCGCATTCAGTTCACGCCCGACCTCATGCCGACGGACGTTACGGGTACTGACATTATCGAAGAGGACATCACGACGGGTCATCGGACCTGGACTTTCGTGCCAGGTCCACTTTTCGCTAACGTGCTGCTTGCGGACGAGATCAACCGCACCCCGCCGAAGACTCAAGCGGCCCTGCTTGAGGCGATGCAGGAACTCTCAGTCACGGTGCGCGGCACCCAGCACACGATCGATCCGCCGTTCTTTGTGCTCGCTACGCAGAACCCGATCGAGCTCGAGGGCACGTATCCGCTGCCGGAAGCGCAGCTCGACCGGTTCTTGTTCAACGTGGTGCTCGATTATCTTACCGGCGACGACGAGCTCGAGGTCGTGCAACGTTTCACGACTCAGGTCGGCATGCCGAAGGTCGAGCCCTGCACGACTGCAGAGCAGATTCTGCGCTACCAGTGGCTTGTGCGTCAGGTGCCGGTGGCCGAATCAGTCAATCGGCTTGCGGTAAACCTCGTGCGCGGCAGCCGCCCGACTGATCCACTCGCACCGGACGTCGTGCGCCGCTATGTGCAGTACGGCGCGAGCGTGCGTGCGACGATGTTCTTGACGCTTGCCGCCAAGGCTCGAGCGCTGATTCTCGGCCGATATCACGTTACTGCCGAGGACATCACGGCGCTGGCGCTGCCGGTCATGCGCCATCGTGTGCTGGCGAATTACTACGCGGAGTCCGATGGTGTGACGGTAGACGATGTGCTCACGCAGCTCGTTCAATCCATGGCGGGAGCTGAGCGTCACGCCCAGGCAGGATGAGCGCGCCTCCCCAGTCGATGCGGGCTAATCTGCTATCGCCGGAGGTGTTGGCGAGCTTGTCGAATCTCGATCTCGTCGCGCGCGCGGCAGTGCACGGCTTTCTAATCGGTCTGCACCGATCGCCGCAGTTCGGTTTCAGCCAGGAGTTTGCCGAGTATCGCGCATACTCCGAAGGTGACGACCCGCGTTTCATCGACTGGAACGTCTATGCGCGCACCGAGCGTACGTATATCAAGCGCTATCTCGGCGAGACCAATACACACCTCGTCGTCTTGCTCGACGCGAGCGCTTCGATGGCCTATACCTCCGGCGGCGTGAGCAAGCTCCAGTACGCCAAGTTTCTCGCCGCGACTCTCGCCTATCTTGCCTCGCGGCAGCATGATGCCGTGGGGCTCATCATCTTCGATGATAAGGTGCGTGAAAGTCGCCCGCCGTCGTCGCGTATCGGCAAGCTGCATGCGGTACTGCATGCGATCGACCGCGCAGAGGCCGGGACGGGCACGGACCTGACTGTGCCGTTCGAGCGTTTCCGCCAGTATCAATCGGGTCGCGGTCTCGTAGCCGTGATCTCGGACTTCTACTGTGACCCGGAGGCGATGATTAAGGCCGTGCAGCCGCTCGCCTATCAGGGCCAAGACGTAATCCTGTTCCAGGTTCTGGACCCGCAGGAGCTCGAGCCGGAGCTCAAGGAATCCGCGCTGCTCGAGGATATGGAGACCGGCGAGGCCATGGAGGTGTCACCGATCTTCATGCGTTCGCGTTACCGCGAGCGCATCAAGGAGCATCTCGACGCGCTGAGTAAAGCAGCGGCGCGCGCGGGCGCGGACTACGAGCTGCTGCGCACCGACGCGCCGCTCGATGCCGCGCTTAGAAACTACCTGACTTTCCGCCAGCGGCGGGGCTGAGGGGCGCGAGATGCCGAGACTCGAATGACCCTGCTGGCGCCACTGTTCTTGCTCGGTGTGCTGGCCGTGGGGCTGCCGCTCTGGCTGCACCGGCTGTCGTCGGAGAATCCGAACCGGCAGCAGTTCAGCTCGGCGATGTTTCTGGAGCCCGGAGAGCCGCGTCGCGTGCTGGCGCAGAAGCTGCGATACCTATTGTTGCTCGCCTTACGCATCGGGGTGCTCGTGCTGCTCGCGCTAACTTTTGCGCGCCCCGCCTTACAGGGCGCGGCACAGGCACTGGTCGAAGAGGGCGCACGCCTGCATGTCGTCGTCATGGACGTATCCACGTCGATGAGTCACGGCGAGCGCTGGGCGCGCGCACAGCAGGCCGCGCTCGACCTCGTCGATGAAGTGCCCTCCGGTGATCTGCTGCAACTCGTTGCAATGGGCCGCAGTGCGCGCGCGCTGACCGAGCCGACGCTTGACGCTGCCAGCGTTCGACAGAGCATCAACGCCTTGCAGCCGGAGTTTGCGCGCGTTGATTACGGCGAGCTCATGAGCGCTGTCGATCGCATGCTGCGGGGAACCCAGCTGCCGGCAATCGTCCACGTCGTTACGGACCTGCAGCGGACTTCGATGCCAACGCGCTTCGCTGAGCTCGCCGCGCAGGCCTCGCTCGATCTCGAGATTCACGATGTATCGCGGCCGGAAGAGGGAAACTGGGCCGTGCAGAGCGTCAGCTGGCAGCCCGGATCCGGGGACGTGGCCGCGAGCATTCGCAGTTTTGCGGCGCGCGATGTGGGACGCACGGTGGTGCTCGAGCTCAACGGTGAGCGTAGCGCCGCGCAGACATTGACTGCGCTCGCAGGCGCGACCGCAACCGCGACCTTTGCGAACATCGATCTAAGCTCCGGCGGTAACCGGGTAAGAATCTTCCTCGAGCCCGGCGACGATCTCGCAGTAGACGACCAGCGTTTCGTCGTCGTGAAGCGACCCGAGTCGCGGACCGTGTTGCTTGTCAGCGCCGATCCGCGGGGGCGTGACGCGTTGTTTTTGACTGCGGCGCTCGAGGCCGTCAACGGCCCACTCACTATCATCGAGGCGATCGCGCCCGCAGCGATCACCGAGCGGGATCTCGATGACTATGCATTCATCGTCGTCGCCGATGCCGGCACGCTCGCCGATGCCGACGCCGAAGCGCTGCGCGAACACGTCGATGCCGGCGGTTCGCTGCTGCTCGGGCTTGGCCAACA
>JAHEEM010000146.1 GCA_024640695.1 Rhodospirillaceae bacterium | reverse complement strand
CCGATTCATGGATCAAAATTCGGTGCAAATCCCGGGTGAATATTCAGTGCAAAACAAGATTTAGACTTCAAGATTGATTACGCCACCACCGACTCCAAGGTTCAGCCAAAGCCCCGTCACGGGCTTACCGGTCGCAGCCTCGACCGCGCGCTTGTACGTTGCCAGCTGCCCGGAATAACCTTCTGCAATCTCCTTCCACTCCGTCCTCGGCCTCGGTGACGCCTTGTGGTCGATGATCACGTAGCCCCCCCTCGTTTCAAGCAACACATCGATCAAACCCTTAACAACCTGCCCACTATCGAGCTTATGCAAGATTGGATGCTCGACGTGCCAGGCGACAGGCTCGAATGCCCTTCGGACCCAGTCGATAAACACCCTCGCGCTCTTCAGCGCAGCTTCCGGCGCGACGACGCCCTCGAATCCCCACTGCTTCAGAATTCTTGCCGTGCGCGCGGCTGAGTCGTCCTCGGGCGAATTGATCTCGGCGGCGATAATCGAGTGCAGTGCTTCGCCGAGCGCCGTCATGTCGGCCGCACCAGTGATCTCGAGTCGCTCGCCGATCTCGATAATCTCGCCGACCGTCACGCCTTCAATAGGCCCGGCGCCCGAAGGGCTCAGGTTACGCTGCAGGAGATCCTCACGCGGCGCGGCGGGCAACACCCAACGCGCCCGCTCAACGGGCGATGGAGCGGACCATTCATCGGGCGACTCGAGCGTTTGGAAGTCCGAAGGAATTGCCGTGCCGTTCGGCAGCGCTAGCGATTCGCCGTCTGGCAACATCCAGTCGGCGCCCAGCGTCTCCAGCCACTCGCCGGTCGGTTTCTTCGCGTGGAGCGGAACGATGACTTTGTCGCGCGCGCGTGTGAGCGAGACATAGAGCAGACGCTTGGTCTCCTCGATCGCCGAGGCCCTCGCGGCATTGCCCGCTGCAGAGGACTCTGCTGCCTCGCCAACGGGAATCCCGGCCGACTGCATCCCGAAGGGCCAGGGCCAGTACCGCAGCCTGCGGCCTGCAAGCGGATCGTCTATATTGAAACCCTGCTCACGCTGCAAAACGCTCAAGCCCCAGAGCCTGGCCTTTACGGGCGAGTCGAGATCCACGGCAAGAACAACCGGCCATTCGAGCCCCTTGGCGCCGTGATGCGTGACCAGCGTGATGGCGCGGCCGTCGCTCGCCTCGGCCTGCCAGTCCTCAACGCGCTGCTCGAGGTCGTAGAACCAGAGGATTAGACCAGGCACAGTCGCGGCGACGTTCTGCATGTCGCACTGATTCTCGTATTCCGCCGCATACTCGAGCAGCAGGTCGATGTTGCGCAGGCGATGGCGCGTCCGATCGGCCGTCGGGCCCCAGGCGATTGCGGCCTCGCGCACCTGGCCTTTGACCAGGGCAAGCTCCAGCGCCTCGGATGGCGTCAGCAGTGAGCGCTCCGCGCGCACACTGGCAATCGACGCGAGCGCCGGCAGCGCATCAGCGCCCACCTCGCCCCACTCCCAGTGTCTCGGCGCGTCCTCGGCATCGTCCGCGACAAAAGCCAGACGCTCTGGCAGCCACGCCTCGGGTGATTCGCTCTGGGCCAGCGTCCGGATCTCGGCGCTTGCGAGCGTGTCGCGCGCGTCGGCGAGGCGTCGGAGCGCCGCCATCGCAAGCGCCCCTTCGGGCGTCTTAATGAGCCCCGGGCGCCGGAAAGCCACCGGGATGCCGGCTCGAGCGCAGGCGCCCGCGATCTTCTGCAGCCGGTCGTTCGTCCGGCAGAGGACGGCTATGTCACCGTAGCCGATCGCGTAAAGCTCTCCGGTGTCTTTCTCGGCCACCCGGTATCCAGACGCAACGAGCTGATGGATGCCGAAGGCAATGTCGTTGGCGCGCTTGTCCCAGTTGCTGCCGGCGAGATGCCAGCAGGCGACGGCGGCTTCTTTCGGTTCTTTACCCTCGCGCACCGGACGTTTCGAATTGAGCGCAACTTGCTTGCGGTCGAGGCTTTTCGAGAACGCCGGCACGAAGACCTCGTTGATGTACTCGACTAGCGACGGCCGTGAGCGCCAGGAGTGCTCGAGCACGTCAGTCGTGCCGCCACCTGCTTCGACGCCAGCCAGCACGGCCTGCATGAGCTCGGGGTCGGAGCCCCGAAAGCCATAGATCGCCTGCTTGATGTCGCCGACCCAGATCACCCGATCGGCAAGCGCCGCGAGCTTCATGAAGAGTGCAAGCTGGATCGGGCTCGTGTCCTGGAACTCGTCGACGAACAGCACCTCCAGCTCGTCAGCCAGCGTCGCCCGCACGTGCACATGGTCGAGCAGCTCATAGACGCGCCGTTCCTGGTCGACAAAGTCGAGCAGGCCCTGCTGCTCCTTGAGCTTCTGGTAGGCCTCGATGCTGTGTGCCGCGAGCTCAAAGACTTCGCCGATGAACTTCTCGATGTCGGCATGCAGCCTCGGATGCTTCTCGAAATCGCCTGCGATCTGCTGGATCGGCTCGGCGAGCGCGCGGGTTTTCGCGCCCGGACTGGACTTTGAGAGTTTGACCCACTCGGACCATGACATGCGGCGCTGGATCAGGGCGGCCTGCATCTGGCCGAGCAGATCGAGATATTTCTTCGTCACGCCCGTGCCATCGGCCTCAGTGTCGATCTCGGCAAGGGCATGATTGACGGCAGCGAGCAGCTCCGCATCGAGATCGCGACTGGCTTCGTACGCCCTCGGAAACATTGCGAGCAACGAATCGGTGCTGTCCTGTGCGAACAAGCGCACGGCCTCGGGCGACATATTGTTTGCCCTGGCGGCACTCGCAACATCCATGATCTGACTGCGCCAATCGAGGCTGCCCTGACGATCGCGGATGCCGAGCCGCTGCGCGAGAGCGTTGAGCTCTCGCATACGCTTCGGCTCCTCGGCAAATAGCTCCTCGAGCGCAGACCCAAAGAGCCGGTCGCCCTGCTGCTCTTCGAGCACTTTCTGATCGGGTGACAAGCCCGCCTCAAAAGCGAAACGAACCAGCAGCTCGCCGCAGACGCCGTTGACCGTGCCAATGAGCGCTTGGCCCATTTGCGCGGCCTGCTCGGCGCTGCCGTCAGCCATGAGCTTTTGCCTGACCCGCTCGCGAAGCTCGGTCGCCGCAAGCCGCGTGAAAGTCGTCGCAATCACGCCCGAAGGCTTGACCTCGCCGGAGGCGAGCATCTGCTGAAGCTCTTCGGTGATGCGGTAGGTCTTGCCACTGCCGGCACCAGCGCTGATGAAGCGGATGTGGCCGTGTGCGCTCATGCGTCATCCCGCCAGCCGGTCAACGCCCAGTAATCGTCAAAGCTGTCAAACGTCTCGGGCATCGCAAGACCAAGGTCACCGGGCAGTGAGGCCTCGTCTTGCTTCGTATCGCTGACCGGCACCTCCACGCGACCGGCATCGAGCTGCTCGCGGCGCCATTGCCAGGTCGCTTCGACACGCTGCCAGAATTGGAGATGGTTTTCGCCGTTCCCGGGCACCTCCACGACCACCCCTGGGAAAAAATCCGAATCGAGCATCGCGAGCCGCGCATCGCGGATGATGAAGTATCCAAGCGCGGGCCATCTCTGTTCGCTCTGAAATAAGAGCTGCGCGTAAACGGCAAGCTGCAGGTAGTTGCTTTCCGCAAGCATCCGTCGCCGATAGTCGAAACCGCCCCATTTGAGGTCGACGACAGCGATTTCGCCCGTTGACTTGGTCGCGATGAGATCGACGATGCCGCCGATCTCCCCTCCTTTGAAAACCCCCGCGAACGGCAGCTCCATTCGCACCGTCGTGACGCCCGCGCCCTGCAAATGCGCGACGAGAACCCCGAGTGCGCGCGAGGCCGTGGTCACGAACTGCTCCTTCTCGGCTTGACGTCCCGGCGCGAGCAGCACGGCGCCCTGCTGCTCGATGAGTGCTTGCGCCTTCTCGCGCGCCCAGCGCCCCGCATCGTTCGCATCCAGCGCTGGGATGTCCGGATGCGCATTAAAGTAGTGCTCGAACAGCGCGTGGGTCAGGTTGCCGCGCAGCAGCGCACCGTCGCCGAGCGACTCGAGAGTGCCCGGACGGATGCGTGCCTGGTAGTCGAGCACCCAGCGGTGCGGGCCGAACAAAAACTTTTCGAGGCTGGAAAAAGACTCCCGCGAGCGCGGCGGCAAGGCAGCGTTATCGGGCAACCGCCACCAGCGCGTCTTCGGCGGCAACGCGCGCGGCTTGATAACCATAGTGTCCGGGACGGGTGATGCGCCCGGGACCTGGCTGGGATCGCGCATCAACTCATCGACTCGGGCCTCAGCCCAGCCTTCGGCGACGGCGACGATTTGATCGAATACCGGATGGTGGCCACCGGCATTGTCGTGCAGCACGAGCACGAGCTGATCCTGTGCGCACATGATCGGACGAAGCCAGCTCGCGGCCTGCCAGCCAAGCTGAGTCTCCAACGGCAGGAGCTCGACCCCATTGGCTGCGAGCGCCTCGCGCTCGAGTCTCGACCATGGGTGCTGGCGCGGCAGCGACTCTTCGTCACAGGCCCACCAGATCGCGGTCTGCACGTTTTCGATGAATCCAGCCGGCGAATCCGAACGCAGCAGATCGGACTCACCCGGCGCGCATTGCCTGGGACGCCCCGGCATCGGTGCGCCGGTGCCCCGCACGGCCTCGACGAGCCGGCGGAGCGAAATGCGGGGAAGCGTTTGTGTGCCGGCAGCGGCAAATCGCTCGAGCGTGCGCACAAGCTCATCGGCCTGACCGAGCGCCGCGGCATAGAGCGTGCCTTCGACCTCGTCTTGCATCGCAGCGTAGGCGCTTGCCAGCCACTGGCTCACGTGATGCACGCGTTTGAGCAAAAATTCGATCGGCGCGCCTACCTGCGCGTCGAAGCGCTCGGCGTTGAGCCAGAAATCGACGCCATCGGCAAGCGCTTTGCGCTTTGCGTCTCGCAAGTCGGCGGGTTCGTTCGCAATGGTTTGGTCGAGCGCCCGATTGAGCGCCTCGAACCAGGCCTCGCTGCCGATGCCCGGATGACGCGCAACGACCTCGGCAAGTGGCCGACGGATGCCCGAGCGGATCGGGCCCATCGAGTGCGTCAGAAACTGCAGCAATACCGTCGGATCGAGTGGCCGCCAGCAGAGCTCGAGCGCGAGTGGCAGCACCTGAAACACCGGCCGCCAGAATGATGTGTTCGAAAAGCCGAGCCTTGGCTGGCCGGCGTCGGCGAGCGCACTGTCGAGTGTCGTTTGGTGTGTGCTCGCGAGAATCGCAACGTTGCCGTCAGCATGCTTGTGCGCATGCGCGAAGCGCGCCACCCAAGGCGCCGAGAGCTGTGCCGAGCCGTCGCGCAGCACAAGGAAGCTGGCGTCGCCTGCGAGCGCTATCTTCTTGCCCGGCTGATGCTCACCGGTCAAAGCGCCCTGCAGCCGGCCGAGATCAGTGCCGGGATCAGCGGCGGGCTTGAGCAGCAGTGGTTGAATTTTTGCGCCGAGCGCGCCGAAAAGCTCTCGCCAGGCCTTGGCGAAGCAATCGATTGGGTCGAGCACAGTGAGCTCCACATCGAGCGGCGATGTGGCGAGCGCTTCGGTGACGCTCTGTACGCGCTGGCCCATATTCGGCGGCACAACGCCACTCGCGCGCCGTTCGACGGCGGCGAGATCATGAAGGCGTGGCGGCGCCCCATCAGCAAAAGCCCCGCCGGTCCAACCTGCCTCGTAGCAGGCGTCTCGCCACTGCAAAAGCGTTCTCGCCGTCGCGAACTCGTCCTGGATGAGCGAAGCCTCGTAGAAACAGCCTCCAGCGCTCTGCTTGAGACACTCCAGGTACTGCACCATGCGCGAGGTGAATGAAGCCTCTGGCTGCGTGAGTCCGAGCTGCGATTCGAGCCAGGAGAGTAACTGCATTGGACCGCAAGTAAGGTCCCCGATCGCCGAAACCGGGCGCACAGCGAGCGCGCCGTCGAGATCTTTACCAAGGGTGATGCGAACCACTCGGCCTATTCCACAACCGGATAGTACGGGGCGCCCCAGTCTTCGTTCGGATGATTCATCATCACATCGATGAACAAAGGCACGAGCGACGCGAGGATTTTCTTCCCGTCATTAACCTGCTGCCGATTGACCGAACCGCTCCACGTCGCCCCGCCATGAATAAGCTGGTTGCGCAGCACGTAGAGTCGATCGAAAAGGATTGAAAGAATCTTATTGGTATCCTTAGAGTTCAGTGAACGCGCGGCGGCGACCTTGCTTCTCTCGAACCACGCTGCCCAGCCGTCGAAACCAGGCTCGGAATTCTGATGTTTCCAGAAAGGCTGATAGACGAAACGATTCTCCAACAACACCCGGATTTCCTGCGGGAATCGCGTCCAGATAACCTCGTAGATCCGTCCTTCCTGGTCGAGCTCGGTTAACCGATTGAAGTACTCCTTGAACAGGAGGCGCTCGCCGAGGGTCTCAGTATCCGCGTCGTCAACTTCGTGCGCATAGGCGGCATTGAAAGCAATCCAGTAAAAAATAAATGCCGCATCGTCATCGTCGCCGGCCTGCTCTGCCCGATTGAGCCAGCTCAGCGCGCGATGCACGCGCAAGCTGACCGAGCTTGGCCACGCATCCCGGAGCTCGCGGTGCTTGGTTTTTAAGGCCTCGAAGGAGTAGTCCAAAGCACTAGGTGCCGTAAGACTCAAGCAAGCCGACAGTCCGCAGCAACTCGTCGCTGAGCCGACTCAGTCCGTTATCGCTCATGGAGTCGGATCTTGATCTAAACTGCTGGGCCAGCGAGCTGTAATACCAGAGCGCACCGTCCTTGCTTCCCGCCCGAAATCGGCCCCATATCTCTTCGCCGTGCTCGTAAAGATCGAGCAGGATCGTACGCGCGTTGTGTAGCTTATCCGCGCATGAGACCCGGAGAATGGCTATATCCGGCACTGCCTCGATATGTGAGATGTAGGCTTCCTTGCGTGCCCGCCAGACATCGACCGTGCCGCGCTCGCTTGCCGCGGGCTTCACGAAATCTTCATCGTCGGTGCAGCCGACGACAATCGAAAGAACGCGATCGCCATATTTCAGCGATATGTCGCGCTTCAGCGCATCGCGCCCGTGTCGTGGCTCGGAATGAAAATCGCTTTCGTAATCCTCGCTCTGATCTTCGATCGCATCGTGTAGCAGCGCTGCCACGGCCTCGTCCTCATCGCCACCGTTCTCCATCACGAGCGCTGACACAGACATCAAGTGCGTCAGATAGGCGATCTCCGTGCCCTTTCGCGTCTGCTTGTCATGAAGTTTCGCTGCGAACAGGATGGCTTCTTTGTATCGATCGCTTAGCATGAACGCCTCCTCATCTACGGTTCGATTTCAAACGCTGGAGACCCTCACGGCGATCACATCCGGGCAAGCCAGATCGTGTCAGAACGGAATATCGTCCGACTCAGTTCCGAATAAACCTGCAGCCGGCTCGTCCGCGCTCGACTTCGACTGATCAGCCTCATCTCCGGCCCCTTCTGCTTTCTCGATCTGCCAGCATTCAAGGTTGGTCCAGTAGTCCGTTGCGCCATCGGACTTGCGCGTGTATTCGCGGCCGCGCAGATTGAACTGGACTCGGACCTGCTGCCCGATCTCGAAGTCATCAAGCAAATCGGTCTTATCCTGGACGAGCTGAAACTTTACCGTCTGCGGGTACCGCCCATCCTCGATTTCCAATGCGAACTCTCGTTTCCTGAATGAGTCCGTAACCTGCTGGGTATCCATAATGGCGCGGATTTCGCCCGCGGCTTCGTATCGATTAGTCATTTGCCAAAAAAAGCGCCCTGGTTGCTAGATTCAAATACTGTCGAGAGTATAGCGCTAGGCAACCGGGAATCCTGCCCAGTTTCACCGCGACAGACGGAATTCTCTGAGAGGCGTTCACAAAGATTCCCGCGCCTCATCGGAACGGTGCCGCATCGGAATGGTGCCGAATCGGAACGGTGCCGCGGAACCGGAACGGTGCCAACCGGAACGGTGCCAACCGGAACGGTGCCAACCGGAACGGTGCCGCGGAACGGTGCCGCGGAACGGTGCCGCGGAACGGTGCCGGGCACCGACAATTCCGACAATTCCGACAATTAAAGGCACTGACAAATCAAAGAAGTCAGTGTGCGGCACCTAGGGATGCAATTAGTCAAATAAGTCGGTGCCCGGCACCGAAATACGTTATGAG
>JAHEEM010000016.1 GCA_024640695.1 Rhodospirillaceae bacterium | reverse complement strand
GTGCGCGGCACCGAGATCATCCGCCAGACCGACTGGCCAACGCATCCGGCTAATCCGTTCCCGGACAAGGACCGCGAGCTCATGCCGTGGGCTTATCACCGCGTGCTCACGACCAGGGAGAACCCGCTCAAAAGCACGGCCGAGTGGCTCGAGCCCAGGCACGCGATACACGACATCTCAATGCGCGATTGGATGCGTGGCTTAGGTCTGAGTGACGAGATCATCAACATCGGCTACGGCATCAACGTGAGCTTCGGCGACAGCGCCGCGGACGTCTCGACACTGCTGATGTTTCTGCGCGCGGCGTTCTCGGTCGAGCAACGCGCGGTTGCGCCGAAAGGCGTCATGGGCTTCACGGCCAAAGATGGTGTGCAGGGCATTCCCGAGGCCATGGCCGCGGCGCTGGATCCGCCCGTCCAGCTCGAGAAAATCGTCGTAGCGATCTCGAGCGATAAGGACAAGGCGCGCGTGCGCTGCAGCGATGGCACGATCTATGAGGCGCGCGAGGTGATCTGCTCGCTGCCGTTCTCGATCCTGAAAAATATCGCTATCGACCCGCCGCTGACTGACACGCAAGGCCGCGCCGTGCAGAGCCTGCCGTATCAGGCGATGACGCAGGTCTATATGGCGCACAAATCGGAGTTCTGGCGCGAGGACGGTCACTCTCCAAGCATGTACACCGACGGTGTCATCGGCATGGTCGCCGCCGCACGCAACGGCGAGGACCCTGACGAGGTCACGAGCTTCACGGCCTGGGCCATGGGCCCCAACGCACACCGCCTCGATGCGCTGCCGGACGAGGACGCCGGCCGACTCGTGATCGCCGAGATTGAAGCAATCCGCCCTGCAGCGAAGGGCCAGCTCGAGTTTCTGGGGCTACATTCCTGGGGCACCGACCCGTTCGCGCTCGGCGGCTGGGCCTACTTCCGGCCCGGTCAGATCAACGAGCTCGCGGCAACGATGGGCGCACCGCACGAGCGCATCCGCTTTTGCGGCGAGCACCTGAACTCGTCCGCCCGCGGTATGGAAGGCGCGATGGAGTCGGCCGAGCGCGTCGCTGCGGAGATCCTCGCGCGCTAGGCCGTGGGTTCTGCCGGGGCGATCCGCGGGATCAAGAGGCGGTTCTTTCGACGCCGGCGGACGCGACCGCCCACTAAGATCTGCGGGCTCAAGCGGCGGCGGCCGAATCCTCTTCGCAACCACCGCGCACGGGCAGATCGATGTCACCAACCAACGCTTCGAATTCCTCCGGCGTCTCGGCGCTCGCGGCTGCGCGGATCGTGCGCACGGATAGATGCGGCGCGAGCAGGTGGATGAAATCGACCATGTAGCTGCGCAGCACCATGTCTTTCGGGAAACCGAGCCAGGTCGTGATCTGCGGAAACAGTCCCTTCGCATCGATCGCCTTGAGGTCCTGCTGGTCCGGACACTCGAACGCCATCGAGGCGATAACACCCACGCCCATGCCCATCCGCACATAGGTCTTAATGATATCGGCGTCGCGTGCCGTGAACGCCACGCGCGGGTCGAGACCCTCGGCCTGGAAGGCCTGCTTGAACGAAGACTCGCCCGTGAGGCTGAAAACGTAGGTCACGAGCGGGTAGCCGGCGAGCGTCTTGAGCGTCAACGGTTTCTTTTCTCTGGCGAGCGGATGCGCTTTCGGCACGAGCGCGATCCGGTGCCAGTGGTAGATCGGCAGCACCTTGAGGTTAGAGAACAGCTTGCGCGAGCCGCTCGCGATCGCGAAATCGACCTGATGCGTGTTGACGAGCTCGGCGATCTGCTCGGACGTGCCCTGATGCAGCTCGAGATCGACCTTGGGATAGCGCTCCGTGAACGCCTGGATGACCGCAGGCAGCACATAGCGGGCCTGCGTATGGGTCGTGGCGATCGTCAGCGTGCCGGTCTGTTCGCCGGTAATCTCGCGCGACAGACTGGTGATGTTCTCGACCTCGCGCAGCACCCGCCGGGCCCGCTCGATAACCTCGTTGCCGGCCGGGGTAATCGCCGCGAGGCTCTTGCCCTTGCGCGTGAACAGCTGCATCCCGAGCTCGGCCTCGAGCTGCTTGAGCTGCTTGGAGATACCGGGCTGGCTCGTGTAGAGGCGCTCCGCGGCCGAGGTGATATTGAGGCCGCAGTCGACGATCGAGATCAGGTAGCGGAGTTGCTTGAGTGTCATGGCGTTTCCGAGCGCTACCCATATAACCATTGGTTACATGGGCTGTCAACCGCGGATTTCCTAGGGTTTTAGGCAGGTCTCGGTAATAGCAGGCAGGAATAAGCGCAGAATGACACAGTCTTGGGCGGGGGCTGGCCCGAGGCGTATCTTGGCGCCCCTAAACTTATCGGACCCCCGAGCGATCCGCATGGAATCGAGTCACAGCGAACAACTGGCGATTTTCACGCGCCTGACCGGGAGGCGCTGCGCCGTCATCGGCGGCGGCCCGGTCGCCGAGCGCAAGGCATGCGAGCTGCATCGTGCCGGCGCCCGCGTGACCGTGATCAGCCCGACCGTGACGCAAGCCTTGGGCGAGCTCGCATCCGCCGGCGAGATCGAGTGGCGCGCCGAACCCTTCTCCGAACCCCAGCTCGAGGGCTGCTGGCTGGTGATCGCCGCGACCGACGATCGCGCGGTCAACGCGCGCGTATTCGCAGCCGCGGAAGCCGCGCAGCGTTTCTGTAACGTCGTCGACGATCAACCGTTGTGCTCGTTCATCATGCCCGCGCTCGTGCGCCGCGCTCCGGTGACAATCGCAATCTCCAGCGGCGGCAACGCACCCGTGATCGCGCGCTGGGTCAAAGGCGTCATCGAGGCCTTGATCCCGCAGCGGCTCGGGGACCTCGCCGCGCTCGCCGGAAGCTGGCGCGGCCGGGTTAAGAACGCAATCGGCAATATGGACGAGCGCCGCAGGTTCTGGGAATCGGTGCTCGAAGGCCCCGTGCCGGATCACTGCTACGCGGGCCGCTCCAACCAGGCCGAAGCCGGTGTCGAGCACGCGCTCGCGCAATGGCGCAGCGCAAGCGGCGCGCGCGCCGGTGAAGCCTATATCGTCGGCGCCGGGCCCGGCAGCCCGGACCTGATGACGCTGCGCGGCCGCCAACTGCTGTCACAAGCCGAGGTCGTGCTCTACGACCGACTCGTCGGCGCGGAGATCCTCGAGTTCGCGCGTCGCGATGCCGAGCTGATTTCCGTCGGCAAGAGCGCCGGACGTCCCTCGATCACTCAGGAGCAGATCAACCGGCTGCTCGTGCAGCTCGTCAAGAGCGGCAAGCGCGTCTGCCGCCTCAAGGGTGGTGACCCGATGATTTTCGGCCGCGGCGGCGAGGAGCTCGAGGCGCTCACCCGCGCCGGCCTGCCGTTTCAGGTCGTGCCGGGCATCTCGGCAGCACTCGCCTGCTCGGCCTATGCAGGCATTCCCTTGACCCTGCGCGGCGTGACCCAGACGGTGCTGCTGACCACCGGCCATACCGAGTCGAGCGCTGATGCGGAACTAGGCCGGCTGCCGGCGGACCAGACGCTCGCGCTCTACATGGGCGTTGCTCGCTTCGCCGAGATCGCCGCCAGGCTCGTTGCCGCGGGCAACTCACCGGCGTTGCCCGTCGCCGTCGTCGAGCGCGGCACGCTGCCCGAGCAGCGCGTTGTCGTCTCCACACTCGGCGATCTTGCCGAGGCCTCAAGCGAGCTTGCGATTGAAAGTCCCGCGCTGTTGATTATCGGCGCAACGACACCGTTGGCCGAGCGCTATGGGTGGTTTGCACCCGAACGAGTCGTGGTCTATAAAAGCGAAGCCACTGAGCTTACGAAAAATAAAAGGTTCGCGACATGATTTACGAGAGTATTCTCCACACGATCGGCAACACGCCGGTCGTGAAGCTGCAGCGTATTGCGCCCAAGCACGTGACGATCTACGTCAAGGTCGAGGCCTTCAATCCGCTCGGCTCGGTCAAGGACCGCCTCGCGTTCGCAATCGTCGATGACGCCGAACAGAAAGGCCAGCTCAAACCCGGCCAAACGATCGTCGAGGCGACGTCAGGCAATACCGGTATCGCGCTCGCGATGGTCGCCGCCGCCAAAGGCTACAAATTCGTCGCAACGATGGTCGAGACCTTCTCTATAGAGCGCCGCAAGATCATGCGTGCGCTCGGCGCCAAGGTAATACTTACGCCCGCAGCCGAGAAGGGCTCGGGCATGGTGCGGCGCGCCAAGGAGATCGCTGAGAAGCACGGCTGGTTCCTCGCGCGCCAGTTCGAGAATCCGGCCAACCCAGCATTTCACCGCCAGACGACAGGCCCGGAGATTCTGCGCGACTTCGCCGGCCGCCGGCTCGACTTCTGGGTCACCGGCTGGGGCACGGGCGGCACGCTCACAGGCGCTGGCGAGGTCATCAAGCTCGCGCGCCCGGAGGTCAAGATCGTCGCAACGGAGCCCGCGGAGGCCTCGCTGATCGCGGGCGGCGAATGGAAGCCACACAAGATTCAGGGCTGGACGCCCGACTTTCTGCCGGACGTGCTGAACACCAAGCTGCACGACCAGCTCGTGCCCGTCACCGACGAGGAGGGCAAGAGCTGCGCGCGCAGGCTTGCCACGGAGGAAGGTATTTTCGCAGGGCTATCCGGGGGGGCGACGCTGGCCGCAGGCCTCAAGGTGGCCGAGTCGGCGCCGGCAGGCTCTGTGCTGCTGGTAATGCTGCCCGACACGGGCGAGCGCTACCTGAGCACCTATCTCTTCGACGACATTGCGGAAGGTTCCGACGACGAGTGGCTCGCGAGCCTCTAGCGGAGAGAACTCATGTGCGGTGATATCGAAGACGAAGAGTCCCTCGCGGAAGAGTTCTATGCGCAATTTGCGGAGCACGCGCACATCTTCCTCTCCAAGCTCACGGTACCAAGCAGCCACGGTGACGAAGCGCCGCTGTATAACCATCTCGACGCGTTGTTCCGCAGCGCGCTCAAAAGCGCTGCACAGCCCGAGGATGCAGCCGAGACCGTCAGCGGCTATGAGCGCCTGCGGATGGAGCCATTGGTCTACGCACGAATAGCGGGCTTCATGGCTGCGCATCAGCCGCTCGAGGAGGACCCGCTGCGGCGCCTCATCGAAGCGCTGATGACCGGTTACGCTGAGGGCGAAGACATGATCAGCGAGCGCGAACACGTGCCATCCGACCATCACGGCCACACGCACTGACACGAGCCTGAGTCAGCGACCGAGCCAGGCGATCGCAAATCCCTCGAATAGCGGAATCTGAAAGACGAGCTCAAATAGGCCGTAGAGCACCGCCCAGGTGCCTGCCGCGCCGATCGCGCCGGTTACGACTGATTCCCGCTTGCCGAAGCACAGGAACACGCATACGAGGACGGGTACCGCATACAGAAACCCGAACATCAGAATCCCAATGAAATACAGCAGCATCCAGGCGAGCATCGCAAGCTCACCGCGCCGGGACGCCAGCGGGCTCAGCGCGGCTTCGCGCATCGCTCGGCGCAGTTCCTGCAACACGCTGACGAGCGCGAGCAATGAGCCCGGCACACCGGCCATGAGCGGCATCATCCGCGCTTTCTCCGGAAATCCGAACGCCATCAGCGTCATGGTCGCGAAGATCGCGAACATCAGTATGGCCGTCAGGACCCGCCCGCTCAGCGCGGCGGCGTGAATGCGCGACGAGGGTAAGCGATCAGTCTGCACGCGGCACCGCCGCGGGGCGCCTACGCCGCCGCCAGAAATAGATGCCGAAGCTCACGCCGATGACTCCGAACATGATCAGCGCGCCGGGGCGTAGCATGAAGCCCGGACCCCAGAGCGCCATGGCCTTGTGAAACGAATCCTCGACGACAGGGCCGAGAATCAAACCGATCACGAACGGCGGTCGCGGCCACTCATATTTCTTCATGAGATAGCCCAGCGTGCCGAGCACGGTCAGCAAAACGAGGTTCTCCCAGGCACGTTGACTCAGGTACGCGCCGAGAAAAGTCAGTGTCAACACGAAGGGGATCAGCAGGCTGCCGCGGACGTAACTCAGATAGCCGAAGGCCGGCGCGATCGCAAAGAACATCAGCACCGCAAGGATGTTCGCGATCATCAGCGCCCAGATGAGCGTCCAGACGACGTCCATGCCCGTGAGCGCGAGCGCCGGTCCCGGCTGGATGCCGAGCATCACGAACGCGCCGAGTAGTATCGCCATGCCCGAGGAGCCGGGCACGCCGAAGAACAAGGTCGGCAGCAGCGAGCCGCCTTCCTTGGAATTGTTGGCCGTCTCCGGCGCGATGACGCCCTCGACGGCGCCGGTGCCGAAGCGCTCCGGATGCTTGGAGGACTGCACCGCATGCCCGTAGCAAATCCACGAGGCCGCGTCGCCGCCGAGGCCAGGGATCATGCCGATGAAGGCGCCGATCAACGAGGTACGCACGGTCAGGCCCCAGTGGCGGAACACATCGCCAATGCCCTCGAGCACACCCCCGAGCGCGTAGCGCGCTCGGTGTTTGCCTCGTTCAGCAATCGAGCCACCCGCAACACCGAGCGCGATCATTTCCGGGATTGCAAACAAGCCCAATACGGCTGTGATGATGTCGATGCCGTCCCAAAGAAACAGCTGGTCGAAGGTGTAGCGCTGCGCGCCCGTCTGTGGGTCGAGATTGACGCAGGCCATCATCAGGCCGAAGAGCCCCACAATCAGACCCTTGAGCAGAGAGTCGCCCGCGAGGAGCGCGATGAAGGTGATGCCGAACAGCGCGAGCAGGAAAAATTCGGCCGGCCCGAACGCGAGCACAACAGGCCGAAGCAACGGCATGATCGCGAGCAAAAACAAGCCGCCGATCACGCCGCCGACGCCCGAGGCACCGAGCGCTGCGCCAATCGCGCGGCCCGCTTCGCCGTTGCGCGTCATCGGCAGCCCGTCGACGATCGTCGCGGCGTCGGGCCCAGTCCCCGGCACCCCGAAGAGGATGCTCGGGATTGCGCCGCCCGTATGCACGACCGAGTGCATCGCGATCAAAAACACCGCACCTGCTAGCGGATCCATGCCGAACACGAATGGAATGCACAACACGATGCCGAGCTTGCCGCCGAGGCCTGGAACGGCACCGAAGAACATGCCGACCGGGACGGCAATCAGCAGCAATAACAGGTTAGAAGGCGAACCAACGACGTTCAGCAACGCATCGAAGATTCCGCCGAAATCCATGTGGCGGTCAGTCCGCGGCGAACGCCAGCAACTCGTTTCGCTCGATTTCGCTGCCGACACGGGCCTGGCCGCCTTCCGGATCGAGAGCTCTCTTGATGAACGCTATCGTCTCGGGTGTCTGCTCGAGCGCGGCAATGACGAGCCTGCGCACGTCGTCACCGTAGGCAGGCTCGATCGGACGACCGCGGCGTTGGGCCTGATCGAGCAAGGCGGGATCCTCGAGCGCCGCACGATAAGCGGCGCGGAGATCCGCAAGCTGTGCCGCAGGCGTGCCCGGCGGCGCCGCGCTGACTCGCCCGAGCTCGGCCATCGTCGTGATTAGCCCGACGATACGCCGTGCACGCTCATCACGGGCATAGTCCATCGCGTTCGGCACGCCGTCGAGGCGCGCACCGATTGTGAGGATATAGCTGCCATTGCCGGCATCGACAAAGCTTTGCATGGAGCTCGTCGAGGCAACAAGGCCGCAGATCTCTCCACGCAGCATGGCCATCTCGGCTTCGGTGCCTTCGTAACCCGGAATGATCTTGATGCTCAAGCTCAGCGCCTCGGACAGCAACCGCGTGTCGGCGTACGAAGCCGAGCCGATACCCGCACCGGCGAACATGACCGGCGTCTCGGCAGCGAGCAGCGCATCCATCGATTGGATCGCGCAGCGCGAGCCTACGACCACGGCACGGGGCTCACCGGCTGCTTTGCCGATCCAGGCGAGGTCTCTCAAGTCGAAGCGCAAACTACGGTTGCCGGCGAGCTGGCCATAGATCAAGCCCGCGTTGAATGTGCCGATCGTGAGCCCATCAGGCTTGGATCGCGCCAGCGTGTTCGCGCCGACGAGATGACCCGCACCCGGCACGTTCCTGATGATGACGTGATCTGCGACGAGGTGTTTCTCGAGAAAGCCCGCGATCAAGCGCGCGTAAGCATCGTAGCCGCCGCCGGGGTTGGTCGCGACGATGTAGCTTAAGTTTTTGCCCGAGTAGAACCCCGAGCGATCAGCAGGCTGCGCGCCAGCTGCGCCCGCGACGGCGCAGATCAGGAGCGCAATCAATGTGCGTCGCATACGCGCTCGAGCTCCCGGCGAGTGCGCTCAATCCGTCGGTGGAACCCAGAGATCTTCGTAGCCCAGCGCCGGCTCGAGCTGATCGAACCAATGGAAGCCCATGGGCTTGAGCATGCGGCTGTTCATGACAACGATGCGCGCCTCGGTCGAAGCGTCGGTGTTGAAGCGCTTATGGGCACAGTAGGGCGGAATATAGATGTAGTCCCCCGGGCCCCAGTCGAAGCGCTTGGGCGTCGTGTCCCACTCCCAGACGAACTCTTCCTCGCACTTGAAGCTCACGTCATAGTGCAGATCGTAACCGCTGCCTTCGATGACGAAAGCGACTTCTTCGGACAGGTGACGGCTCGTGCCGGTAGCGCCGTTCGGCGGAATGAACTGCATATACACGTCGATACAGCACTCGGTCGTATTCATGCCCTCGTTGACGATGTGCTTGATCAGACCGTCCGCAGTTCGCTCCATCGGCATGTCGGCGGCTTTGACGACCTTCATACGCTCTTGGTATTCCTTGCGGAACGCCTTCGACGCTGCCAGCGCCTGCGTATAGAAATCCGCCGTGATATCGGTGCGCGCTCTGCTGCGCTCGATATCGCTAACGAAAGAAGATTTCTTGTTCACTCAAATATCTCCGGAAAGCGCGGCTGGGATCAGAGGCAGTCTGGCGGCGCGAAATTCTCCTGCCCCGGCACCGGCTCCTTGGGCGGATACTCGACAACCTTCTGGAAGATCAGATGCATGAACAAGAATAGCGGCTTCGCCTTCATGATCAAAACTATGGTCTCGTCATCCGGGTCGTCCGAAAAATGCTGATGCACACAGCAGTTCTCCACGATCAGCGCATCACCAGCCTCCCAATCCAGGCGCAGGCGATCATGCACGTCGTGCCCTTTGCCCTTGAGCACGAAGAATACGGCGCTGTTCATGTGACCGTGCTTCTGGCCATGCCCGCCCGGCGCGAAGACATCGATGTGTGATTCAATCGACTGCGCGATTCGGACCGCCTGCGGGTTGATGACCTTCTTGCCGAAGTTCTGCGGGCCGCCCTTCCACTTCAGGTCCTTCGACCGATAAATGCGCGGCTGGGAGAACAGCTCCTGCATGAGCTCACCGTAGGTCCCTTCGAGCGCGCGCACGAAAGTGCGTTTCTTGGTCCAGCGCTCCCAGACGACTTCTTCACCTTGCCCGGCTTTTGTCTCCGTCGACATCGTAACCTCGTGCTTGCTCGCCGCTCGTGGCGAGCACTGAAAACAAGCGGCCAGTAGAAGATATGCTCCCTTAGAAGTCAACCGACGCAAAGGCTTGGATTGGAACGCTGCGGCGCGGACGCGGCTTGGAGAAACGTCTGCAATAGCCGTATGATGAATCGGTTTCGCGGAGGAAAAAGAACGATGAATTCCGCAACTCTGGGGTACTTGCGTCGACGTCTCGGCGAGACGGTTCATATCCGCTCCGCTGCCCACTGCCCGTGCTTGCTCTGGCTTATCGCGTTAGCCATTGCCTGCATCCCCTTACTGGCACGTAGCCAGGACGTTTTCCCGGATAGCCCGGCCAGGGACACGGTCGCGGTCATCTGCAGCCAGTGCCATCCGTTGACCCGAATTCTCGATAGCAAGCTGAGCGCAACGCAGTGGGAGGCCTTGCTCTATGACATGATCTCGCGCGGCGCCACCATCTACGACCGCGAGCTCACGCTCGTCAGAGACTATCTTGTGGAAAACTTTGCGGCGGACGAGCGCTGAGCTTCGCCTAAAGGAACCCGGCAATGCGAAAACTCGTCGATGATCTGATCCAGGCAAAAATCTCTAGGCGCCAGTTTCTCGCGGCGATGTCGGCAGCAAGTTTCACGACGGCCGCGGCCCAGTCCGTGCTCGACTCGGTCGCGCCACTCGTCGCGGGAACTGATCTTCCGCCAGACTTCACGCGCCGCGTGACCGGCACAGGGGCGGATCTCATGGTCGAGCAGATTCTCGAAACGGGCGCGCAATATCTGTTCGTCAGCAACGGCTCGGGTCTCGGCCCGATCTGTGATGCGCTCGTCGACCGACCGCAGCTGCAGCTGATTCAGGCGACGCACGAAGGCCAGCTCGTCGCGATTGCCGATGGCTACGCAAAAGCCTCCGGTAAAACTGGCTTCGGAATGTTCAGTCGCGTCGGCCTGCCGCACTCGTCTTCGAACATGTACAACGCGATGAAGGACCGAACACCCTTGGTCCTGTTCAGCGACCACGCAAACTCCAACCGCGAAGGCACCGACAGTCACGAGGACCTCGACGATTGGCTCGCGGCTGTCGAGCCCTACACGAAATGGCGCTGGGTCGTGCATGAGCCCGAGCGGCTCCCGGAATGGGTGCGCAACGCGTACAAGATCGCCGGTGTACTGCCCGGAGGGCCGGTCCACGTGCGCGTGCCGCGGGACCATCTGTATCAACGCGATCTCACCGCGACGGTCTATTCCGGCGGGGCGTTGAACATCCCGATGGCGCTGCGGCCCGATGCAGCCGAGGTCGAGCGCGCGGCAAAGTATCTGCTCGATGCCGCCTCGCCGCTGCTCTACGTTGGCCCCGAGGTCGGCCAGACCGGCGCTGGCGCGTCGCTCGTCGAGCTCGCCGAGCTGCTCGCAATTCCCGTCGTGCAACATCGCAGCTTCTATGCAGACTTCCCGAACTTCCATCCGCTCTATCTCGGCGAGCTGACTTCGATCCAGGGCTATCTGCGCGCGTATCCCGTGCCGATCGATTGTTTCTTGAACTTCGGTGCGCGTTTTCCGATCGGCCGAGATCTCTCCAATGTCGCCGTGATACAGGCGAGCGTGGATGGGACGACGATCGGCCGCAATACGCCGGTCGCAAGCGCGCTGGTCGGACATCTCGACGAAGTGGCCCGGTCCCTGATCGAAGCCATCAGTGATCTCGCAACGCCCGCGCAGCTCCGCGAGCGCAGCGCCGATCGCCGTGCAACCTGCGCAGCGCACACCGAGCAGGTACGTGCCGCGCGCGAGACCGCCGCTCGCGGCAGCCGCGGCACGCCCGTACCGTGGCAGCGCTTGATGTACGAGCTCAACCGCCAGCTCGATCGCGATGCGGTCATTGTCGAGGAAGTCGGTACCGAGCAGAAAGTCCTGGGTTTCTTCCCGTTCGCCGACGACGGGATGCTCAAGATCGGACGCACCGAGGGACGCGCGCTCGGCTGGGGCGTCGGCGCATCGGCCGGGGTCAAGCTCGCTCTTCCGAATCGGCAGGTGGTCTCACTGCAGGGCGACGGCGGCTTCTTGTTCGGTCAGACGGACTCATTGTGGACGATGTCGCGCTACGACATTCCCGTCATGACGGTCGTGCTAAACAACCGCAGCTACGAGGAGACGCGTTGGCAGATACTCAATCGCGGCGGTCGCGCCGGCCAGGCAAACCGCGATTATGTGTCCTATCTCGGCGATCCCGACGTCGACTTCACGAAACTCGCGGCGGCCTATGACATACCGGGCGCCATCGTCGAGGACAGCGAAGCGCTGCGCCCGGCGATACAGCGAGGTCTGCGCACGCTCGCCGAAGGCCGGCCGTTCATGCTCGACGTGCGCACACGCACGCTCGGGGCCGGCGCCGAGCTCTCCTGGTATCCGGATTTCTCGCTCGCCGCAGAACGCAGCCGCGACGTCTAACTGGACCTCAGGCGTTGAGGCGCCAGATCGCGAGGTTGAGTGCGGTCGCAAAGCTGACCCAGATCGCGTACGGAACCAGCAGCAGCGCGGCCGGCCGCGAGACGCGCGCAAACGCAAGCGCCGTGGCAATAATCATCGCCAGCAATACGACAATGTCGATCGCGGCCAGACCCGGGCGTTCGAGGCCGAAGAAGAGCCATGACCAGATGCCGTTCAGCACGAGCTGCGCGCCCCAGAGCGCCAACGCGGGGCTGACACGGCGCTGTCTTTGCCAGACGAGCCACGCGGAGATCGCGATCATTACGTAGAGCACGGTCCACACGGGCCCGAAAAGCCAGCCCGGCGGTGTCCACGCGGGCTTGGCGAGCGCTGCGTACCACGGCCCGGGCATGAATTGCGCGCCGATCGCAGCAACGGCGAAAGTGATTACGAGAAAAACGAATCCCGGCAGCAGGCGAATCATAAGAATGTCTCCGATGATGCCGCGGCTGACCGCGGCAGGCTCAGTCGCAGCACCGCATAGCCGCAGCCACCTGCGAGCAGTGAGCCGATGATAATGCCCAAACGCTCGTCGAACACTCGGTTCACGCCGGCACTCTCGAATGCGAGCGAGCCGATAAATAAGCTCATCGTGAACCCGACACCGCATAGCAGCGCCGTGCCGTAGAGCTGCATCCAGCTGATACCTTGTGGTAGTCGGGCAAGCCCTAGCACGACGGCGAGCCCGCAGGCGCCGAGCACACCGACCTGCTTGCCAATGAAAAGGCCTCCGACGACACCGAGCGTGACCGGGTGCAGGAGCTGATCCGCGCTCAGCCCGCCGAGCGCGATGCCGGCATTGGCGAATGCAAAGGCCGGCAGTATTCCGAATGCGACCGCGGAATGCAGATCATGCTCGAGCTCCTGCAGCGGAGAGCTACCAGACTCAGGGTCGCCGATCGGGACGAACCACGCGAGCAACACGCCGGTCAGGGTCGCATGGACGCCCGACTTCAGCATCGCCACCCACATGATCAGGCCGATCAGCATGTACGGTGTGCGCTCCCAGACGCCGCGCCGGTTCAGGATCCATAGCACCGGCACGCAGGCCGCCACGACGGCGAGCCCCGCGAGGGACAACTCACTCGTATAGAACAGCGCAATGATCACGATGGCGCCGACGTCGTCGAAGATCGCAATCGACACGAGAAAAATGCGCAGACTCAAAGGAACGCGCTCCCCGAGCAGCGCCAGCACCGCAAGCGCGAAGGCGATGTCCGTCGCCGCTGGAATCGCCCAGCCCTGCAGCGCCAGGGCATCGTCTTGATTGAACCAGAGGTAGATCAGTGCCGGCACAACCATGCCGCCGACCGCGCCAAAGCCCGGCAGCACGATATTCCGCTTATCGGCCAAGTGGCCAGCGACGAACTCCCGCTTGAGCTCGAGGCCGACGACCAGAAAGAACACGGCCATGAGTCCGTCGTTGACCCATAGCAGCAGAGGCTTGGAGATCTCCAGCCCGCCGACTCGGATCTCGACGGGCAGGTCGATAAGCGCATCGTAGAGCCCAGCCAAAGGTGAGTTGGCGACAAGCATCGCAAGCAGCGCGGCGCAGACGAGCAGTATGCCGCTGGCCGTCTCGAGTTTTAGGAAATCGCGTAACGCGCCCAGCATGAGCGCCTTGATAGCAGGCTTTGGCCGGCAGCACCATAGCCCTGGACAGAATGTTGCTTTTTAGCAACATCTTCAGAACGATTCTCCCTGGGGCAGCGCGCCCGGGGAACTCCCTAAGCTACTTAGTTGGATTGCCGAAACAATTCGTATTAACATTAATAGAGACTAAAGTTGAGGGTCAGCGCGTTGGGGTCTATAGCTAGCGCGCAACACTATTTTGCTGGCCGTTTGGTGGAGCGTCCCCGAACGGCCAGCTCGTGAGGCCTATCGGCTGGCCCCCGGTGCAAGAACGCGGCGGGGGGAGGAAGCTGCTAGTCGTTAATCTTGATCGTTAATCTTGAAAGGGGAGCTATCTCAATGAAAACCTACTTAAGGTATGGCCTGCCGGGCGTGCTGAGCGCTGGCGCGCTGTTGCTCGGCCCGGCGCAGGTGGCCGCGCAGCAATCCGCATCGGCCCAGGCGATGCTCGAGGAGATCGTCGTCACCGCAAGACGCCGCGAGGAGAGCCTGCAGACCTTGCCGCTCTCGGTCGCGGCCATCACGGCCGACGCGATGCAGGCACAGGGCGTCTATAACCTCATGGACATGTCGGACGTCGTGCCAAACATCAGCCTGACGGAAGATGTGCGCGCGAACGACACCTTGCTTTACATCCGCGGCTTAGGCGGCGGGTTCTCGAATCCCGCGCAGGTTTTCGGCACGGCCGTCTATATCGACGGTCATATTCAAGTTGGCAATCTCGGTGCTTTCAACAGCACCGTCGACGTCGAGCGCATCGAGGTGCTGCGCGGCCCGCAGGGCACACTGTTCGGTAGGAACGTTACCGGTGGCGCAGTCAACATCATCACGGCCAAGCCGGGACCGGACTTCGAGTCGGACATCACCCTGCGCGCCGGCAACTACGGCCGTGCCGATGTGCGTGGCATGGTCAACACGCCGATCAGCGACAACCTGTACGCGCGCTTCAACGTAGGCTATGAGAGCTATGACGGCTACTGGTACAACCGGTACCTGAACGAGGACACCGCGGGCGAGGAGACACAGAATTTCGGTGCTGCTTTGCGCTGGGAGCCCACCGACAACTGGACGATCGACTCGCGCATCAACCTCATGTATGACCGCGACGACGACCGCGCGAACTCCTGCTACGCCTATCCGGACCAGGATTTGCTCGACGCGCTGGTTGCGGACGGCCAGGACATCTCGGGCCTGCCAAGTGCCGCCGCCGACGGTAACGGCGCCTGGGGCGGCGGTTTCGGGGGCATCGGCCGCGTTGAATTCCTCGGTCGCGGCACGACGATCGCGGCAATGGAGTCCTGCCAAACCAGTCGCGCGCAAGGTGATTACGTGACATCCCAGGATTTCGACACTAAGTCCTACGTCGATAACGAGTGGATCACGATCGATGCGACCTACGACACGCAGGAGGCGCTCGGCCCGTTCGAGAACTTCAACTGGCAGATCAAGGGCGCACGGCGCTATAACGAGTACCGCTATCTGCAAGACCGCGACTTCACGGAGTTCAAGATCGACGGGGTCGGCATGAGCCCGTTCGGCGCACGTGGCCAAAACCGCGCATCGACCGAGTTCGAGACGCTGTTCAATGCCGATATCAACGATCGCCTCAACATGACCGCAGGTTTTTACTGGCTAGACGATGTCAGCAAAGCCGGCGATCGCACGTGCTTGAGCCAGTGGCAGGCTGCTTACGATCCGGTTGCCGATACGATCAACGGGCTACCTGACGACAACATCGTTTGTGAGCTGAACGGTCAAGACATCTTCGAGCGCTTGCCGGGCACCGAGTACGACGGCATCAACGCGAACAACGACTACGTGACGGCCGAGTCGATGGCTGTGTACGCGCACTTCAACTATGCGATCAGCGAGGCCTGGGAGCTCGCATTCGGCGGTCGCTTCACCGAGGACACGCGCACGCTCGAAAACGTCGAGGTCGCCATCCAGCTCGATGAATTCGGTATCAACACCTGCACGCACGGCCCCGGCGATCCGCCGCCGACCGAGATGTGCGCGCCGACGATCATTTTCAATCGCGAGACGGTAATCGACAACGGCGTATACAACAACGAGCGCGCAACTTATAGCGAGTTCACGCCGACGGTCAGCCTGACACGCAACTTGCAGGGCGGCGATACGATCGACAGCGGCATCGTCTATTTCACGATCTCGGAAGGCTACCTCACCGGCGCATTCAACGACGAGCTCAACGTCAATCTCGTGCCCGAGTTCGCACCGCTGAAGGCCTTCGGTCCTGAGTTCGTGACCAACTACGAGCTCGGCTTCAAGGGCTCGATGTTCGACGGGCGGATCCGTATGGCAGCCGATGTGTTCTTCATGAAGTACACGGATAAGCAGGAGGAGATCGCGCTCGACAACTCGAGCGGTGCCTTCGGCCCGGACCAGAATGTCGAGCTGACGCAGAACGTTTCCGACGTCGACATCACCGGCATAGAGCTGGAGCTGCGCGCTATGCCCTGGGACGGTGGCTTTCTGTCGGTCGACTTCGGCCTTCTCGACCAGAAGTACAGCTCGTTTCAGTACGTGACGTTCGACGAGGACACCCAAACACCCGTCCTCGTCGACGGATCCGACAACGCGATTCTGGCCCGAACGCCAGACTGGACGATTAACGCCTTCATCGAGCACGAGTTCCAGCTCGCCAACGGCGGCACGATACGCCCGCAACTCGGCGTCTACATCCAGGACGAGTACGACTGGGACCAGGGTGTCGTCGGCCAGAACTCGAGTCAGTGCCTGCAGGATGGCTATGCGAAATGGCGCGCCCGCGCGACCTACGAGCCACCGGCGGGTAATTGGCAAGCTTCGGTTTTCGGCTACAACATCACCGACGAGCGGATCATTAACCTCTGCGGCGCAGGACGCTCGGGCGTCTGGGAAGTCGGCTACGCGGCGCCGTCCACCTGGGGTGTTGAGTTCACGGCGCGCTTCGGCAACAACTAGACCAACGCCAGACGATAACAGAATACTTTTGCTTCTCCTGACGGCGCCTCAACAGAGGCGCCGTTTTTTTGTGTCGGCGCCAGCTTGCCGCGGCCAAGGCCGACGCGTAGATTCCAGACATGCGTCGTAATCGCGGCGCGATTAACCCCACTCGGCCCGAACGTGCGTTGTTGATACCGAGAATAGCCAATCCGAGGGGAGTGACCATGCGAGCGCGCCGAATCTTAAAAAGTCTCATCGCTGTCTGCGCCGTGCTGGCGGCGGCCGAATCCGTTGGCCAGCCCGACGTTCCGGGGGCGCTCGAGCCGTGGCGCGACTGGGTACTGCACGGTGAGGACTATCGCGCCTGCGCCGTGCTCGCAGGCTCGATGCCAGGTGAGCGTGCAGCGCACGTTTGCGCTTGGCCCGGCGAGCTCGTGATCGAGGTCGAGGGCGGCGGCGCCGCGTTCAATCAACGCTGGCAGGTCACTGCCGAGGACTGGCTGCAGCTGCCGGGCAGTACCGAGCAGTGGCCGCACGGCGTGCAGCTCGACGGTCAGCCGGCTGCGGTCGTGGAGCGCGGCGGCCGGCCGGCGTTGCGTGCCGCCGCAGGCACGCACACACTGACGGGAAGTCTCACCTGGACACAACGACCCGCCTCAATCGCGATTCCGGCGCAGACGGTGCTCGTGAACCTGCAGCTCGACGGCGAGCGCGTGGCGCGTCCGGAAATCGAACGCGGCGCGCTGTGGCTCGGCCTCGCTCCCGAAACCGCAGTCGAGGAGGACCGGCTCGCAGTTAACGTTTACAGGCTTGTCTCCGACGGCGTGCCGATCCGGGCGATCACCGAGATTCAGCTTGACGTCGCCGGCCAGAGCCGCGAGATCGAGCTCAGCGGCGCCTTGCTACCGGGCTTCGTCGGCGAGCATCTCGATTCGGCACTGCCGGCGCAGCTCGACGGCAACGGCAACTTGCGTGTGCAGGTCCGTCCGGGCGATTGGCGCCTGCGGCTGGTCAGCCACGCCGCACAGTTCGTGACGGCGATCGCAGTGCCCGACGCCGCCGCACCATGGCCGGCTGAGGAGATCTGGAGCTACGCAGCCGATACGCAGCTGCGGGTCGCCGTGCTCGAGGGCGCGCCGGCCGTCGATGCCCTCGCTGCGGAGGTGCCCGGCGACTGGCGGGCATTGCCAAGCTATCGCGCCGCCGCGGGAAGTACGATCGAGCTCATCGAGCGCAGCCGCAACGATGCCGACGAGACGAACCGTCTGCGGCTCAATCGTCAACTCTGGCTCGATTTCGCCGGCAGCGGCTACACTGCACTCGACCAGATCCGCGGTGAGTTGAGCTCGGGCTGGCGCCTCGACATGGCCGCGCCGTATCTGATGACGATGGCCACGTTCGACCTCGACAATCCGACGGCCGAAAATAATCTGCTGGTTACCGAAGGCGACGCAGCCGGTGTGCAAGGTATCGAGCTCAGAACCGGGACTCTTGATCTGCACACGACCGCGCGGCTCGATTCGCGCGGCGCAGTGCCCGTGACCGGCTATGTCGATGCGTTCGACGAAGTGCGGACGACTGTGCACTTGCCACCGGGCCACCGGCTCATGGCGGCGGCCGGTGCCGATGCGGTTTTCGGGGCGTGGCTCAACGACTGGCGGCTGCTGGATCTCTTCGTCGCGCTCATCGTCGCCACGGCGACGTGGCGCTTGCTCGGCGTCGGGCCGGGCATCCTTGCCGCCGCGACCATGGTGCTGGTGTTTCACGAGCCCGCTGCGCCACGTTGGATCTGGCTCAATCTGCTCGTCGCTATCGGCCTGCTTCGAGTCGCGCCCGAAGGGCGGCTGCGGCGTTTCGCGGGCCTGTACCGAAACGCGAGCCTCGCCGCGCTCGTGCTGCTACTGATCCCGTTCACGGTGACGCAGCTGCGCAGCGTCGTCTTTCCGCAGCTCGAACGACCACAGCTCGCGCGGGGTATCCCCGGCCCGGGTTTGTACGGCGGAGCGCAGCCGCGCTCCGCCGAGCTCGAGCTCATGCGCGACATGCCGATGTCGAGCGCCGTGCTGACATCAGAGTCGATGAGTCTCGATGAAGTCGCCCGCGCACGGCCGGCTCCGGTAGCTGAGCCGAACCTGTCGCGATACCTTCCAGGCGCGCTGGTGCAGACAGGACCGGGCCTACCCGACTGGGCGTGGACGCGCGCGGACCTTCGTTGGACCAGCCCCGTCGAACCCGACCAGACCTACCGCCTCGTGATCTTCGACCGCTGGACCGTCGCAGCCTGGCGGCTTGCAAGCGTGCTCGGCGCACTTGCGCTGCTGTGGCTACTGGCACGTCCCGTGCTGCGGCTGCCGCCCGGGCTGCTGCGGGGCGGAGCACAGGCGGGTGCCGTGCTGCTCGTCGCGCTGAGCATCGCACCACGGCCGAGCCACGCGCAGACAGCGAGTGACTTCCCTTCGCAGGCACTGCTGGAAGAGCTCAAAGCGCGGCTCACCGAACCTGCGCCCTGTCACCCGGGCTGCGCGGAGCTCACACGCGCAGATGCGCGCGTCGTGGACGCTACGCTGACGATCGAGCTCGAGATCGCTAACCAGGCGGCCGTTGCCGTGCCACTGCCCGGCGCGCCGCGCGGCTGGCGCGCGGATGCGGTCAGCGTCGATGGCACCGCGGCGGCACAGGTCCTTGCGGACGGCGGCGACCGTTACTGGCTACCGCTTGGGGCAGGCGTGCACACGGTCCGCCTCAGCGGCCTGCTGCCGGCGGTTAACAGCGTGACGATTCCGTTCCCGCTGCCGCCACGCGGGATCACCGTCGATGCACCCGGCTGGGACCTTGCCGGCATCACCGATGGGCGGCTACCGTCCGGCGCGCTCGAGCTCGTGCGCCAGCAGCAGGGCGAAGCGGGCACCGCACTCGGGACGACCGAGTTCGCGCCTTACGTGCGCGTCACGCGCCGCATCGAAGTCGGCCTAGATTGGATTGCGCGCACCAGCATCGAGCGAATTGCGCCGCGCGATTCGGCGTTCACGCTCGAGCTACCGCTGCTGACCGATGAGGCCGTGCTCACGCCGGGCATCGAAGTCGCTGGCGGCGTAGCGACGATCGCATTCGCAGCAGGCCAAACGAATGTGGCCTGGCAGTCGCGCCTGCCTGCCGCGGCGAGTCTCGCGTTGACTGCTTCCACCGATGTGCCGTGGGTCGAGCATTGGATCTTCGCCGTCGGTCCACAGTGGCACGCGGAGTTCGATGGCGTGCCGCGAGTGCCGTCGCAATTTGGCGGATTCGCACTCGAGTACTTGCCGCGCCCGGGCGAGAATCTCACGGTCAATTTCGCGCGTCCCGAGCCGGCCGGAGGGGACACCATAGCAATCGACTCGGTCGACTACATCGCCAACGTCGGCCAGCGCCTGACGCAGTCGAACTTAAGCTTCACCTACCGAAGCACCCGCGCCGAGCAACATGTCGTGACGCTGCCCGAGGGCAGCGAGCTCGACGGCGTGTCGATCGATGGCAGCGATATTGCGCTGCGCCTCGATGAGAACCGTCTCGAGCTACCGGTCACGACGGGCGAACACCGAGTCGAGCTCGCTTGGCGCAACGCGCGCGAGGTCGGCATGCTCGCGCGACTCGGTCGCGTCGATCTGGGCGCGGGCACGACGAATCTGCGCGCGTCGCTGCGGCTGCCGCAAGATCGTTGGGTCTTGTGGAGCTTCGGTCCATCGCTAGGCTCGGCAATCCTGTACTGGCCGGAGCTGCTCGTGTTTGCTCTCGCCGCGCTCGCGCTCGGGCGCCTCGCATGGAGCCCGCTGCGCACTCAGGAATGGTTGTTGCTCGGCCTCGGTCTCTCGACGTTCGCGTGGCCGACTCTGCTGCTGTTCGCGGTTTGGGTTTTCACGATGAGCTGGCGCGGCCGCGCGAAGCTCGAGCTCGGCGCACGCGGGTTCAACGCCCTGCAGATCGGACTCGGCGTGCTCAGCGTCGCAGCGCTCGGCTCGCTGCTCGGCGCGATTCCCACTGGCCTGCTCGGCGTGCCCGACATGCAGATCGTCTCGCCAGTCGGCTATGAGCTCCTGAGTTGGTTCGAGGACCGCTCCACAGGGCTCACGCCGAGCGCCAGTGCGCTCTCGGTGTCGATATGGTTCTACCGCGCGGCGATGCTCGCCTGGGCTCTATGGCTCAGCTTCGCGCTGCTGCGCTGGCTGCCTTGGGCATGGCGGTCGTTCAGCCAAGACGGGTTCTGGCGAGGGCGAATCAAGACCGCGGCGTGAGCACGCAGTAGCGGGCGCGACTGACTTCCGCGCTATCCGTCGACATATCTGCGCGCCGCGTGCGCTACCGGCTCGTACCGCAGTGTTTCCGGTGAGCCGATAGCGCCCGCGATGTGCAGCGCCTAGTTCGCGCTGATCTCCGCGATCAGCGCTTCGAGATTCGGCTCGATCATCAGGTCGATGCGGCGATTGCGCAGCCGGCCTTCGGGCGTCTCGTTGTTCGCAAGCGGCACGGTCTCGCCATAGCCCACTGCGTCGATCATGACCGCACGCAACTGCATGTTGGCCATCAGGTACTGCTGCACAGCCTGTGCGCGTTGCTCGGACAGCCGCATATTCGACTCGTCGGCGCCGAACGCGTCCGTATGCCCTTGCACTTCGACGTGGCTGCCCGGAAACACATCGATGGCGGTCTGTATCTTCCTGAGCAGCGTGAAATACTCCGGTTTGATGTTGGAGCTACCGCTGTCGAAATTCAGTCCCATGCGCACGATAACGTCATTGCCGCGGCGCAGCACCTGCGCTTCGTCGCGAGTGAACACTGACGCAACCTGCTGGAAGCGATCCTCGATCTGTGCCTGAAGCTGGCGCTGCTCCGATTCCTCGCCGAGCCGAGCTTCTAGGCTGGCAATCTCGTCCTCGAGAAACGCGAGCTGCTCTTCGCGTTGCACCAGGGTCTCGCTCGCGGTGCGCAAGTCCTGCACAGCCGTGACGATCGCCACACCCGAGGCCTCAAAACCCGTATCGAACTCAGCGACGATGTCGAGTTCCCCGGCGATCGACGTCAGAAACATTTCGGCCGCGAGCAGCAGATCCTCGGCGCTGATGTCGCGATCCTGCATCGCGCGAATACGGCTGGCCAAGTAAGTCGCATGCCGCGCTTCATAGTTGGCCTCGCGCGCGAGCGTGCGCGGATAATCGGTGTCGTAGCGGTCACGGCGTAGGCCCTCTTCTGCCTGCGCCAGCAGGCTCTCGGCTTTGGCGAGTGTCTTCGGCGCATAGCGTTCGACACGCTGCTCCTTGGCTTCGGCAATGCGCGTACGCGCGCCGCTGAGATAGTTGTTCTCGATCGCGGTCAGCTCCGCCGCGCGGTACTGCTCTTCAGCTTCCTCGGCGTCGCGTCGGGCACGGTTGAGATTGCCGTCCTCGAGCCGGCGTGCCGCTGACGCGAACGTCTGCTCCGCCTCGGCCCATTGCCGATCGGCAAAGCTCGCTGCGTCGGCACCTAACGCGTCTTCTCTTGCTGAGATTGCGTCGCGCAAGGTCACGCGGGCGACCTCCGCAGCGCTGACAGCAGCTTCGAAATAAGTCACGGCTTGAGCCAGGTCGGCGCGAATGCCTTCAAGACTGCGACCGCGATCGAGCGCGGTTTCCGCGTCCCGGTAGGCCGCTGCCGCGTCCCCGTAACTGTCCGGCGCAAGCACATTGGCCAAGGCCTCATTCGCTACCATCATGGCCTGGTCGGCCCGCGAGAACAGCTGCTCGCGAAGCACCTGATCCTGCGCTCTGACAGGTGAGGATGCCACCAAGATGGCGCCCAAAAGACCGATGAGCTGAAGCATTCGAGACATTACAACATTCCCTCCCGAAGTCGGGATTGGTTAGAAGGCGGCGGAGTCTGCGCTGCGTTGCAAGCAGTTGCAAGCCTAACCTTAGTATATCCCGAAGCGGCACGCATGCGCCCAATCGGATCCCTGCTCGGTGGACGCTTACTTGCCCTTCAGGTACGGTTACTAAAAGGTAACGTGTGAGCTGGATAATCGATAGTTTTTTCGCGGCGGGCATCATCGCCGCCGGTGCGGCAGTTGGACTGCTTCTCTATGGTGTGCTGCGGCTGCTCGGCCGCGTCGGCGTACGCAGCACATGGGGCACGACGGCGCGCGCCCTGTGGGAACGCTGCGCGCGCGGCCTTCGGCTCCTCTTGCCGCTCATCGGTGCCTACGCAAGCCTGCCGCTAGCGCTCGAAGGCACTGCTCTACAGCGTACGCAGTTGATCCTGACCGTGGCGCTGATCGGCGGGTCGGCGTATGTCTTGATCCGGGTGCTGTATGGCTTGGAGGACCTCATCACCAGCCGTCTAGACCTCGAAGGTGCCGACAACCTGGATGCACGCAGAATTCAGACTCAGCTGCAGCTGCTGCGAGCAGTGCTGACGTCGTTCATCGCGTTCACGGCCCTGATCGTCCTCTTGCTGTTCGTGCCGGGCTTTCGTCAGATTGGCACCGGGCTACTTGCCTCCGCAGGGATCGCCGGGCTCGTTGTTGGCCTTGCAGCGCAGCGGGCGCTCGGCAACCTGCTGGCCGGCTTTCAGATTGCGATCACGCAGCCTATTCGGATCGACGATGTCGTAGTCGTCGAGGGCGAATGGGGACGCATCGAGGAGATCTCACTGACCTATGTGGTCGTTAGGATTTGGGACGAGCGACGGCTCATACTTCCGATCAGCTATTTTCTAGAGCACCCGTTCACAAATTGGACCCGTGAGTCCGCCGATATCCTCGGGACGGTTTTTCTGTACACGGACTACCGCGTGCCGATCGCCGAGTTGCGTGCCGAGCTCGACCGGATCGTGGAGCAATCCGAGTTCTGGGATGGGCGCGTCAAGGGCTTGGTCGTCACCGACAGCACCGACCGGGCGCTCGAGCTCAGGGCCCTGGTCAGCGCCAAGGATGGCGGCAACGCCTGGAATCTGCGCTGCGAGGTGCGCGAGAAATTGGTGGGCTTTCTGCAAGAGAAATACCCTGAATCCTTGCCACACGTACGCGCCGAGATCCTGAGCGAAAGCAGCCCGGCTTGAAGCTGCTGCCACCGCCGAACCTCGGCGCATCTGTCATGATCGCGCCGTTGAACCTAGAATGACGGTCATGGAACCCGGCGAGCTTTTGGAGAAATCAATGAAGTTCATCGTCGAATCAGCGAAATCTGTCGAGCAGGCGACAAGTGACCTGCAGGCCGCCGTCAAACGGAACGGTTTTGGGGTCCTGCATGTCTACGATCTAAAGCAGACGCTTAAAGAGAAGGGTGCGCCGATCGAGAACGAGTGCCGCATCCTCGAGGTCTGTAATCCGCAGAAGGCGCGCGACGTGCTGAGCGAGGACATGAGCATGAACATGGCACTGCCCTGCCGCGTGTCCGTGTACGAGCAAGATGGGCGGACCCAGATCGGCCTGCTGAGCCCAAAGGCGATGCTCGCCATGCTGTCCGACTCGCCGCAGCTCGCAGCACTCGCCGACGAGGTAGAAACGGTGATGAAGAAGATGATCGACGAAGCCAAGTGAGCCGGCCCTGCCGAGGTGCCGGCAGCGAGATCATCCCCGGGACGCATCGCGGCAAGAGCCCGCACCTCACGTCGGTAGCGCTGCTCGCGGGCTTCGCACTCATGATGTTTCTCGAGATGACGCTGGGCTGACCGGGCCCAGTCTTAATCGGCGGCTCAATCACCCTCTAGAAAAGCAATCTCCGCCCGAGCCAGCTCGAGACGGGCAGCGACGATGCGCGCGTAGGTCCCGCGAATCTTTGCGGAGTCTCCTTCCTTCGTGGCCTTGAGGAGATCTCCCTCGAGCTCGGCCACCATCAGGCGCTTGTAGTAGAGCAGCGATTCCTTCAAATGCGCGAGGACGATCTTCCCAGTCAGGATCGGGTGGTTATTGGTCACGTTGGCGTCGGGGAAGCGCGTGCCGTGCTCAAGCTCGACCTGCAGGCCTTCGCGAAAATCTTCCACATCCACCTGATGGGCCTCGCCACCGACGGCCTCGAGGATACGCTGCGCCTCGTCATCGGAGACGCGCAGATCCGCCGCTGCGCTCCAGTCGCGTATGCCCAGCCGCTGACAAGCCTTAGTGACGTCCTGTTTCGTAATAGAGTTTGATTCAGTCATACGATGCTCCCTCCTAAAAACGCCAAGCGAAAGCAAATTGGAGAGTCTCGATATTCGGATTCTCACCGCCCGCGTCGATGTCTATTGCCAGAGTACCGAGGCTCGCACGCATCGTGTACTTTGAACTCGGATCCCAGCGAACGCCGATGCCCGCTGAGTAGGACGTTGTCATCTCGGCAAAAGCCTCATAGAAATCTCGGCAAATATAACCCCAAATGCGTATACATAATTTTAAACTTTAGGACTCAGAAAGACGGTCCGCGAAGCTGAGGCCGCTAATCCCGGGAAAGATTCCGTGCCGTGCCTTCTGGGTCGCTGACGAGATAGCCGAACCTCTAGCCCTTACGCTCGACGGACACTTCGAGGCTCGGCACGCTATCGATCACCAGACCAGTCGTAACGTCCGTGCTGAACGTCATGGCGGCATCTCGCAACGCCCGCCAACAAGCCACCTTGACGTCGTTGCGGACCGCGACATAGCCGCGATCGCTCTTATTCACGTCGATGAAGAAGAAGATCTCGTACTCGACATACTGCGCGCCGAACTCCTTGATGCTAACGAAGGAGGCAGGCTCGGCAAGCACGTCGTCGACGTGAGCCACGGTTCTCGCGAGCAGGGCGACGACGGCTTCCGGCTCATCGTGATAAGCAACGCCAACGGTAAAGCTCGGTCGGCGCAGCCCGTCGCGCGTGTAGTTGAAGAGCGGCTCGCGAAATATCTGCGAACTCGGAACGTAGACGTCACAAACATCGAATGTACGTATATGCACATGCCGCAGCTCGATCGACCGAACCATTCCGGTCAGATCGCCCGTCTTGATGAGATCGTTGACCTCGAATGGTCGGCTGAATGTCAGAAAAAACCCAGCGAGAAAATTTTCGCCAATCTCGCGGAACGCAAAGCCCAGCACAATCGCGACGACACCACCGGTCGCGAGGAGACTCGCTGCAATTCCTTCGAAACCCATGAGGCCGAGCGCCAGAAGCAACCCAAGCGCCGCGAACGACCAACTTACTGCGTGGCGGAAGAAGCTCTCATTGGCCCGATAACGCTGGGTCCGACGCAACACTCGGGCGACAACCCGGCCCGCAAATCTTCCGGCCGCGAGAAATAGAACTAAAAGCAAGAGCCCATAGAAAAACCTCGGGGCAAACCGCAGCAGGGCTTCCCAATCGGCACGCAGGCTTTCGAGCACGAATTCCATCAGCTTAGCTTAGACTGCCCCCCCGCTAGACGTGCGGCCACCCGCACGCAGGTGTAGCTCTTGCGTCATCAGATCTAGGCACAGCGAACAAAGGCACCGGCCGCCCCGCAGACAATCGCCCGTTCCTGCTCATCCCCGCATTACGCTCGGGCTGCTCTGCCGTTCGAACCCGCAAGCGCGCCAAGGCGCAGGCGAACGGTCCAGCCGGCGGCCTCAGAGCCGATTACCAGAGCGTTCCCAGTACTCTTCGAGTCGACCTTCGAGGTCGAGGCTGCGATAGAAGGAATGCGGGTCGCAGGCGGATTCGCCGATCTCCGCATCCGGTCTGCGCTCCCAGTAGGCGTGGCGATACACCGGCCGGTTGAAATGTGCCGGGTCGCGGAGCGTGTAGTCCGCATGCAGCCGCCCCTCGGCGTCGAGATACTTTCGTTCCGTGATGAGCGCGGCGGGTGAAACCGGCATCCCCGCGGCGTCCCATACGGTCGGCTTCATGCCGCGGGTCTCCACTACCAGGGTCGAGCCTTCCCAGTGGCCGATCGAGTACCCCATGTCGAGGTACGCATCGTCGATGTTCTCCGGAAAATCGCGGCCGTCCATCCAGATACGACGCACCTGATGAAAGTACTCGTAGAGAATGATGATCTGGTCGTCGAGCTCAATGATTTGATGCGGGAAGGGCCCATCCTCCATGCGGATGACTCCACCGGCAACGCAGCGCAGATGAGGGTCGTCCAGGGTCGGATCATATTCCTCGTCGATGGCCCGTGCGGCGGCCGTGAGATCGAACGCATCTTTATGTGTGCCGCGCGACAGCACGGCCCAGACGCCGGTGATGTCCACGGGTTCGGGCGCGGCGCCCGCATCGGAGCGCTCAGCCCATGGCGCGGCAGACCAGGTTCCAACCCGCTCGCCGGCCTCGCTGACCTCGCCGCTGAGTCTGCCGTTCGTCAACGAGCCTGCGAGTTCCCAACTGCGCAAGCGGTCGCCTCCGTCCGTCCAGTCGAGATCGAATCGGATCTGCTCGCCGGCACGGCTCAGCAGGTTGACCGGACCACCGTCAATGAATAGATCGAGCGCATCGCCCGTCTGGACGATCTCTAGAATTCCGTAGTGAGGGTTGCGGCCGACATCGAGGATCAAGACCCATTTGCCGGCGAAGCCCGCCGGCTGCGCATTGGCGCAGCTCAGAGCAAGAGCCGATAGCAGCAGTGCAGCGCTGCGTAAGAGAGAGGACGAGGATCGAATCCGTGCGCAGACCCGATGACCAGCGGACACCGCTCGGGCGCTCGCCAGCATGTGTCTAAGACCCATCCGGCAGCGGCTTACCGTCCGCTCTTTCGACCTGATCCATCCAAATTCGGCGTGCCCCGCCACGACCCTGCGCCCCGGAGATCTTGACCTCATCACCGACGCTGAGTGTCGACTTCGTCCAACCCCGTCGAGTCATCGTGCTGAGATTCATGGTCTCGACATCCCAGAGCTCATCGGTGCCGTCCGCGCCGGTGACTCGAAGGTAATAATGCACGTGAGGGTTAGCCCAGTAGACCTCCTCGATGAGGCCTTCGACCGTGCCGACATTATCGAGATCGTAATTGGCTGAGAACGCGTGATGCGCGCTCGCGTCTACGGCGACCACGCAAGCCAGAGTAGCGCATGCAGCTATCAGTCGGGGAATCCACATGGGGTTATCTCCGCTCGGCCTGTCCTAATTCCGCTGATTATAGGGACTTTCAAAAACGGTTCGCGTCAGTTTCGATACGAAAGCTTGCCTCAATCCGCTCGGGCGGCTTCCTCTGCAATCACCTTGTGAACGAAATCCAAGGCGGCTTCACCGACAGCGCCGTCGGCACTGTTGATACTCATGACGTGCGAGACGTGATTGTGGCCTTGATACTGCGTATACCGAGGGCAATCTTCGTACTTGGCACACAGCTTTGCGTACATCTGCGCCACGGGTGATTCAATGAAGGTGGGATCGTACTCGGCGCTCCACATGAAGATCGGCACCGGGTCACCCGTGTAGGAATCGACCAGTCCCAGCGGCGAGTTGGCTTGCCATGCGGCTTCGTCGTCACCGATGTACGCCCGCATGGTATTGGCGCTGCTGGCCGCGAAGCCTCCCGAGCTCAGCATCGCGCCCACCACCCCGGGCCGTCCGTCGAGCTGCGTCGCCTGATGAAACAAGTATGCGGCAACGTGAGTAGCGCCCGCGGAATTCCCCATGAGAAAGATCTTGCTCGCATCGCCACCATGCTGCGCTACGTTCTGCTGTAACCAGCGCAGCATCGCGGCAATGTCCTCAGGTCCGCCCGGCCACTTGACGTTCGGCACCAGGCGATAGTTGGCGTTCACGCCGATGATGCCGTGACGCGCGAAAAACGTGGGAATATTGGCGTAGATCAGCCCGTCGGTGCCACCGCTGACCTTGTCGCCCGATACCAAGCCGCCGCCATGCAGATACACCACGATCGGGGCGGGCGCGGCCGGCGGCCGCTCGGGCAGGAACAAGTCGAATGCTTGCGGCTCGTCCGGCCCATACTGGACGTCGGCAATGACCTTGACGCCGCCTTGTTCGGCCGTCCGTTGCAGCTCGGCATACAAGGCGCTTGTCGCAGCCAACACCTCAGGGTTGAAGCGTTTACCGAGATCGCGAACGTTCGCTCGCACGTGCGCCACCGCACTGTTGGTTTGGGCAGGCGCAGCCTCGAGCATAAGAAGTGACGCGGAGAAAACCGCAAGTCCTGCCACCAAGATGTTCGTTGAGCTTTGCATGGTTCCTGATTCCTCCATTGCCGCCGAACGCTGCGCTTACCAGCGCTACCAAGCCTCGAGCGCCGCCGCGTGGAGTCACGATACTGCAAACCGCTCTTTCCGGCCAGGCAAACATCGACCAACGTTGCCGCAGGCTGTTTTTCCCTGGTTTAAGGATAGATACGCGTGGCGCAACGCTACCGAAAACCCGTAGCATGTACCGATGCAACCAGAGACGAATCTCGAGACCGCAACAGACGTTGCTGAGCGCTTGCGACTCGATCTATTTGGCTTTGACGCGTATCGAGGGACTCAGAAAGAGGTCATTGCTGCAACGCTTGCTGGACGCGATAGCGTCGTCTTAATGCCCACCGGGGGCGGCAAGTCCCTGTGCTACCAGATCCCCGCTCTGGTTCGTGACGGCGTTGGGCTTGTGATCTCGCCACTGATCGCGTTGATGCATGATCAGGTGCGGGCACTGCAGGCGCTCGGTATATCAGCTGCGTTTCTGAATTCGAGTCTGACTTCCGCCGAGCAGCAAGCGGTCGTCGATCAGCTACTTTCCGGGCAGCTACAGTTACTGTACGTCGCGCCGGAACGCTTGGTTCAGCCGGCGACCCAAGCGCTGCTTCGCGGGCTACCGGTCTCGGTGATTGCTATCGATGAGGCCCATTGCGTCTCGCAGTGGGGGCATGATTTCCGCCCCGACTATCTGACGCTAAACCGACTTGCGGCGCTCTTTCCGGGCACCCCGCGGATGGCGTTGACGGCGACCGCAACTCCGCTGATGCGCGAGGATATTGCTGCGCGGCTCGAGCTCGACTCGCCTGAGCTCTTCGTCAGTGGTTTCGATCGGCCCAATATTCGCTATGTGGTGCAGACGAAGGCCGATCCACGGCGGCAGCTTCTCGAGTTTCTCGGCAATCATCGCGATGAGGCCGGGATCATTTATTGCCTGGCCCGCAAGAAAA
>JAHEEM010000015.1:19803-29822 GCA_024640695.1 Rhodospirillaceae bacterium | reverse complement strand
TTACAGCGGTGGGCCGCACGCAGCCCATTCCCATGACGGTGGCGCCGACCCGCACAATCACGAGCACGAAACCGACGTCACGGCCGTTGAGCTCGGCACGATCGGCTCCAAGCACGTGCTGTTTCTTATCGCGGTCGTGCTGTCGATTGTGATGATCTTTAATATCTGCCGGCGTCTCACGCCGTGCTACGTACCCGCGTTCGCGCCCGAACGGCGTCTGCGCTGGCGGCCCCCGCTGCGCGCCCCACCGAGCGCTCTCTACCCGACTCATTAACTAAGACTGCTCGCGCCGATAGCGGCACGGGCCGGCGCGCGCACGCCGTCGCTTGTGTGCGCGAGGGTAAGATCAGGAGCGGCTATGTTGACGATAATCGCACGCCGCGGCGGCATGTGTCTGTGCCTCTGGGCGCTCAGCACGATTGCGGGCGCGCAGACGGAAAGCCGGGTCCCATTGCGGGTGCTCGGTATGACCGAGGCGCTCGCGCGCACCGTCGCGCGCAATCCCGAGCTCATGGTGCTCGGCTACCAGCGCGAGGCGCTCGAAGGCGCGCTCACGCAGGCGAGCCTGCCGCCGAACCCGGAGCTCGGTGTCGCGCTGCAGGACGTACTGGGCACCGGGATCAATCGCGGTGTCGACAATGCCGAGACTACCGTCTCGCTGGCCTGGGTGCTCGAGCGCGGGGTGCGCGAGCGGCGTATCGACGCGGCGCGAGCCGGTGTCGATCTAGGTGTCGCCGATGCCGAGATCATGCATCTGGATCTCGGCGCGGAGACGGCGCGGCGTTTTGTGCTTTGCCTGGCCTACCAGGCGCGGCTCGAGTGGGCGCACGATGCCGTGGCGCTCGCACGTGAGACCATCGCTGCGGTCGGCGAGCGTGTGTCGGCCGGCCGCGCGCCTACGGCCGAGCTCGCGCGTGCCGAGGCTGAGCTTGCACGCACCGAGCTCGTCGAAGAGGACTACGAGCATGAGCTGCTCTCGGCGCTGCATCGCCTGAGCGCGCAGTGGGGTGAGACCGAGCCCGATTTCGATGTGGTCGCAGGCAATGTCATGCGGCTTCCTGTGCTCGAGCCCTTCGAGGCCATCTCCGCGCGCATGAGTCAGAATCCCGATCTCGCGCGCTATGCCTCGCAGGAGCGGCTCGACGCCGCGGAGCTTGCGCTTGCGCAGGCACAGGCGCGCCCGCCTTGGCAGCTTTCTGGCGGGCTGCGCCGCATCGAGTCAACCGACGACTTCGCGCTCGTCGGCGGCATTTCGATTCCGCTCGCAGTGAGGAATCGCAACGAAGGCCGCATCGCGGCGGCGCGCGCGAATCTCGCCCGCACAGCCGCAGCGCGAGCGGCCGCAGAGATCCGCATCGAGACGATGCTGTTCACGCTGCACCAGGAGCTCAATCATTATTTGCAGACCGCGCGGCGGCTGCGCGAGGACATCGTGCCGCGGCTCGAGCAGGCGCTCATCGAAACGCGCCGCGCATTCGAGCTCGGCCGCTACAGCTACCTCGAGTGGCGTGCCGTGCAAGGTGAGCTACTCCAGGCCAACGAGGCACTGCTCGAGTCCAGCATCGATGCCCACGGCATCGCCATCGAAATCGAACGCCTGACCGGCGTGGCGCTCGCGCCCGCCGTGACGGCGCAGTGAGGTTGCGAACATGACCAGTCTACGTTTGACACTACTGTTGTTGCCGGCCGTGTTGCTCGGCGCCTGCGCGCAGGATGTGACGCCGCCCGTGGTGACGGCTGAGATGCAAGCCGCAGCGGCCGCCGATTACGAGCGCGGCCCACACAATGGGCGCATGCTGCGCGATGGCGATTTCGCCCTCGAGCTCGCAATCTTCGAGACCGGCGTGCCGCCGGAATTTCGCGCCTGGCCGACGTTAGCGGGGGCGCCAATCGCGCCGAGCGACGTTGATCTCGAGGTGCGGCTCACGCGCCTCGGCAACCAGGTCGATACGATTAGGTTCAACCGGCAGGGCGATTTTCTGCGCGGCGATAGCGCGGTCTACGAGCCGCACTCGTTCAGTGTCGCCATCGACGCGAGCCGTCAAGGCCGCAGCTACACCTGGAGCTACGATAGCTTCGAGGGCCGCACGCGTATCGCCGCAGATGTGGCAGAGGCTTTCGGCCTCGAGGCGGAGATTGCGGGACCCGCCGTCATCGAGGATACCGTCGGGGTCTATGGCCGCATCGTCACCGATCCGGCGCGCGTGCGCGAAATCAGCGCGCGCTTCGACGGTGCGATTCAGTCAGTGAATGTGATGCTTGGTGAGCAGGTCGCCATGGGTGAGCGTCTTGCGACCGTCGAAAGCAACGAGAGCCTGCAGGCCTACACTATCACCGCGCCGATCGCAGGCATCGTCACCGAGCGTGCTGCCAACGCCGGGGAGCAGACGGCCGCCCGCAAGCTTTTCACGATCACCGACACGAGCGTCGTCTGGGCGGAGCTCGCGGTGTTTCCGGGCGACCGTCAACGCGTGCGTGTCGGCCAGGCGGTCAGTGTGACGCCGACGGCCGGCGGGCCGGCGATGGATGGCACGATCGCACAGATCGGCGTGACGACGACGGGCAATCAGGCTGTCACGGCGCGCGTCGCAATCGACAACACCGACGGCGCCCTTCCACCGGGCACGCACGTGAACGGATCGATCCGCATCGCGGAGCACGAGGTAGCGCTCGCGGTAAAGCGCAGCGGCCTGCAGCCGTTCCGGGACTTCACGGTCGTCTTTGCGCAGATCGGTGATGAGTACGAGGTCCGTATGCTCGAGCTCGGCCGTCAGGACCATACGTGGATTGAAGTGCTCGGCGGGCTCGCACCCGGCACGCGCTACGTCACGGAGAACAGCTTCGTTCTCAAAGCCGACGTCGAGAAATCCGGCGCGACCCACGACCACTGAGGTAGAGCCATGCTCGAGCGACTACTGCAACTCTCGATCGCCCAGCGCGGCCTGGTGCTGATCTTCACGGCGCTCATCGCTGCGCTCGGCGTGTTCAATTTCTCACGTTTGCCGATCGATGCCGTGCCCGACATCACCAATGTGCAGGTCGTGGTCAACACTCAAGCCGCCGGCTACACGCCGCTCGAGGTCGAGCAGCGCGTGAGCTTTCCGCTTGAGAATGCCATGGCCGGCTTACCGCGGCTCGTCTACACGCGCTCGCTCTCCCGCTACGGGCTCTCGCAGATCACGGTCGTGTTCGAGGAGGGCACCGACATCTACTTCGCACGCCAGCAGGTCAGCGAACGACTGATCGCGGCGCAGGCGAGCCTGCCGGCGGCGCTCGAGCCCGCGCTCGGGCCAATCGCAACCGGGCTCGGCGAGATCTTCATGTTTACGGTCGACGCCGAGCCCGGCGCGCGGCTGCCAGACGGCACGCTCATCGATCAGACGGAGCTGCGCGCCGTGCACGACTGGATCATCCGCCCCCAGCTCCTGCGCGTGCCCGGGGTTGTCGAGATTAATCCCATCGGTGGTCTCAAGAAGGAGATCCTCGTGGCCCCGGATCCGGGTCGCTTACTCGCCTGGGATTTGAGCTACGACGATCTCGTCGCGGCGCTGCGCGCGAACAATGACAACCGCGGCGCGGGCTTTATCGAGCACAACGGTGCGCAGTGGCTCATGCGCGTGCCGGGTCAGGCGCAGAGCCTCGCCGATATCGAGAACATCGTCATCACTGCGCGCGACGGCGTGCCCGTACGTGTCGCCGATGTAGCCGAGGTCGGCATCGGTCGCGAGCTGCGCGCAGGCGCGGCTACGCAGAACGGCCGTGAGGTCGTGATGAGCACGGTGTTCATGCTGATCGGCGCGAATAGCCGCGAGGTCGCCAATGGCGTCGCCGAGCGCCTCGAGGAGATCCAGCCGTCGCTACCCCCGGGCATCACGGCCACGGCCGTTTACGATCGCACCGAGCTCGTCGACCAGACGCTCGTCACCGTCAGCACGAATCTGATCGAGGGTGCGCTGCTCGTCATCGTTGTTCTGTTCCTGCTCATGGGCAACTTGCGCGCGGCGCTCCTGACCGCGGCAGTGATCCCGGTTGCGATGCTGATGACAATCACGGGCATGGTCGAAGCTGGCGTCAGCGCCAACCTCATGAGCCTCGGCGCGCTGGATTTCGGTCTGATCGTCGACGGCGCGGTGATCATCGTCGAGAACTGCCTTAGGCGGCTATCGCGCGACAACCCGGACGGCGCCAAAACACTGCCGGAGCGGCTCGCGCTAGTGCTCGATGCTACGGGGGAGGTCATCAGGCCGGCACTTTTCGGTGTCGCGATCATCACGGCCGTATACATACCGATCTTCGCGCTGACCGGCGTCGAAGGAAAAATGTTCCATCCGATGGCGATCACGGTGGTCATCGCGCTTGTCAGCGCGATGATTCTGTCGGTGACCTTCGTTCCGGCCTGCGTGGCGCTTATCTTCCGTGGTGCCGTCAAGGAAAGCCGCAGCCCCATACTCGCGGGCGCTCGGTGGCTCTACGAGCCGCTGCTCAAGGCGGCGTTGCGGTTCCGCTGGCTCGTCGTCGGTGCTGCGGCCGCGCTGGTGGTTCTTGCTGGTTTTAGTGCGATGCGCCTCGGCACCGAGTTTGTGCCCAATCTCGATGAGGGCGACATCGTCATGCATGCGCTGCGCATCCCGGGCACGTCCCTGACGCAGGCGATCCAGCTGCAGGAGCAACTCGAGGCTGAGATCCGCACGATGCCCGAGGTCGAGCGCGTGTTCGCGAAGATTGGTACCGGCGAGGTCGCGACTGATCCGATGCCGCCGAGCGTTGCCGACAACTTCATCATACTCAAAGACCGCTCGGCATGGCCCGATCCGCGTAAGCCCAAGGCGCAGGTCGTTGCTGAGCTCGAGGCCATCGTGACGCCGATTCCCGGCAATCGCTACGAGTTCCTGCAACCGATTCAGATGCGCTTCAATGAGTTGCTCGCGGGCGTGCGTGCGGAGCTCGCAGTTAAAGTGTTCGGTGACGACTTCGACACGCTGATCGCGCTCGGCGCGGCGATCGAGCAGGCTGTGAGCACGGTGCCGGGTGCTGCGGATGTTGCCGTCGAGCAGGCGACGGGCCTGCCGGTCATGACTGTGCTGCCTAAGCGCGAGGTGCTCGCGCGCCTGGGTTTGAGTGTTACATCGTTGCAGGATACCGTCGCGACCGTGCTCGGCGGCACCACGGCGGGCCAGTTCTTCGAGGGCGACCGCCGCGCCGACATCGTCGTTCGCCTACCTGAGGACCTTCGTGCGGACCCGGACGCGCTCGCGCAGCTGCCCGTACCTTTGGCGAGCGGCGCGCACGTGCCGCTCGGCGAGGTCGCGACTCTCGAGCTGGTCACGGGTTACAACCAGATCCTTCGTGAGAACGGCAAGCGCCGCGTCGTCGTCACGGCCAACGTGCGAGGTCGCGACCTTGGAAGCTTTGTCGCCGAGGTCCGCGAGGCGATCGAAGAGCGGGTTGAGATTCCGGCCGGTTACTGGGTCGAGTACGGCGGCACATTCGAGCAGCTCGCATCCGCCGCAAACCGCCTAGCGGTCGTCGTGCCGATGACTTTGCTCATCATCGCCGTGTTGCTCGTGATGGCGCTCGGCTCGTTGCGCGATGCGGCGGTGATCTTTTCCGGCGTGCCACTCGCGCTCACGGGCGGTGTCGCCGCGCTGCTCATACGCGGCATTCCGTTCTCGATCTCGGCCGCGGTCGGATTCATCGCACTGTCGGGCATCGCTGTGCTCAACGGCCTCGTCATGGTCGCGTTCATCCGTGATCTGATCCGCTACGGTCATTCTGTCGACGCCGCTATCGTCGAGGGCGCACTGACGCGATTGCGGCCGGTGCTGATGACCGCACTCGTCGCCTCACTCGGTTTCGTGCCGATGGCGCTCAATACCGGTATCGGCTCGGAGGTGCAGCGCCCGCTGGCAACGGTCGTGATCGGCGGTATCGTCTCATCGACGCTGTTGACGCTGCTCGTTTTGCCGGTGCTCTATCGGCTCGTTCATCCGCGTGCGGCAGCGCACGCAGGGTAAGTGTCGTGGTGGTATTGGTGCGCGACTCGCTTGAGTTTGGCTCAGGCCATCGAGTCTGCCAGATTGGCTGCGACCCGCACCGCCAGGGCTGACAGCGAATCCGAGTGTCGGCAGGGAGCGAGCTAAGTTGGACAGACAGCGACTCAATCGCCACAAGGTAAGAGGAACATGAAGAGAGGATCAGACCGACAGGGGCCGGCCGAGTCCGGCGCAGCGAAGCGTGTCGCGCTCGTTCAGGGTGCGAGTCGCGGAATCGGTCTCGCTCTGGTGTCCGAGTTGCTTGCGCAGGGGGTGTACTCGCGTGTCTATGCAACCTGCCGCGAGCCCGAGCGCGCGTTTGAGCTTGCTGAGCTTGCGAGGTCGAACCACGCGCTCGAGATAATGACGCTCGACGTCACCGCTGAGACGACGCTCGAGGCGGCGGCCCAGACCGTGCAGTCCGGATCCGGGCGAGTCGATTTACTAATCAATTGTGCGGGGGTCTTGCACGACACCACCGGTATTCAGCCCGAGAAGCGTCTGGCGGACGTTGCGGCAGGGGCGATGACACGCGCGTTTCAGGTCAACGCGCTCGGCGCGCTGCTCGTAGCACGCGAGTTCGAGGCACTGCTCAAGCGCGGCACCGATGCGCGCTTCGCTGCAATCTCCGCTCGCGTCGGCAGCATCGGTGACAACCGGAAGGGCGGCTGGTACGCCTATCGGGCATCGAAAGCGGCTTTGAACATGCTCATTCGCACGCTTGCCATCGAGTGGGCCAGGCTGCCGCGGCCGGTCTCCTGCTTTGCTCTGCATCCTGGAACCGTCCAGACGGACCTCTCGCTGCCGTTTCGCAAGCACCTCCCCGAAGGTCAGGCCGTTCCCGCTGAACAGGCGGCTAAGCGGCTTCTCGGCACGCTGCACGGGCTTGCCCCAGCGCAGAGCGGCGGCTTTTTTGCCTATGATGGCACCGTGATCGAGTGGTAGGCTGAGACAGCCCGAGGGTATGTATGCGTGTCGTTGTGTTGTTCTTGTTTTTCTTTGCCGGCGGAGCTCAGATCACGATGGCTCAGAATGACCCGCTGCAGGCGTATCGGTGGACGCACCGTTTGTTGCTCGTGTTTACGCCCAGCGACGCAGCCGATTCTGCTCAGTCCCTGCGCGCAGCGCTGGACCGTGAGGCATGCGGGCTCGCCGAACGCGACATGCTCATCGGCTGGTTCTCGGCGATGGACGGTAGCCGCCTTGGCGAGGAGACCATTCCTGATGAAATGGTCGCGCAGTGGCGAGCTAGGCTGGACGTCGCAGCAGGCGAGTTCGGCGTGTTTCTTGTCGGCAAGGACGGCGGGGTTAAGGGTCGCTACGCTGAGATGCCGGTGCTCGAGGAGATCTTTGCTCTGATCGATGGTATGCCGATGCGCCGCGCGGAAATGCGCGCGCGGCCCGATGTCTGCGAGGGTCAATAACGAGAAAACAGGGGGTATGCATATGGCGCTGTCGAAGCTATTGTCAATCGTCGTCTTACTGAGTGTCATCGCCGGTATCGTGCAGGCGCAAGAGCTCACGCGCGAGTACGTCATCGACGAGCGCGGCCGCGAGCGCGCTTTCTCGCGTGCGGTGGCGACCACGGGCGGCAAGATCGTCTGGCTGGCCGGCCAAACGACGACCGTCGATGCCAACGGTAACTCGCTCGCGGGCGATTTCGAGGGCCAGGCGCGCGAGATCTTTCGGATCCTTGATGAGCGGCTCGCGGATTTCGGCGGCAGCTTGGCCGATATCGTCACGATGACGGTCTATATCGGTGACACGCGCTACGGCGATCAGTTCGTCGAAATCCGCAAGGAGCACTTCGACAACGATCAGTTCCCTTCGAGCGCGCTGATCACGGTTGTCGGTTTTGCGCGACCGGAGATCCTGCTCGAGATCAAGGCGATAGCGGTCGTCGACGCGGAGTAGTCCCTCGGATTGAGCTCAGGGCTCGACGAGCTTACGGTACAGATGCCACGTCGCGTGACCGACGATGGGTAGGATGGCAGCGAGACCGATCAAGAACACGATCCCACCGGCGGCTAGCAGCAGCGCCACGATCAGGCTCCAGAGGACCATCACTAAGAAATTGGCGGCGAATACGCGGATCGACACGGCGATCGCTGTGATCGAAGTCACCGGTTTGTCGAGGAGCAGCGGGAACGCGACAACGGAGAGCGCGAGCGTGGCGAAGGCGAACAGAGCCCCGACGCCAATCTTGCGGATACCGATCTCGGGTCGCCATGTCGGCGTTTCGATTCTATGCCAAACGTGGCGGTAGTCGGTCGGCACCGATGCGCCGGTCTTTTTCTAATATTAACAAAACGTTACGCGCGCATACTGCGCCTGGACCGCCGCGGCTGCGGATTGCGATGGATGCAACCCCACGCTAGCATTAGGGTCCAAGCAATTTACACGGCCCCGGGTCGGGTCACGTTCTGCGGAGACAATTGATGAATCAGTCGACACGCTTCCTACTCTCTGCCACCGTACTTAGCCTCGGTCTGCCCGCACTTGCACAGGCACAGATCGAGGGGCCAAACGAGTTGCCCGACGGTGACGCTAAGAATCTGGTCCAGGGCATCTGTGTGGCTTGTCACGACGTTAGCCTGATTACAGGCTCCGTCGGCTACACGCAGGACGAATGGCGCTACCTGTTCGGCAATATGATCAACTTGTCCGAGCCGATCGCAGGCCAGATGGCTGCCTACCTCGCCGCCAACTTCCCGCCGAGCGGTCAGCGTAAGCCGGTATTGGTATCTGGCGACGAGGTCGTCTCATTTCAGGAGTGGAAGGCCCCAACGCTGGGCCAAAGACCGCGCGATCCGTTCATGCACACCGACGGCACGATCTGGTGGGCCGGAATGTACGGTAGCCTCGTCGGCATGCTTGATCCCGCGACCGGCGAGATGAAGGAATACCGGCTCGATCCGACGGCTCGGCCACACAGCGTCATCGAAGGCCCCGACGGCGACGTCTACTACAGCGGTAACAGCAACAGTACGATCGGCCGCATCGACCGCCAGACCGGGGAGATCACGGTCTACCCGCTGGGGAATCCCGAGGCGCGCGACCCCCACACGATGGCGTTCGCCGAGGATGGCACGCTGTGGTTCTCGGTGCAGAACAGCAATTTCTTGGGGCGCCTCGATCCCGCGACCGGTGACGTTTGGCTCACGCAACTGCTGACCGAGCGCGCGCGCCCGTATGGCATCCGCCGGGATTCCGAGGGCATGCTCTGGGTTGCCTATCGCGGCGCATATAAGATCGCGCGCATCAATCCCGCGACGCGGGAAATCACGGAGTTCGAGACGCCAAACTACGGCAAGAATCCGGGCAAGGGTCACTTCATCCGCCGTCTTGCGATCGATAGCCAGGACAACATCTGGTACGTCGACTCCGGCCTGGGCGAGATCGGCCGCTTCAATCCGAAGACCGGAGAGTTCAAGCAATGGCCCTCGCCAAACGGCGTCGACTCGCACCCGTACGCCATCGACGTCGTCGACGACATCGTCTGGTACAACGAATCGGATGTGCGGCCCGACACGCTCGTGCGTTTCGACCCGAAGACTGAAAGCTTCCAGAGCTGGGAGATTCCCTCAGGAATCGGCATCATCCGGAACATGTCTCACACGCCGGACGGCAACCTCGTGATTCACCAGAGCAGCACCAACACGGTGGGGCTGGCGATCATCGGCGAGGAGAATAACGCGCGCTATTCCGAGAACCGGGTCAGCCAGCGCTAAGGTTAGGCTACTCTGAAGCCCCCGCGGGTCAACGACCCGCGGGGGCTTTATCTTTTTAGGATCAGGGTCACCGGTATCCGCAGCCACCTTCTCCGCGATCCAAGCAAATGTGTTCACGCCGACGTGGACCGCGTCGAGCTGTCATGGCGGTGCGAACCCTGTCGCGGGACTGAGCCTGGCCGCGGTCGGCAGTGTAATGTCGCCGATCGGCTCGATCCAGCAGGCCGACATCGACACGATCCGTCAATGGATCACG
>JAHEEM010000015.1:0-19793 GCA_024640695.1 Rhodospirillaceae bacterium | reverse complement strand
CACGAACGGCGCTCTACGTTAGGGACGAATAGCGGCGGAGCTGCGTTATACTGCGCGCATGTCCTGCCGCCATTGCATCAGCCGTTTGGTTCTGACCGCTGCCTGCTTGTCGGTCCTGCCCGCATGTTCGTATGTCGAGGGCCTCGAGCTCGGCGCATGGCGCGATGGTTTCGGGCGCCAGGCCGCTACGGAGGCGCCGCCGCCGGCGGCGGCGACGCCGGATCCCGCCGTGCCGCGAAGCGCCCCGCTGCTGACGCGCCACTACGAAGGCGTTGCCCCGGATACCGAAGTGCTCGGGACCGTGCAGGCTGTGTTTGCCCGCCACGAGAACACGTTCGTGCAGATCGCGCGGGAGTACAACCTCGGTTATAACGAGCTGCGCCAGGCAAATCCCGGCGTCGACGTCTGGCTGCCGGGCGAGGGCACGCCCGTCTATCTACCGACCATGACCATCGTGCCCGACGCGCCGCGTGACGGCATCGTGCTGAACCTGCCGAGCATGCGCCTGCTCTATTTTGCCGCGGAGGATGCGAGCGAGGCTCAAGAAGACGCGACGCTTTCTATTACAAGTCACCCCATCGGCATCGGGCGTGAAGGCTGGGCAACACCGACTGGCGTAGCCGAGGTGACGGGCAAGGCCCGCGACCCAGTGTGGTATCCGCCGGCTTCAGTGCGCGCCGAGCATGCCGAGCTCGGTGACCCGTTGCCGAGTGTCGTCTCTGCAGGTCCGGAGAATCCGCTCGGCGCTTTCGCGATGGGATTGTCGATGCCCGGTTATCTTATTCATGGCACCAACATGCCCGCCGGCGTCGGCATGCGTGTTAGCCACGGCTGCATTCGGCTGTATCCGGAAGATATCGAGGCCTTATTCGAGCGTGTGCCGTCGGGTACGCCTGTGCGCATTATCGATGAGCCCGTGCTCGCGGGCTGGCGGGACGGCGAGCTGTTTCTCGAAGTGCATGAGCCGCTCGCCGAAGACGACCGCGATCTGACTGAGCTAGCTGAGCAGACCATCGCCGCCGCGTTCGAGCGTGCGGGCGCCGAAGCCGTGCCGGTTGATCCGGAGCTCATCGCACGGTTGGTCTCGGAGCGGCGCGGCATACCCTTTCCTGTTCTGAGCCCGGAGCCTGACATTGAGGCGTATCTGGCGAGCGTAAGGGTCGTGGAGAACACGATTCCCCTTGCTGTCGCCGGGACCACGGCCAGCAACGAGCTCGTGCGTCGCGAAATCGACGGCGAGCCGATCGAAGCACCTTAAGCCCGCGGTCATCCGCGCGCTCCTGCTGGGGGCGGGACCCGAGTGGATCTTAAGCGTGGCCGCAATCTCGAAGCTTTGGCAACGGTCGCTGGGCGCTAGCGGATCCGCTCGAGCGCCGCTTTTAGGATCGGCACGATGACCGCGCTCGCGTCGTTGATTTGCTGAATTTTGCCTTGCTCGGTTGCGCCGTCCGAAGGGATCAGCGGCAGGCGTTGGCGTTGCGACTCCGCGATGAGATCAGGGTCCTCGAAGGCTGCGCTGATCGCGGTGCGCAGCTCCTGCGTCGCCTGCGGGTCGAGGCCGGGCGGGCCGAAGAAGCCGCGATGCATATCGAGCATGTTGGCGATCGCCTGCACGGCGTCTTTCGATTCCGGCAACGCAGCCTCGGTCACGGTCGGAATGTCGGGGTAGGGCGCATAGCGTTCCGTGCCCAGCGTGAGAACAGGCCGCTCGTCGCCGGCCTCAATGACGCCTAATGAGGCGCGCCAGGCCGTGATCTGTCCGTCGCCGTCGCCGCGGATTACGGCCATCGAGGTATCCGCGTTGCCGTCATAGCCCATGATGAGCTTGAGTTCCATGCCGAGCGCCGCCGCAAGCACGACCATCGAATAAAAATCCTCGTCCGTGCCCTGTGACGGATAGACGAACGGTCGGTTCAGGCGTAAGAGGTCGTCGGCGGTCTCAATACCGGAGTGCACGCCGACCGTGAGCACGCGCGGCTCCGTTGCGGCACGGCCGAGGTAGACAAGCTTGGTCGTGTCGAACTGGACGGCCTCGCTGCCCGAGAGTTGCGCGAGGATCAACGATGGGATGCTCGTAAAGCCAATCGTGCTGCCATCGGGGTCGGAGAACCAAAGATAGTTCGTGCCACGGATGTTGCCACCGCCGGTCATGATGCGCACACGCACCTGATCCGCGCCCGAATGTTTGGCTATATACGGAGCGATCATTTGCGCGTAGCGCGCCATGAGGCCGCCGGCGCTGTTCGGCACGATCAGCGTGATGCGTTCGCCGCGCACGCTGGCAGCCTCGGCGGCACCAAGGCTGAGAACGCCGGTGATCAGCACAAGCGCGAGCGCGCTCAGGTGTTGTCTGCGTAGCTTCATGCTATCCAGTGGTGCTCAGCCTTTAAATCTAAAACCGATCGACGAGCGGTTCCAGCAGACCATGGTAGAGCTGCAGCTCCAGGCCCACCCCGAACAGCAGATACAGTAAGACAGCGAAGGCGCCAGCCGCGGTGATGGCCTTCCAAAGTGGGTAGTGCTTGCTGACGCTCAAGAAGCCTGCACAGAATGCGAACACCGCTGGTACCGGGCCGAGCGCGACGATCAATGCGACGAACAGGCCGACGAAACCGATGGCTTTGAGCTCGCGACCACCGTCCTGGCCGGTTTCCTGGGTCGCGGCCTCGCTCTCGGGCTCATCGGTCGGCTGATCGCCTGTGATCAGTGCGAGCGGTCCGAAGGTGTTCTTGCTCAAGCCGCCCTCGCGATTCTGCCGCACGATCTGCACCAGCAGGCATAGCAGCCCCAGGCCCGCCATCGGCAGCGGCACGAGCCGCGCGTTCGGGCCGAAGCCCAAGGCGACGGCGATATAGCCGACGAAAAGCGCGACCAACACCCCGGCGAGAATGTTTTCCTGAGCGCGTCGGCTCATCGGGTGACTCCGCTTGCTGATTTCTTCCGCCAGCTGCGAATGAACGGCAACGCCGTGGTGATAACGATAAAGATCAGCATCGCGAGTGTGATCGGGCGCGTAAAGATGAAGTCGTTGCCGTAGAGGTTCAAAGAGATATGCAGGTTCCGTTCGATCATCTCGGCGAGCACCATGCCGATCACGAAATTGGCGCGCGAGTAGCGGTACTTATCCATCGTGTAGCCGATGACACCGAACACAGCTGCGATGACGACGTCGGCGACGAGGCCGCGCGTAGCAAACGCGCCGAACAGGCACACGGATAGCACGAGCGGAATCATGATGTTGGGATTGAGCATCGGCAGCCGCGCGAGATGCCTGGAGATCGCAAGACCCAGCAGCGTCGTAAGCACGTTGGCGATGACGATGATCCAGACCATCGTGAACACGATGTCGAGACCGGTCGTAAGCATCTGCGGTCCGGGCACGATACCCATGCTCAGGAACGCGATGAGGAGGATGGCCATGCTCTCCCCGCCAGGAATGCCGAATGCCAGCGTCGGCATGAGTCCGCCGCCTTCATTCGCCCCAAGCGTCGCATCGGGGGCGATGACGCCCTCGACGGCGCCTTTGCCGAAGCGTTCGGGCGTCTTCGATGTCTGCACAGCCTGCGCATAGGCCGCGATCCCACCGACACTGGCGCCGACGCCGGGCAGGACGCCGATCCAAAGGCCCAGCAGGCTCGAGCGCACGATGAGCCACCAGTGGTGCAGCGCGTCCTTGACGCCATCGAGCACGGTGCTCTGCTCGTGGCCCGCGACGCGGTCGACCATTGTCTCGCCCTTCACATAGAGCTTCATCATCTCCGCGACTGCGAACAGTCCGATCATTGCGACCGGGAAGGAGATGCCGTCGAGCAGGTAGATGATGCCGAACCAAAACCGTGGCGTGCCGGTGATCGGGTCCATGCCGACAAAGGCCACCATGATGCCGAGCGCGGTCGCAATAAGCCCCTTGAGCAGCGAGCCTTCGCTGAAGGTTGCAATGATGGTCAATCCCCAGAGCGCGAGCATGAGGTACTCGCTGGGCCCAAGCGCGAGCATGACCGGGCGGACGATGGGTATGCTGATCGCGAGGAACACCGCGCCGATGAGCCCGCCGAGCAGTGCCGCCATGGCTGAGGCGCCGAGCGCGCGGCTGGCCTGGCCTTGCTGAGTCATCGGGTGGCCGTCGAACACGAGCGCAAGACTCTTTGCCGCGCCGGGCACCTTGAAGAGGATGCTGGTGACGGAGCCGCCCCAGATTGTCGCGATGTGCGCGCCGAGCAATAGCGCGAGCGTGGCGCCAAGCTCGTAACCGTAGGTGAACGGCAAGAGCAGCGCGAGCGCGACGATACCGCCGAGTCCGGGCAGGATGCCGACGACGAGGCCGTAGACGACCCCGATGATCATGAATGCAACGGCCTGCGGTGTTGCTAACGCCGCAAGCCCGGCGCCGATGGCTTCGAGCATCTGGCCCCCCCCGGACCCTCCGCGATTAAGTTCTGGTTCTACTCGACGACTTTTCCGAGGAGGTCGACGACGTTGGTCTTGCAGTGGATCATCTCGTCCGGAAAGATGACCGTGATCGCATCGACCGGGCAGATCGACTGACACAGCCCGCAGTACCAGCACTCGTCCGGGTACTGAACGACCGGCAGTGTCTCACGGTTGTCTTCTTCCTTGTAAATCAGATCTCCCGGACAAATCCAGTCGCAGAGGTTGCACTTCACGCAGGTCTCGGCGTCGATCTGAATCGGGTTATGCACGGATTTTGGTTTAGCCGACATCGGATAGCTCCTTCGCATCGAGGCGAGTGAAAGCCGCGGCCAGCGGCTTATCACAGGAAAGGGCGCTCACCTTGGGCCCGTCGCTGCCGCGCTCGACGAGCACGAACTTGCGCCAGTTCTCATCGTCGGTCTCCGGGTAATCCAGCCGACGATGCGACGACCGGGTGCGGGTTTCGTTGCGCGCAAGCGCGGCGTGCGCCATGAGCTCAGCCGACAGGCGGATACTCTTGGACTCCTGGACGCGCATGAGTCCGTGCAGGTCATCCGCCTTGAGCGCTGGCTCCTGATCTGCGAGCGAATGCAGCGTGTCGAGCGCCCGATTCAAGCCTTTCGCGTTGCGCCGCACGCCGACATAGTCGCTGACGGTTTGGCGCGTTTGTTGCTCGAAATCCTTCCACGGCAGCCCGTCGTCATTGTGCATGTGCGCCATTGCGCTCGCGCGAATTTCATTGGCGGCGGTCATGTCGATGTCCGGGCGTGCGCCCTGCGGCTTCGCCAGGTGTGCTGCAACGCCTTCGCCGGCGATGTGGCCGAGCACCGAGGCGCCCGCAATGCCGCCGCTGACCGAAGCGCAGTCGCCGGCCGCGAACAGGCTTTGGATTGATGTCTGGCCGTCCGTGTCGACAGCCAGGCCGCTGCCGCGGAAGTAGACACCGCTGCGCCGGATGCCGAGCTCGGAAATCGAGACCTCGACGGGCTCGTCGCGGAAGTTGAGCGCCTTCTGCTCGTAGAACGCCGGCATCGTGTAACGGTCGACCGCGAGCGTGGCCTCCATGTGATCGAGGACGTCCTTGGACAGGTGTCGGCAGTCCGCGTAGATCGGGCCGTTGCCGAGCAGATACTCCATGATGACAGCGTCGGCGATAACGGCGCGGCGGGCATTCTCGCCCTTCTCGTCGTATTTGAACATGAAGCGCTCGCCGCTCTTGTTGACGAAGTGCGCGCCCTCGCTGACCCAGGCATTGAGCCCTTGTGCCGAGAATCCCTTGGGCGTCAGCGTCGATTCGACGAACTCCATGTTCGTCAAGGTCGCGCCGGCGTTGTAGCCCATGCGGTGCGCGTCGCCGGTATTGTAGGGGCAGTGCCAGCTGTCGAACGCGATACCGGATGCATTGAGTGACAGGCGGTTGACCTCGCCGGCCGCGAGCACGATGGCGCGCGCGCGGATCGCGAACCATTCGCCGGTGCGGAAGTTGAACGCCAGCGCGCCGTAGACGCGATTGTCTTCGGTCAGCAGTTGTACTGCCATCGTGCGCGTCAGCACGGTGCCTTTCTTTTTTCGGACCTGTTGACCGATATGTTTTTTGAACTCGGTGCCGTCGAAGTTGATGTGGTAGGTGCCCGGCAGTCCGAAGGAACGCAGTCGGTAGTAATCGCCGTAGCGCTTATCCTTGAAGTCGACGCCGAAGCTTTCGATTCGGCGCAGCACGCGCGGCATCTCGTGGATCACGCGGCTCGTGACGGCCATGTCGACGATGCCGTCGGTCAGCTGCGGCACGTACTTGAGCAGGAACTCTGGTGTATCCCACTCGGGACCCGATTCCATGATCGTGAGGTAATGGTCGACGCCGCAGCCAACGCTGCCGCAGTGGTCGAGGACCTTGCCTTTTTCGCAGACGACGACTTTGAGGCCGGCCTCGAGGGCAGGGATCGCGGCCATGCAGCCGGCGACGCCGCCGCCGATGACGAGCACGTCGGTATCCAGGGTATTCCAGTCAGCACTCACGCGTGAATCTCCTTTGATAGGGCATGCGGGTGTTCGGATTCCAGGTCGAGATAGGCGAGCAGGCGCAAGACCTCCTCGGCTGCCTGGCTGGCTTCCTCACGCGTAATGCGTTCCGCCTCACCGCCGTCATGGTTCTCGATTGCGGCCACGATGCCGCGCAGGTTTTCGATGCTCTCGCGCGAGCGCTCCTCCGAGCGCATCGGATGGGCGATCCCGAGCGCGCGCCAGCGCCACATGCGCGCATGCAAGGTGGCAAGCATCGAGCTCAGTATTTCGCTCGCGGCACCTGCGTAGAGCACTTCGTAAAAGTTAGTCTTGGCCGCAACCGTGCGCTCCGCGTCGCCAGCGTCGTATGCGCTGATGACGGCTTCGAGCGCCGCCTTGAGCGAGCGTGCGTCGTCGGCTGTGGCGTGCTCGACGAACTGGCGCGCTGCGAGCCCCTGCAGCACCGCGCGGATGCGGTAGATCTCCTCGGCCTCCGCGGCCGTGAGCGCGCGCACGACCGGCCCGCGGTTTGGGATGACCTCGATGAGCCCCTCGGCCTCGAGCTGGCGCAAGGCCTCGCGCAGCACCGTGCGCGACACGCCGAGCGTGGAGGTTAACTCGCGCTCGGTCAGGCGCTGCCCGGGGCTCAAGCTCCCCGAGATCACCGCGGCGCGAAGGCTCTCAATGATCTGCTGGCGCAGCGAGGCCGCGGTCTTGTTGATTTTCAGGAGCGGGGCTTGGCTCATCCTGTAGGAGTGTAATACAATCAGACAATATTGCGAACCCCAAACAGAACCGGAAAGTACGAGGAGAGGACATGAGCACCCCTGTGAAAGTCGGCATCATCGGCCTCGGCCGCTGGGCCAAGGTGCTGACCCGCGCCGCGCAGACATCCAGCAAACTCGAGATTGTCGCGGGCTTCAGCCGCTCAACCGAAAAGCGCGAGGCGTTCGAGAAGGAGTTCGGCGTCAAGGCAGCGCCCAGCATGGATGCGCTGCTGGCGAATCCCGAGATCAAAGGGGTCATTCTCACGGTGCCGAACGAGCAGCATCTGCCCGTCGCCGAAGCTGCCGCCAAGGCGGGCAAGCATGTCTACACGGAAAAGCCGATTGCAAATACGCTGGAGTCGGGTCTGGAGATCGAGGGGCTCGTCGACAAGTATGGTGTGCAGATCATGGTCGGCCACAGTGCCCGCCTGCTCAAAGGCGCGCGCATGATCAGGGAGGCCATCGACCGCGGTGAGCTCGGTAAAGTTGCATTCATCGAGGCAAACTTCTCCAACGAGCGCGCGCTCGAGCTCACGCCCGATACCTGGCGCTGGTATCGTGACCGCGCCCCCGGCGGCCCCTTGTCGCAGCTCGCAATTCATCAGTTCGATACGGTGCATTTCATCGGCGGTGAGATCGCCGAAGTGCACTCGATTGCATCGAAGCTTTCCCCCGTCGGTGCCGAGGTCGACGATCAGTCGATGACGCTGCTGCGTTTCGCCGACGGCAAGCTCGCCTACATCGGCTCGTGCTGGACCTCGCCGGGCATCTTCTCGCTGCGCGTGTTCGGCCAGAAGGGCCTCATGCATTATGAGCTCGACTTCAACTCCTGGGATGATCCCGACAAGCTGCACGAGACCTCGACGCTTTACATCCAGCGCGGCAAGGATGGCTACGGCTTGCGTGAAAATCTTACGATGCCGCAGGCCAACATGTTCCAGGACGAGCTGGAGATGTTCGCCGAGATGTGTGTGACGGCCAAGCCGGTCGAGCTCAGCGCAGAAAGCGGCAACGTCGCGCTCGCCGTGGTTTACGCGGCGTTGGAGTCTGTGGACAAGAACGGCGCAGGCGTGGCAATTAAGGACATTCTCAACAAGTCGCGCGCGAAGATCGCGGTCTAGCAGACTTGAAATCTGGAGGAATCATCATGGCAAGCTTACCTAGCCGATATTTCATCGATCTGACCCAGCCCGAGATCGCGGCGCAACTCAAGAAGAATCCGCTCGTGCTGTTGCCCGCCGGCAGCACCGAGCAGCATGGCCCGCATCTGCCCACGGGCACTGATATCTATGCTGCCAACGTGATCTCGCACGCCGTCGCCGAGCGCATGGATGGCCTCGTGCTGCCCGGCGGGCCGCTCGGTGTCACGCCGATGCACATGCCCTTCGAAGGCACCCTGAGTCTGACGCCCGACACATATCAGCGCGTCGTGACCGAAACTGCGGTCTCGACGGCGCAGCATGGCGCGACGCATCTGCTGATCCTGAACTGGCATGAGGGCAACATCCCATCGCTGTCGATCGCGGCCGATTCACTGCACCGCGAGCACGGCATGACCGTGCTGACCGTGCAGGCGTGCTATGTAGCCGCAGAGCTCTATGGCCACGACTGCGGTGGACTCACGCACGGCGGTGAGATCGAAGCTTTGGCGGTGCTCGATTATCGCCCGGAGCTCGTTCATCTCGAGCGCATCGATTATTCGTCCGAGCACGAGCTCGGCCGCAAGATGGACAAGCTGCGCCGCACGCGCAGCTACCAGCCTGTGCTCACAGATATTCGCTCGATTGCGCCGACGGGCTGGTATGGCTCGCCCGAGCACGCCACGGTCGAGAAGGGCCGCAAGATGGTCGCGGACATTGCCGATGCAATCGCCAAGGAGGCCGCGGATATCTTCCGTGAGCTCGCCGGAGTGCAGGGCGGCGTCGCCGAGATCACCAAGCTCAAGCAGGTCGGCTAGGTCTCTGGCGGTTAACTAAAATGGCCCGCGTGATCAGTCTTGATGCAGCCCGCGAGCTCGGCCTCCCGGGACGCCTTTCGCGTGAGATTCTGGCAGGCGCCAAGGATTCCGCTGCGCTGACCTTACGGCATGTCGAGATCCCGCCAGCGCGGCCCGGCGCGACTCGCGAGCCGCATTCGCATAGCGATTCCGAGGAATGCATCTATGTGCTGTCAGGCACCGGCGCATTCTGGACCGAGGCCGGCGAGCAGGCCGTCAAGCCCGGCGATACGATCCATGTGCCGCCCGGTGAGCGGCACTACACGCGCAACACGGGCCTAGGGCCACTCGTGCTGTTGTGCGTGTTTCCGACCGCGAGCCTCGGTAAACATCAATAGATGTCGACCGTCTCGCACCAAGTCGTCTGCCTCCGGCCCGAGGAAGATTTTCTCAAGATCGGCGTCACTCCCCCCAAGGCGTTGTCGATCTCCTACCTCGGGCCTGGGGCCGACGAGCTTGCCGTCACACTGCGCACGGCCGTTGCCGCCATCATTCCAGCAGTTGGGCCCAAGCTGCCCGCGGCGCTTTTTGAGAGCAGCTCGGTCAAGCTCGTGCAGGTCACGGGCGCCGGCGTCGATCGTCTTGATGAGCCGGCGATGAGGAAACTTGGGATTGCCGTTGCTAATGTTGCCGGTGGTTCCAACAGCGCGCTCGCCGACTACTGCGTCGCGGCCGCGCTCAATCTGTTGCGCCGCATGAGCTGGGCAAGCAGCGAGATTCGCAAGGGCAACTACGCGCCGTTCCGCGCCGCGATGATCGCTGCGAGCCTGCGCGGCCTCGATGGGCTGACCGTAGGGGTGGTCGGTTTCGGGAACATCGGGCTGTCCGTTGCGCAGGCCTTCAGGCGGATGGGATGCCAGATCACATTTTTCGACCCTATCGTCGACGAGGCAGCCGTTCCGGGCGAGCTCGGCGCGCAACGCCTCGCGCTCGAGGATTTGCTGGCTTCAGCTGATGTCGTGACCATACACGTGCCGCTGATTCCGGCGACCGAGAACCTGATCGGCGCCGCCGAGCTCGAGCGCATGAAACCCGACGCGGTGCTGATCAACGCCGCGCGCGGCGGCATCGTCAATGAGGTAGCGCTCGCTGAGTGCCTGACGGCCGGCGCGCTCGCAGGCGCCGCGGTCGATGTCTATTCCACCGAGCCGCCGCCGATGTCGAACCCTTTGCTCGCGCTTACGGGTGAGGCCGCCGACCGACTGCTGTTGACGCCGCATATCGCCGGCGTCACGCGCCAGGCTTGGGCGGGGCTCTTCGAGGCTGCGTGGGCGAACGTCGAGCGTGTCGTGTGCAACGGCGAGGCGCCGTTAAACCGGGTATATTAGGAACCACATAAAAAGACGGAGCTGAATCTCATGTCCAGGGCCCGCCTCTTAGCCTCGATCACTCTCATTACCCTCGGTGCCGCGTTCTTTGCAGCGCCGCAACAGAGCCTCGCGCAGCGGCCCTACTTTGCGGGCAAGACGATCACGCTCTATGTCGGGCGCACGCCTGGCAGCGGCGGCGATCTCGCCGCGCGCATGTTCGCAGGACACTGGCAGAAGCAGATTCCCGGTGAGCCCAATATGATCGTGCGCAACATGCCTGGCGGCGGCGGTACGCGTGTGTTCAACTGGGCGGCCGAGGTGGCCGATGCCGACGGGCTGCACGTTGTGTTCTCGCCCACTGCGGGGATCGAAGCGGTGCTCAAGGAGCCAGGCCTGCGCGCGAATTTCGCCGAGATGCCCTTCATTGGCGGCCTGATGAGTCCAAACATGGCCTATGTGCGCACGCTCAAGGTCAAAACGCCGGCGGATATCTTGACCGCAAAGGGTCTGCGTTTCGGCGGCAACAACCCGATCGCGCGTTTCGATCTGCTCGGTAGGCTCGCTCTCGATGCGCTCGGCGTCGATTATCAGTACGTAACGGGTTTTCAGGGTGGCGCAGACGTGTTCAACGCCGTGCGTCGTGGCGAAATCGATATTCAGGTAGGCTCGTTGGGCCAATACCGTTTTTCGATCGAGCCGACGCTCGTGCAAGAAGGGCAAGCGATTCCGCTCTGGCACTATCCGGGTACCGGCGCGGACGGCGAGCCGTATCCGCTCGAGGTCGCCGCGGACGTCCCTAGCTTCGAGCAGTTCTACGAGCAGGTGAAGGGCGAGCCGCCGTCGGGCCGTGAGTACGAGATGCTCAAGTGGATTCTGCCTCGGGTGAACGACATCGTCTACGCGGCCATTGCGCCGCCGGGCACCCCGGAGGAGGCCGTCAGGACCTTGCAGGAAAGCTTCGCGGCCGTAACTCAGGATGCGGTGTATCAGGAAGAAGCCCAGAAAATGTACGGCTTTGTGCTTCCGCCGATCGGGGCCGATCTCGGCGCGCAGTTGATGCGAAGCCTCTACGATGTGCCCGATGACGTTGCGACGTTCCTGACGGACTATATTAACGAAGTACGTTAAAGCCCGCAGATCTCGTCAGGCGGTCGCCGCGCTCTGCGTAGCATTTGGGTATGCTGTTTCGTCGCCATCATCCGGAGTCCCGACGACCTATGCGGGGTTCGAATCAGAATGATCAATGGCCCCGGCTTCAGCGGCAGAGTAGAGCAACATGATTGACGGCGTGCTGGAAGGGCTCGTGCTGGCATTGAGCTGGCCCGCGCCGCTGTATCTGATGCTCGGCATTTCGCTCGGGATCTGGGTCGGCGCGGTACCGGGGCTCGGCGGTGCCGTCGGCCTTGCGCTGTTGCTGCCGTTTACGTTCGGCATGGACACGGTGCCTGCCTTCGCGCTCCTGCTCGGCATGTATGCGGTCACGTCCACATCCGACAGCATCTCCTCGATCATGTTCGGCATTCCGGGCACGGTAGCCTCGCAGGCGACCATCCTCGACGGCTATCCGATGACCAAAAAGGGCCAGGCCGCGCGCGCGTTCGGCGCCGCCTATACGGTCTCGGCGTTCGGCGGCGTCGTCGGCGCGGTGCTGCTCGCGATCTCCTTGCCGATCATCCTGCCGTTCATCAACGCGTTCGGCGTGCCCGAGTTCTTCATGCTCTCGGTGCTGGGCTTGACGATGGTCGGCGTGTTGTCCGGGCGCTCGCTGCTGAAGGGCATTACCGTGGCCTGCTTCGGCCTGTTGCTGACGACGGTAGGTTACGCCGATGCCACCGGCGTACCGCGGTTTTATTTCGGCAGTGATTATCTGCTCGATGGGCTGCCGATCATTCCGATCGTGCTGGGCCTCTTCGGTATACCTGAGCTCATGGAGCTCGCCGTAAGGGGCACGTCGATCTCGCGCGTGCCACCGCAGGACTCGGGCGAAGGCGGTATGTGGCAGGGCATCAAGGACGTGCTCACGCACCGCTGGCTCACCCTGCGCAGTGCGCTCATCGGCACCTATGTCGGCATGCTGCCGGGTCTCGGCGCTGCGATCGTCGATTGGATCGCCTACGGACATGCCGTGCAGAGCGCGAAGGACAAGTCGCAGTTCGGCAATGGCGATGTTCGAGGCGTCATTGCGCCCGAGTGCGCTAACAACGCCCACAAGTCCGGCGCGCTAATTCCGACGGTCGCCTTCGGTATCCCGGGCAGCATCGGCACGGCCATCCTGCTCGGGGCGCTTGTGATCAAGGGTCTGCGCCCAGGCCCCGACATGCTGACTTTCAATTTGTCGCTGACGATGAGCATGGTGTGGGAGATCGCTATTGCGAACCTGATTGCGGCTGGCCTGTTGCTGCTCTTCACGCGGCAGATCTACAAGCTCGCTTTCTTGCCGGGGCATCTGATCGTACCCGGCGTCATGACGGTGCTGCTCATGGGTGCGTGGGTTGCGACCAACTCCATCGGCGATTGGTGGGTCGCGCTCGCGATGGGCACCATCGGTTACTTGATGAAGCAAGGCGGCTGGCCGCGCCCACCGCTGATTCTCGCGCTCGTGCTCGGTGGGCTCATGGAGAACAACTACCAGCTCAGCACGCAGATCTATGGACAGTATGCCTGGTTCTACAGCCGCCCCATGGTCGTGCTGATCGAAATACTGATCCTCGTCACCGTCGTGCTCGCGCTGCGCGGCGTCATCAAGCCAAAGCCCAAGGAGACCTCGGAGGCTGGCGAGGGTGCGGCAATCAATCCGCTGATCTCGCTGCCGGTGACGGCCGGCCTGACCGCGCTATTCGTTGTTGCTTTCTGGGTCACACAAGGCTTTCAGCAGCGCGCGACCGGGCAGTTTCCGCACGCGATACTCATCGTCGGCTTGCCCCTCGTGCTGTTGATACTCGCCCAGGACGTCCGGGCTTCAGTGCAGGCGATCCGCGCCGCCGGGGGATTGGGCCCGGCATGGTTGACGGCCATCAGGAAAGCCGAGCTTCCGGCGAGTAGCGTGTTCATCGGCTATCTGCTGGCGATGTTCGGCTTGACCTATCTCGCGGGCCAGATCATCGCGCTGCCGGTGTTCGTGGCCGCTTATCTCATGACCTGGGGGTCCTATCGCTGGCCGTTTGCGCTCGCCTACTCGGGTCTGGCGGCGCTCATCGTCTGGGGATTCTACGGTGAGCTCATGGGTCTGCTAATGCACGACGCCGTGCTATTTGGTTGAGGCTTCCTCGACCACCTGGATGTAGCGGCAGTAATCGCACTTGAAGCTCGCGCGCGGAATTTCCTCGGCGTTGAGGCAGGCGTGGATTTTGAGAATCGTCTCTTCGATCCAGTCGTCCGAGCCGCTGTAGGGAATCAGCGTGAGATCGAACTCGAGCTTGGCGTCAAAGGCTTTCTGGTCAGTGACGCCGTTGCAGTAGAGAAAGTAGCCGGTGTCCGAGACCGTGAGTCCGTTGCGGCGCAGCAGCCACTGGTAGACCTCCATCTGCCGCTTGTAGCTGTCCTGCCAGGGCTGGTCGAGCACCTCGATGGCGGCATTCTTGGACGTCGCTTTATAGTCGACGACGATGTAAGCGCCGCTGCTGCCCTGCCACAGATCGTCGATTGCGCCGGTGATGATGAGATTCGTCGGTTCGTGCAGGAACTGCACGCCGACGAAGTTCTCCCGCCAAGCGTTGAGACTGGCATGCGGGACGGGGCGGGCGTCCACGCCGTAAGCTTCGAGCAGCGGGTGCTGGGTGCTGCCCGCACGGTGCAGGTCGAATTCTTTCTTTAGTAGCGTATCGACGGCCGTGTTGAGATTGAATGGAAAACCCGGCGGACGATCGACCCCGAGGCGCCGATCGAGATAGAAGCAGCGCTTGCACTCGATGTAGCGGTCGATCTTGCTGCGGCTGAGCTTGAACGGCTTGGCGCTGCCGGGATCGTAGAGATTGCGCTTGCGCTTACCCTTGTAGAAACCTGCCATCAGCGCTCACTCGCGCTGGCGGAAGATTCCGATCTGATTGTTGAACGAAGCGGCGACCTCTTCCATGACATCGACGGTGTCGTTGTGCGCGCGCACGAGAAGATTGCGCTGATCGTCGGTGATATCCCGGTCCTTGCTTTTGTCGTCCAGACAGTCGATCGAATCCTCACTCTGCGATAGAAATTCTCGCACGGCTGCCTGTGCCTCGAGCATTTCATCGAGCGTCGCCGTGCCGCCGTCCGGCAGGTCCGGGACTGCATCGATGAGACATTCCTCGGCAAGCTGCGCGAGCGCCGCGGAGGGCGCTGCGATGATGTTCTCGGCGCCCTCGGGGACGAGCATCTCGTAAAGAGCTTGCGCGACCTCATACGAGCCGTGCCGCGGGCTCGCGATACGGAAGTATTCATCGAGGGCGGTGATGGCTGCGGGCTTGCGCTGCGTGACCATCGCAACGGTCGCCTCGGTGATTCGCAGGTCTGCAGTCATCTCGCCGCACTCGGCGTGATAGGCATCAAACCATGACGAGGCTGACACAAGGTCCTCGGCATCGATCGTGGCAGTGATTTGCTCGCGAATCGCATTGAGGCGCCGAGCATCGCTGAGCTCCGGGAAAGGCTGCTGCGCGGGCAGGCGCGCCATGGCCGTAATCGCGACGATCGGGTCGGTCACGTCGCCGGCGAACATCCCGGCTGCGCGGGTGGGAAGCTCCCCGATCTCGTCGATGACCTCGATTCCGCTAGTCACGCGGCCGAAGACCGTGTAGCCGGGCGTAGCGTCCGAGCCATCCAGTCCGGTGTTCTCCGCGAGATTGATGAAGAACTGTGAGGTCGCCGAGTTCGGGTCGTCAGTTCGTGCCGCTGCGAGCGTGCCGCGCACGTTGCTGAGGCCGTTCATCGACTCGCTCTCGATCGGTTCGCCGACGGGTTTAAGGCGCAGGTCTCGATCATGGCCGCCGCCCTGCACGACGAAATTTTCGATCACGCGATGAAACACGGTCCCCGTATAAAAACCTTGATCCATATAGTTCAGAAAATTGGCGACGTGCTGCGGCGCCTGCTCGTCGGATAGCTCGAGGGTGAAGCGGCCGACGTCCGTGCACACGGCGATATCCGTGGCGCTGGCCCCCGGCGGCAGGGCCAAGGCCAGCAGCGCAGCCAGCAAACTGGGCGTGGTTCTCGTCATCACGGGCTCCTTAGAGTGCCCACCGTAGCGTCGCAGCCGGCTTTCGGTCAATGGTTATCCGGCAGTATTCACCCATGCCGCTGGACCGGCTCCGCATCATGCGGCCCGGTAGCGGCGCCGGGCGCCGGGAGGACGCTCAGGCGAACTTTGCGAGCGTGAACTTGGTGTCGAGGTCGCGTAGCACGAACAGCGCGTAGCAGGCGGCTAGCATCGGCCAGGCGGCGAAGAACAGCAGGTTGTCGAAGCCGAGGTACTGCTGCCAGGACGAGAGCGTCGATACGGCATGGAGCGCTAGTATGACCCCATAGGTCAGTGTTTTTCTGACGCCGAGCAGAAACCCGACGATGACCGCAAGCTCCAAGAGGCCGATGACGAGAAACGCCATTTCGCCTAGTCCGCCAATGAGATAGAAGCGCTCGTACACCGCCGCGGAGTGAGCCGGGTTGACGAACTTGTCGGCCGTCCACATGAACATGACGATAAAAACCCCGGCGCGCAATAGGAATAGCGGTGTCTGCAGGCGTGTTTCTGTGCTCATCTTCTTCTCCTTCTTTTTTTCTTATCGAGCCTATTCGCCGGGTCATTCTAACGCCGGAGGAAAATGATCCTCAGCCGGCTACTGGCTGAGGTCCGGTGGGCATTGTGAGTCCAACGCGGCACAATGGGCAGATCAGGGATGACATATCAATGAAACTGCCTAGTACAGGGAGTGAGACCGAGGCATTCAGTAGAGCGGTCGGGCCGCGTAGGTTGCTATTACGCCGGGCATGCCGGCTCATGGCTTTGCCGGCAGCTTTGCTCGTGCTGCTGCTCGCATGGGCATATCTACCCCTAGGCGACTGGTTCTCGTCGGACCAGGTCGTCCCACGACTCAAAGTCCTGAGCGGCAGCGCCTGGGGCGGGCCGATTGTGGTGCTGGCGTTCGTGATCGGGAGCCTGGTGATTTTTCCTATCACTGTGCTGATCACGGCGACGGCGATAACGTTCGGTCCCTGGAGCGGGTTCCTTTGGGCGCTGTGTGGTTGTGTTCTCGGTTCGGCTGCGAACTTCGGCGTGGGCCGTTGGCTCGGCAAGCGCCTGCATGCAGGCTTTCTCGGCGATAAGATCCAGACTATCTCGGAGCGGCTCGCCCGTGGCGGCATCGTGCCCGTGTTGGTCATCAGAAACGTGCCCGTGGCGCCATTCGCCGTGATCAGCATCGCCGCCGGTGCGTCGTCGATCAGACTCAGCGATTTTCTAATCGGCACCGCGCTCGGCGTCGGGCCGGGCATCGCTGCGTTGACCGTGCTGGGCGATCGCTTGCGCGGCGTCTGGCAGCACCCTACAGTCATCAATGTCGGCCTGCTCGGCGCCGCTATCGTGCTCTGGATCGGCCTTGCGTTGGGGCTACAGGTCGTGAGCAATCGTATCGCGCAACGGTCGTCCTCAGGGTAGATTGCGCTTACGCAGCCAATGATCGACGGACAGCTGTCCGGGGCCGCGGAAAATAATGAAGGCCAGCGCGGACGCCCAGAGCAGATGCGTCGACCAGGCGCCGGGATAGACGAACAGCTGGATCACGAGCGTCATGCCGAGCAATGCGGCTGCGCTCAAGCGTGAGCCGAGCCCGATAATTAGCAATATCGGAAACAGGTGCTCGGCATAGGTTGCCAGATAGGTCGCCAGGCGCGGTGAGATCACCGGCAATGAGTATTCGTACTCGAACAAGAACAATGCCGATTGGCTGATGCTCAGAAATCCTTCAACCTTGGTGCGGCCTGACAGCAAGAACGTCGCCGCGATGAAGATGCGCGCCGGCGTGCTGACGAGCGTGTCGTAGGAGACGCGTTCGAGTGCGGCGACTATCCGCCGGGCGCGTTCGACGATGGTTTGGCTGCTGTGCGAGGCGGTGGCGAGCTCAGCGCTTGGGTTCATGGCGTTGATTCTTGCAGGTAAAACGATTCACCGGCGGCGAGCGCCGCCAAGTGCTGAAGTAAATTGCTGTCCGGATCGGCGCGGACGCCCGCGCTCAGCGCTTCGGTGAGCGTGCCGCCGTCGGTTAGTGTGACCAGAGACGCATAGGCGCCACGGCTCACGCGGCGTACCTCCACGGTAGCGCGCGGCCGAATCACGAGCAGGTGCTCGGTCTCGCCGGGGATATGTGTCTTGCCCTGCGGCGGCTCCGGTTGGACATTCAACTCCCAGATGCGTGACACCGGGAACCGTGACTGCATGAGCCGCGCCGATGGGTGCAGCGCCAGCGCCGGCGCACGATCCGGATCGGCGAGTGCGGCATCGAACGCGTCCATGGTCATCGCAGCCGCCTCGGCCGCGTGGTAAGCCTCGAGGTAATTGAACTCGAGCTCGGCGACGTCGGGAAGGTACGGTACGCTTACGGCCGGGGCGAAGCGGCCTAGAAAAGCCGCGAACCGGTCGCCGTAGCCAATCAGCGTTGGCGAGCGCGGCGCGTGGATGCCGATGTACTCGCTTGCGGCGTAGCGAAAGAATTCTTTGCCGACGAGTCGCTCGACGGCTGGAAACGTTGCCGCGAGCGCGTCGATGAGGCGCGAGTAGACGTTGTTCTTGTAGACGGCGAGCCGCTCTGCGGTCGCCGCGCCGCCTTTGTTGACCGCGGCGGGCAGCATCGGCGCTGCGGGCTGTCCGGGCGGGGCGAGCACGAATCTCGCGAACTCCAGTTGCAGCTCAGCCAGCGGCAGCATCGGCGAGTCCCTCGCGAGCGGCGAGCGCTGCAGCGGCAGTGGTATCAGCGCGCGCAGCTTCGGCAAGTAGCACCTCCAGTGGCGGCACGTTAGTATCCCATTCGATCAGGGTCGGCCGCAGGCCGATTCGCGCGATCGTCTCAGCATAGAGCGACCAGACGTCCGCGCACACGTGGCTGCCGTGGTCGTCGATACGAAGCTCGTGGCCCGTCGCCGTCGTCTGCACGGCATGGCCGGCGAGATGGATCTCGGCAACGAGCTCGCCCGGGATTCGATCGAGGTAGGCCTGCGCGTCTTCATCTTGATTGCGCGAGCTCACATAGACGTTGTTGATGTCGAGCAGCAGCCGGCAGCTGGTGCGCCGTGCTGCCGAGATAAGGAATTCGGTTTCGGGTATATCGCTGTCGATTAAGTCGATATACCGGGACGGGTTCTCAATCAGAATCTCATGTCCGAGCGCCATCTGCATCGCATCGATATGCTCGCAGAGCACGGTCAGTGCCTCTTGCGTATACGGCAGGGGCAGCAGGTCATGCAGCGCGAGGCCATTATGGGCCGTCCACGCGACGTGCTCGGAGACCAGGGCAGGTGAATAGCGATCGGTGAGTGCGCGCCAGCGTGAAAGATGCGCGTCGTCGAGCGGCGTCGCGCCGCCCAATGATGCGCCGACGCCGTGAAACGACAGCGGATAGTGCTCCGCCAGCGCCTCGAGATAGCGGTGCGGCGGACCGCCCGCGCCCATGTAGTTCTCTGTATGCACCTCGAGAAAACCGATCGCGGGCTTGAGCTCGAGCAACTCACGGTAGTGCTCGGGTTTGAGACCGATGCCGGTTAGCACCGGCATCGGTTTCTCCCCGGCGGGAGCACGACGAGGGGAGATAGCGGCTCCCGAAACTCGCATCGATCAGCTCGGAATTCGCGCGTCGGACTCTGCCAGCGAGCCTTTGCCGTGCGGGGTATCCATATTCACACACGTGCCCTGCGGCACGAGCTTCCAGGCGTTGGACTGATAATCAATGGTCGAGGTGCCCGCACAGGTCGTGCCCGGGCCGGCCTTGCAGTCGTTCTTGCCGGCGAGGGAAATGCCGTAGCACTTCTCCATACCCTCTTGCGCGTTGGCTGTGTGCGTCGTGATCGACGCAGCCAGGCCGAGGGCAGCGGTGACGCCGCTCGCAACCGTCGTGAGCTGTAACTTTCTAGACATATCAGATCTCCTCATGGCGTTAAGAACGAAGAAGTTGTTGCGCGTCCCTGTGGTTGGCGATGCGCGTTAGTGACTCTCGTGTGCAACAGACCTTGTCGGGGATGAGTTTATTACACGGCCTCATGCCAGGTCCTCAAGACTGCGTGCGGGAGGGTGTTTGCTGCCGGCGCTCCTCAATCGGGATCGCGAGCGTGTGC
>JAHEEM010000349.1 GCA_024640695.1 Rhodospirillaceae bacterium | reverse complement strand
TCTACGTGGCGAGGACTGTCTCGCGACGCTGGCAGCTATGCGGGCGCTGGGTGTGCGTGTCGAGGACAGCGGTGACACGCTCGCTATTCATGGCGTAGGCCATGCCGGACTCGAGGCTCCCGACGGCCCTTTGGATTTGGGTAACTCGGGCACGGCCCTGCGGTTGCTGGCCGGAATTCTGGCCGCGCAGCCGTTCGCCAGTGAGCTGACCGGCGATGCATCATTGCGTCGCCGGCCGATGGAGCGAATCGCTGAGCCCCTGCGAGCTATGGGCGCCGACATAAATACGTCGGACGGTTTCCCGCCGTTGCGTATCGCAGGCGGCTCGCGCTTGTGCGGTATCGACTACTCGTTACCCGTGGCAAGCGCACAGATCAAATCTGCGGTGCTGCTTGCCGGGCTGTGGGCGCACGGACGGACGATCGTGCGTTCCCCCGGGCCGAGTCGCGACCACACCGAGCTTATGTTGCAGGCAATGGGAGCGCCGATTGAACTGGAAGAGGGCGGAGTAGTGAGCCTGGCCGGGCCGGCGAAGCTGAGCGGCCTGGAGATCGATGTGCCGGCGGACTTTTCCTCCGCAGCTTTTTTCATCGTTGCTGGATTGCTCGGGGCGGATGACGGGTTATTGATCCGCAGCGTGGGCGTGAACCAGACGCGCACGGGGCTGCTCGACGTCCTGCGCGATATGGGCGCGCATATCGAGCTCAGAAACACGGGTCAGCGCGGATCCGAGCCGGTTGCCGATATCTGGGTAGAACGAAGTGAGCTCAACGGTGTCGAGTTCGGCGACGATGCCGTTGCGCTAAGCATCGACGAGCTGCCCGTACTGTTCATTGCTGCGGCTTGTGCGCACGGGCGCACGACCGTTACCGGGGCTGCGGAGCTGCGCCACAAAGAGAGCGACCGAATCTCGGTCATGGCGGACGGTTTGCGCGCGGTCGGTGTCGCGGTCGAAGAGCGGGCGGACGGCCTGATCGTGGATGGCGGGCCGATCCGTGGCGGCGTCGTCGAAAGCCGCGGCGATCACCGGATCGCGATGGCATTCGCCGTCGCGAGCCTTCGGGCCGATGCGCCCATCGAGATTTGCAGCACGGCCGAGATCGCTACATCGTTCCCCGGCTTCATGGCCACGGCCGCTCGCGCAGGCCTGGTGCTAGAGGCTCTGGGCGGCTGACCGAGATGACGGCGCAGGTACCGGTGATTGCTATCGATGGTCCGACAGGGTCGGGTAAGGGCACTGTGAGTCGTGGGCTTGCTCGACGCCTGAACTGGCATCTGCTCGACAGCGGCGCGCTGTACCGGCTGGTGGCCCTGGCTGCGCGGCGTCGGGGCGTGTCTCTTGAGGACGCCGCCGGGCTGGTCAGCGTAGCCGAAACGATGGCGGTCGAGTTCTCTGCCGCTGGCGATGAGGAGCAGATCATGCTCGAAAGTCAGGATGTGACGCTCGCGCTCAGGACCGAAGACGCTGGGATGGACGCCTCGCAGGTCGGCGCCGTTCCCGAGGTACGGGCGGCGCTGCTGGAGCGTCAACGCGGCTTTGCCCGAGCGCCCGGGCTCATTGCTGACGGCCGGGATATGGGTAGCGTTGTCTTCCCTGAGTCCACGCTCAAGGTTTTTCTGACGGCAGCGCCGGAAGAACGGGCGGAAAGGCGCTATAAGCAGTTGAGAGAAAAGGGAATTGATGTTAGCTTAGCGACCCTTTCCCGGGAGATCGTCGAGCGGGATCAGCGCGATGCCAACCGGTCAATCGCGCCACTTCGGCCCGCTGCCGACGCTCGCGTGCTCGACTCCACGGGGTTGACCGCCGAGCAGGTCATCGAAACGGTCCTGAGATGGGTCGATGAGGCTGGCTTGACGGCCGGAAGTTGATTGGGGCTTTGGCAGGATGCCTGAAGCCGGTGTTGAACAGACCACTGTGCCAGGAGGTGCGGTGTTAACTAGAGGTTACGCGCAAGCGTACTAAACATTTATGACAGAATCTTTTGCGGAGCTACTCGAGGAAAGCCTAGCTGCACAACAAATCAAGCAAGGCGCGATCCTGACCGGAACGGTCATCGAGGCGAACTCGGACGTGGTGATCGTCAACGCAGGGCTCAAATCCGAAGCGGTCATTCCCGCCAACCAATTTCTAGATGAACAGGGCGAGCTCGAAGTCGCCGTAGGTGACGAGGTTGAGGTCGCACTCGATGCCGTCGAGGACGGCTTCGGCGAGACACGCCTCTCGAGAGAGAAGGCGAAGCGTGCGCGCACTTGGAGGGTGCTCGAGGAGGCCTTCGAGGAAAGCACCGTGATCACAGGCGTGATAAGCGGGCGCGTCCGTGGCGGATTCACCGTCGATATCGATTTCGTGCGTGCGTTCTTACCTGGGTCACTTGTCGACGTACGCCCGGTTAGAGATCCGGGAGCGCTCGAAGGCAACAGTTTC
>JAHEEM010000145.1:7846-8335 GCA_024640695.1 Rhodospirillaceae bacterium | reverse complement strand
GGCATGATTGCAACGTCGATGTTCTGTAATGCCTGAATCTCGGGTACGCACTCGCCCACGCCGGCAAAGAAGAGGCGCTTGCCTCCCAAGGTAATCACATAGCCATTCGCCTCGCCCTTCGGATGGTATGGAAGCCCAGGCGTCATGTCGTAGGCACCGACGGCCTCGACGTAAATGCCTGCGAAGACGCCGCTCTCGCCGTTGGAGAGGACAGTGCCATCGGAAAAGCGCGCATGGGCGGCCCTGGTCAAGACGACTGGCGTGCCCGGTTTGCGCAGCCGGGCAATCGCAGCTGTGTCCAGGTGGTGACCCGGGTCGTCGGTCACTAAAATGAGATCGGCCGGCTTGGCTCGCGACAGATCTCCCACGCTCCAGGGATCGATGTGGATTACCTTGCCCGCGTGCTCCACCTGTGCACCGGCATGAAGGATCGGCGTGATGAGGATGTCGCCACCTTCGGCGGAAATGCTGCCGGGTGACTGTGCAACC
>JAHEEM010000145.1:0-7836 GCA_024640695.1 Rhodospirillaceae bacterium | reverse complement strand
CCGGCCCCCGCCATTAAGATCATGCTCGTCAGGAACAGCCGCATCGACAATTTACCTTTCAGACGGGTCTCTGTGACCCATGCCGGCATTCGAGTGTGAATCGGCAGTGTCCCGAGATCAAGAGATTCCCAGCGCAACAGCGCAGATCGCGACTGTCGGCCGGGGCCACGTCAATTCATGTCAGGCGACTGGGGCGCTGAGCTACTCTGCCACCGCAGGCGACGTGCAACGCCAGCAACACCCGTCAAGATCCGGGTTTCGTCCAGCGCATGAAAAAGAGTATCGTTGACCGTTAACGAATAAGCGCTGACAGGCCGAAAGCAGGCGTTCGTTATAACGAAAATAAACCGTGAGCCATGCGACCAGCGTCGGCCGGTACGCTAGCCGTCATTGAGGGGTAATCACATGAAGCAGCAAGCATGGGCCGGGCTCCTGTGTGGCGTCTGTGTCGCGATGGGAGCTTCCATCGTCGCAGCTCAGGTAGCGAACCAGCCGGAGCCCGTATGGGCATATGCGTGGAGCACGCAACCGCAGCCCGGCGACAAGCACGTCCCGCAGCGCCCGCCGGTTAGGGAGGTGCTCCCTGGGGAAGACGCAGAGGAAATTACCCAGCTCAGACGAGTCGGGGGAAGCAGCGCCGCGTATTCACGGATGGAGGTCCGCGACGGCCACGATGTGATCGACTGGTTTCCCGGCGATCATCCGCCGATGCCCGACATCATCAGACATGGCCCCGCGAGCATGATGGCAGAGCGCGGCCGAGGCTGCGGCTCCTGTCACCTGCCGAACGGTAAGGGCAGACCGGAGAACGCGCCGCCGGCAGGTCAGCCGGTTGCCTATACCATCCGGCAGTTGCAAGACATGCGGGACGGGCTGCGATACAGCGCTGACCCTAGGAAACCGAATTCCTCGACGATGAATGCGTTGGCAGCAGCGATGACCGACGAGGAGATGCTTGAGGCGGCGGAGTATTTCGCTGCGATTCCATGGACGCCCTGGATGCGCGTGATTGAGGCGGACTTGATCCCGGAGATGCATCTCGAGCAGGGCAACATGTACATCACGGTCGGGACCGAGCCGACCGAGCCGCTCGCAGGGCGAATCGTCGAGACGCCGGAGGACGCGCATCAGGCCAACTTCCTGCGCAATCCGCGATCCGGATGGGTCGTATACGTGCCGGTCGGTAGCCTCGCTGAGGGCGAGGCGCTCGTGATGACCGGCGCCGGCAAGACCATCCAGTGCGGTATATGCCACGGGCCGGATCTCATGGGTCTGGCCGATGTCCCCGGCATTGCCGGCCGATCGCCCAGCTACATGATGCGCCAGCTGTACGATATGCAGCAGGGCACGCGCAACGGCCTGTCGGCGCAGCTGATGAAGCCGGTGATCGCCAACCTGACCGTGGACGACATGACGGCAATCGTGGCCTACCTGGCCTCGGTCCAGCCACCGACTCCTGCACCTACTGACGCGCAATAGGCGGAGAATCGGACGGCAATCAGAAAACGCGCGAGCGTCTGCTACCCTTGGGGCTTGTTAGCGGCGAAGTGGTCGCAGCGCATTCTGGAGCGAATAGCGGCATGAAACCAAGAATAGCGATAGGCGTAGTCATAGGCGCACTCGTCTCGCAGGCGCTGTTTACTAACGTCAGCGGTCAGGGGATCCAGTCGCCTGCCGTGGTCGGCGTGACGCCGGCGATCCCCGGGGTGGTTGAGGCCGGCACGCCGATTCATCGCATTCTGGAAGGCTACAACGGTCTGGATGATCCCATCGGTCTGATGGACGGATCGCTGTTATTTTCAGAACCAGATGCGCTTCGGATCTACCGGATGGACCCCGCGACCAATCGGGTGTCGGTGCTGGTTGCCGAGTCCAACGAGTCGCACGGTGTGACGCAGGACTCCGCAGGTCGCTTGATCTCGGCCCAGGCCTGGGACGGATCGACCCGGATCGGCGTAATCTACCCGCCGGGCAGCGAAGCCGTGCTTGCCGATAACTTCGAGGGCCAGCCGTTCAGTCGTCCTAACGATTTAATTGTTGCGCGGTCCGGCGGCATCTACTTCACCGACCCCGGGCTCACCGCGGGACAGGTCGAGGAGTTGGTTGAACGTTACGGCGGCAGACCCTTGGGCCCGCGTCTCCCGCCAGCGGTGTACTACATCCCGCCGGGAGGGCAACCGGTAAGGATCGAAGAGAACATGATTCGCCCCAATGGCATTCAGCTCAGCCGCGACGAGAGCACACTATATATCAGCGATTCCAACGGCGAGCATGTCATCGCGTGGGATATCCGGCCGGATGGTCTCGTCCAGAACCGACGCGAGTTCGGTACCTTAGAGGGCCGCAGCAAACGCGACAATGGTTTAGGTGGAATCAAGACCTTCGCGGATGGGATGGCCGTCGACGGTGAAGATCGCCTCTATGTGGCCACCGGCGGCGGCGTAGAGGTCTTGAGTCGACAGGGCGCTCATCTCGGCACGATCCCGATCAGGTGTCGCCCAAGAGACTGCCAGAATCTCGCGTTCGGTGGGCCTTTGAAGCAAACGCTGTACGTCGGCGGCGCAGGTGCGCTGTACAAGGTTGACATGATCGCTACAGGACTCCCGGCTCGTGCGAAGTAGTGAGTTCGCTGAAGCTGCGTCGCTCAAGAAGTAACACTTGATGCAGAGAATACGCCGGTTATCTATTCGACGGACTATTTCGTATGAGTCCATTGGCCGTTTGCCGACCTGAGTAAGCAGCGAATGCTGCAATAACAGCATCTCTGCCCTGTAGCCCAAAGCGGAGGTAGTAACTAAAGCCGAGCAATTTACATCGCTCAACGATGAGTTTGAGGTCTCAGCGACCGGGTCTTGGTGATCGGAGGGGTCGAACCGCAGTTAGTGTGCAGTCTGACGAATCTCAGGGTGGGGCGGCGGCAGGAATTTAAGAAAAGTGACTTCGGTAGCCTGATCCAGGCTCTTGCCACTGCCGGAGTGAATGCGGGAATCGTCTCCGTGATTGTGAAGTTGACCCCGTAGAATAGTCGGGCGTATGGTCTGAGCAGAAAAAAATCGGGCGCCTGGGCAGGTGCCCATGCGTTCGCGGCTCGTCTTGAGGCTCGCCGGTTCGGGATTTTGGAGGGAACGAGAATGAACAAACGTACACCTATAGTTGCGGTCGCTTGGGCCGGTTTTCTGATGCTCGGCAGCGGAGTCGCGGGTGCGCAGGATCCGCAACTGCCCGGTGCCGGATTTGCGGCGATCCCGGGACAAGTCGGTGGGCAGGACGTCTTCGGGCCCTACGAAGTTGTCCCAAACTGGCCAAAGCCGATGTCCGAGAGCCTTCCTGGCCACGAAGGCTGGACCTATTCGGTGACGATGGATGTATTCGCCGAAAGTCCGGACCGCGTGTTCCTCGTGCAGAAAGGCGAGCTGGTTGAGTTCGGGGAGCGCGCGGAGACCATCTGGTTGCCGCAGCTCGGGCCTGGCTATCACTACCCCAACTTTAGACTGCCGCTTCGGCAAGCGGGTGCGTCTATTCCCAACGGCGACCAGCTGGACGAGCCAGGGAACGGCAGACCGGGCATAGACTGGCGTTGGGAGCACTGCGTGCTTGTAGTGAACCGCGAAGGCAACATCGTCGAAGAGTGGACGCAATGGGATCACCTCTGGTATCGGCCCCATGATGTGGAGATCAGTCCCTACGATCCCGATAAGCATGTCTGGATTGTCGATGCCGATGGGCATTTCATGGCCAAGTTCACCAATGATGGGTCCGAGTTAGTGCAGATGTTCGGCACGCCCGGAGAGCCGGGTGAGGACGATACTCACTTCCGCCGCCCAACCTTCCTCGTATTCATGGACGAGAACACGTTTTATCTCGCTGACGGCTACGACAACACCCGCGTCATCAAGTACGACATGGACGGCAATATTCTGGCGCAGTGGGGTGAGAAGGGCCGTGGAGCAGGGCAGGAAACCCGCCCGGGATACTGGAACAATGTTCACGGTATCGCCGTCGATCCCACGACCCGGCGAGTCTTTGTGAATGATCGTGATAACGGCCGCGTGCAGGTTTTCGACGAAGATGGCAATTTTCTGTACGAGTGGACCTTCTGGAAGGGCAGGCGCGGTCAGCCGCAGGACATTCACAGCTTCATCGTTACGAGCGATCGAAAACTCTGGGCGGCCGACCAGGGTACCCACAAAATCCTAGGTTACGATCTCGACGGCCATTTCCTCTATTCTTGGGGTAGCTGGGGAGAATTCCCCGGAGGTATGTGGGGCGTGCACGGAATGTCCAGCGACAACGAAGGTAACTTCTACACGGCTTCGGTAAACAACGGCCGCATTCAGAAGTTCCGCCCCCGCGCCGGCGCCAATCCGGAGTTCATGGTCGGAAAACCGTGGCCGGCTGTCTGGTAGGGAACAGCAGCTCGTTCGGCGCGTGAAGAAGCTAGGCACCGTGCGGACGAGGCCACAACGCTATACTGTGTGCGACCTGTCGCTGCACTTGTCGCCCCTCTTCGGACGGGGCGAGCGCTCCGTCTTACTTGTTCGCGCGGCCGGTCCGGCTCAGATCTCCGGTGCTTCCCGAGGCTCACAGTTTACCGTCCGCCGCTGAAGCGGCGAGAGCTTTTTGTCTATTCAGCATCTTAATCGGGATAAGTGCGAGGGTTGATATGAGATCCGGAAACTTGTCGTGGCCCCCTGTTGTTCTAGTGACCGGGTTCGTATTGGGTTCGTTCGCTACCGCTCTGGCAGACGAATCCCATAACGTAACTCTTGTCGGTTACCACGACATGCAGGGCCGTCAGGCGCTGCAGGTAACTACTAAGTCGGATTCCGAGAACGGGAATTGGGTCTACGTCGGTCATGTTACAAACACACGGACACGCGACGCGACACTTAATCCGATCACGGGTCGCAATGAGTGGAATGGCACGTCCATTGTCGAAATATCCGATCCCGGCAATCCATTGCTCGTCTGGCACATACCAAACGATGTAAGCGCGAACTCCCGCTCCGTTTCCGTCGTCTACGATTACGAGTTCGATTCAGACCCGCCGGGACGCGACTATCTAATTCGCAACTCCGAGGCCGGCGAGGACCTCAAGTTTCAGATCTTTGACATTACGTCTCGAAGCACGAATCCTTCTCGTATCGCTTTAGTCGCAGAGATTACCGGCACGCCAGAGAACTCCTGTGGCCCCGGATGCGGTGGAACGTTGATTAACCGGGCGCACAAAGGCCATTGGTCGCCGGACACGGGGCTTTTCTATAGCGCGTCAGGTGAGCCGGGCTTTAGAACCACACTGCTCCATATCTGGGATCTCAAGGACCCCGCAAACCCAAAGTTTGTCGGAAGGGCGTGGTTGCCAGGTCAGAAGGAAGGGGAGGATGGTTTCGAGGGGCAGTACGTTCACCACCCCATTGTCGATGAGGCGAACGACAGGGTTTACGCTGGTTTCCGTATCGGCAGCGGCCATATTGCTTCCTGGGATATCTCTGATCCGACTAATCCGAAGCTGGTCTGGTCCTATGATACGTCCCCTCCGGGCCGAGGGCCGCACACCGTTTCACCGATCGTCTACGACAAAGTGCCAAACATCACGGCCGCCGAGGGCGAGCTGCCCAGAACCTATGCCTTGGTTAGCGACGAATATGATGGCCTAGAGTGCCTGCACGGGCTCAAGAGCCGGGTATACATGTTCGATATCACTCATGAAACGCATCCGATGCCACTGTCAACCTGGCAGGTGCCTATCGGCAACTTCTGCGACATTGGCGGTAACTTCGGCCCGCATCAACATGCTGAGACGGTCAACGGACACCTTAACCGGTTCGAGGACAAGTTGGCCTGGATCGCTTACCTGAACGCCGGCGTTAGAGTTGTCGACATCTCAGACCCTCAGAATCTTCGGGAAGTCGGTTACTACGTTCCGAAGACCACTGCGAGTCCGCGGCCGGCGCAAGCGCGGCCGGGGGCGATCGAGCTCACAGATGTGGATATCGATCACCGCGGCCTCGCCTTCGCCTCAGATCGTTCCGGCGAATCCTGCATGGGACAGAGCGAGTCTTGCGTCGGAACAGGATTGTTCGTCTTCCAGTACATGGGCGATTAGCGAGACCGCGAGCGGTTCGTGCTGCGGGTGAGCGCTGTTTGAGTCGCCAAACACATTACAGTGAACGGTATCGCCGGAGCGGACGTGCGGGGGTTGAAGCAGGCGGAGCACAGAGCTAGGCTGGGAATCTTAGCGGAGCACGGCCAGTAGCGCCGACTCAAGACTGCACGGGAGGAAATAAATGAGGGCTATCATTCGTATTGGTTTGACGGTGCTCGCAGCCTTAGTGATCTCCGGGCCGGTGTCAGCGCACCACTCTCATTCGATGTTCGATCACGACCGGGAGGTTACGCTCACGGGAACGGTGACCAAGTTCTCTTTTCTCAATCCGCACGTCTCCTTGTTCATCGACGTCGAGAGAGAAGACGGCGAGATGGTGAACTACTGGATCGAGATGTCCAATATACCGAACATGATTCGGCGCGGCATTGGGCAGAAGACGTTCCAGCCCGGCGATGTAATCTCGGTGGATATTTGGCCGTTGCGGGATGGCAGGCCAGGCGGTAACTACATTACGGTCATTGCCGCCGATGGGAACAAGTACGAATGAGATTTCGAGTGGGATACGTGAGGGTTGATTCTATAGCTAGTCGACCGGAGAGAGGGGCTTGAGCGCAGTTCGAATCCCTGCGGCCTCAGTCGCTGCGGTGCTGGCCGGCATGGCATTAGCGGGATCCATTGACGCGCAGACTCTTTTTACGACGGAGAATTTCCGCGCGGATCAGGAGCAGTGGGCCGACCCGGCTTACTACCACAACAATACAGTTCGCGAGATGAGAAATATGGACCGCGCGGCCGTCTACGGCCTGGAAGGCACCGGGAAAGTCGGCGCTGCGGATCTTGTCAGCCCATATCCTTACACGAGCGCGTGGGAGCATTACCAAGCATGGCTTGCTGCAGCCGACGGCGGCACCCGACATACGTCAGAAACGATTCCCGACTGGCGCGGGCGCTTTTCTGGCGGCGCCGATCGCTTGGAGGGTGGCCTGAATCCGGCAAGCTCGGTCGTGCCGATGCTGACACCACAGTACCAGGAGTACTTCGTTCAGGACATGTGGGCCCTGGCACAAGGGCGCTCCTGGGGGCCGAATGCCTTCTGTTTGCCGGGCGGCTTCATGACTGCGGTCACGGATGCTGAGGAGTTCATCGCCACCCCCGACAGGGTATGGATCCTCGGCGCTGGCAACAACAGGAATTATATTCGCTGGATTTATACCGACGATAGTGGCCATAGCGCCGCGGACTATCAGTACCCAAAATGGCACGGCGAATCGATCGGCTTTTGGGATGGTGACGCCCTGATCGTGCACACCAACCAGATCAGGGCCTGGAAGGGCGGCTTGACTGAGTTCACCGATAGGCTTGAGACAGTTGAGCGTTACCGCCGAGTTGGCGACACGATCGAAGGCGAGATCACGCTATATGATGCTGAGGTCTATGTGACCCCGGTCTACTCGAAACTTTCCTACGATCTTGAGGCCGACCCCCGTCCCGAGCTTCGGCCGCTCTACAACACCTGCACCGACACCAATGGGCCCGCAAGCAAGGTCTATCTGGACGAACGCGGCTTCCTTAACGAGCGCATTCCGGGCGACCCGCTCTATTGGGATGCTACAGATCCTCGGCCATGGGCGACGTTCATGGACAGCAGCGAAGAACGTTATCGACGATACCGTGAGTCTGCGGACTACGAAGGCGACTAGGTAGGCAGTTCTGCGGTGCGTATCTCG
>JAHEEM010000144.1 GCA_024640695.1 Rhodospirillaceae bacterium | reverse complement strand
CTGACCAGCTATCGACGCCGCTGCCGACGTTACGGCTGTACTCCCCCTTGAGGAGTTCCGGTGCCGCGCAGGCATATTCGACATTCTCGATGCCGCGTTTGATCTCGCCATGCGCATCGTCGAGCACCTTGCCATGTTCCTCGGTTATGAGTGCGGCGACTGTGTCGGCGTGTTTTTCGATGAGTTCCTTGAAGCGGAACATGATGCGCGCGCGCGCGCGCGGCGTCGTGTTGCGCCACTGCGGCAGTGCCGCCTCAGCTGCCGCGATCGCGTGCTCGACCGTTGCCGGCTCTGCCGACGCGACGCGCCGTATCTGCTGGCCGGTGGCAGGGTTATAAACCGGCAGGGTATCTCCGGCATCGAGCACGCGGCTGCCGCCGATTAGGTGGCCGACGATGGGCAGCGTCGATGGCGCGGCCCTTTTTGGCGTCGAGTCAGGCATCTGCTAGGCGACGCTCGCGATGACTTCGCTCAGTATGCTGAACGCATCATCGAGCTGATGTTTCTCGCTGATTAGCGGCGGCCCGAGCTGCACCGTGTCGCCGGCCCAGCGAACATACAGGCCCTTCTCCCAGCACTTCAGGGCGATCTCGAACGGTCGGCGGACTGGCTCGCCGGGAATGCAATCGATCTGCAGGGCGCCGGCGAGACCGTAGTTGCGGATGTCGGTGATGTGCTTCGTACCCCGCAGACCATGCAGCGCGTTCTCGAAGTAGGGCGCGAGCGCAGCTGCGCGCGCGGCGAGGCCTTCACGCTCGAAGATATCGAGCGCCGCGAGCGCCGCGGCGCAGGCGACCGGGTGGCCCGAGTAAGTATAGCCGTGCGGAAACTCAACCATATACTCCGGTCCATCGACACCCATGAAGGTGTCATAGATTGGAGTAGCCGCGACGACAGCACCCATCGGTACGGTGCCGTTGGTAAGGGCTTTTGCGATGCAGAGAATGTCGGGTGTCACGCCGAAGGCATTGGCGCCGAAGACATGACCCGTTCGACCGAAGCCCGTAATGACTTCATCGAAGATCAGCAGGATGTCGTGCGCATCGCAGATTGTTCGCAGACGCGCAAGGTACCCGCGCGGCGGCACAATGACGCCGGCGGACCCCGAGAACGGCTCGACGATGACGGCGGCGATGTGCTCGGCGCCATGCTGCGCTACGAGGGTTTCGAGCGCATCGGCGAGCTCTGCGCCGCGCTCGGGGAGACCGCGCGAGAATGCGTTCTCTGTCAGCAAAGTGTGCGGCAGATGATCGGCCGCGGTGAGCTCGCCGTAAGGCGCACGGTTCGGTTCGATGCCGCCGACACTCGTGCCGCCGAAGTTTGCGCCGTGGTAGCCTTTCGCGCGCCCGATCAGCCGCTGCTTCTGCGGTTGACCTTTGAGGCGCCAATAGGCCTTCGCCATCTTCAGCGCCGTCTCCACGGTCTCGGAGCCTGAATTGGTGAAAAAGACATGGTCGAGCCCCGTTGGCGTCATGCCGGTCAACCGACTCGCGAGCTCGAAGGCCTGTGGGTGCGCGAACTGAAACGCCGGAGCATAGTCGAGCGTAAGCAGCTGCCGCTGCACGGCTGCGGCGATCTCAGGCCGGTTATGCCCGAAGCCGCAGCACCAAAGCCCTGACATGGCGTCGAATACGCGTCGTCCGACGGCGTCGATATAGTGGCAAGATTCCGCGGCGACGATTATACGCGGCTTCTGTTTGAATTGGCGGTTGCCGCTGAACGGCAGCCAATAGGCGTTAAGATCCACCGGCGCGGCGGACTTGGACGAATAGCCAGTGGTGTGTTGCGTTTCGGGCATGTGAAGGCTCGTTTGCAAGAGACTGCAATATAAGTGATCGGTCCGCGTCGTGCAGCTGCTCGGTGATAGTGATGTTCACGACATCGCGATCGCAGCCCGCAGAATGACGCTCGGGTGTAGATAACCTCGATACATCGGAGTCGGTTTCCGGGTGCTGCCAACCAGTCCGTAGACAGCTAGCTGCGCTGTGCGCACCGAGTATTCGACGGTAAACACGGTGTCCTCGGGAACCTCGCAATACTGCCCAAGAAAAGCCAAGTTCCTGGTTCCGTGAGGAATGACGGCTGGTCTGTCGTGCCGCGATCTGGGCATGAACTGACTCGTAATATACGGCATCGTGCAGGGTATGCAGCATGCGGAGTCGATGATTTGTTGTGCTGAGTTGCCGACGGGTAGATGGTGGAAAAGTTCCTCGAGAATCTCGCGCCCGCTGCATGCCGTCATCGGCTTACGCACGCGATCCCCGGGGCGATCCGGATACAGCGCGTAGCCCCAAAAGACCCACGCGTTCCCGGGCTGATCCAGGAAGTGAGGTTGATACGCCAGCACGAGAGACATCAGCCAGCTGGAGTCCTTGAAAGTGACTAGTCCACCGGTACCGGCCGGATTGCCGGTGAACCGCTCCATAAACTCAAAGAACCCAGGGTCGGTGAGTGTGACTGTGAACGACTCCCAACTGCTTTTCGATACGTCGGAGCAAAAGGCAGCGGGCCGGCCGAACGCGCGGGGATGCTCGGCCATCTTTCGCCACAGCGCCCAGGCACCGCGATCGGACTTTAGCTCGACGTTCGGCGGGCTCGCCATGGTCCCGAGCGCGGAGTCCTCGGTCATCGATCCGAGCGTTACGAAGACCAGGTCGTGCTCGCCTACATCGATGCAGCTCAGTCCCGAGCTCGGATCGAGCACGATTCTGGTCACGGCGGTTGGCGTAGACACTTCAGAAAATTTCAGATCGAGCACGGTAACTTCAGTAGAGAATTGGACGCCCTGCTGCTCCAGCCAACGAGTCAGTGGCAGGATCAGCGAATCATATTGGTTGTAAGGCGTTCGATAGATTCCCTCGAGTCTGTTGAATCCCGGCATGAGATGCATGAACCGCCGCATGTAGCGACGCATTTCGGCGACGCTGTGCCAAGGCTGGAATGCGAACATTGTGGCCCACATGAGCCAGAAGTTCGTCTCGAAGAACTTTGTCGAAAAGTACTCTTCGATCGTCCGCTCATCGAGCGACCGCTCGGGCTGCAGAAGAAGCCTGCTCAAATCCCATCTATCTCTGATGCCCAGTCCGAGCGGTGGCGCCTCGATTTTCTTACCGGCGGCTACTAGCCGGCTCTTCGATGACGTCGGTACGCGCTTCGTGAACGCCTTAATTTCGTCCGTTACCGATAGCGCTGGATTGGTGATCGAAGGAATCGTCGAAAACAGATCGTAAGTACATGCAAAATGTTCCTCGAACATCCGCCCGCCCCGAATGACGTATCCATCCTGCGAATTGCCGGCACCGTCCAGGCTGCCCCCCATGCGGTCAGTCTGTTCCAGGACATGGATGCGCTCGCCCGGAACTCCGCCGTCACGGATTAGCAGGGCGGAAGTGGCGAGCCCCGCTATCCCGCCCCCGATGATGTAGACGCGACGGGCGGTATTCGGCTCTATCCGCGAATTCGTCATGGATCACTTCCAGGTTTGCTGGTGCCTCGTGCGGTACATAGGACGCTCACCAAAAGGTCGCGCAGCCGTCGCGCGGGTCTCTTGTCATTTGCAGGTGGCGCGCTGGCCGGGCGGGGTGCGGACTGGCGGACGTGCTCAACGCGATAGGTAAGGCGCATCGGGGAGAGCTGATGCTGCTGCGCGGCGATCCGTTGGGAGATGCCGATACGGTTGCAAATTCGGGGGCGATGATGCTGCCGCTATGGGATCAGCAGGTAACGCTCTTCGTCGGTCGCTTCGAAGATCACTCCATCGGGGTCGCGTTCGACATCCGTGACCCAGAGCTTCTGCGGCTCGTGGCGCTCGGGGCTGCCAGAAACCCGAAGCCGGTCGCCCGGCTTGATGCTTTCCGGGCCGAAGCCGCGGTTGCGCAGCACCTGCGTGTTCTGCCACTGCAGAACCCAGTTCTCGACCTGGCCGGTATCGTTCGCGACCTCGAGATAGATATAGACATGGGGGTTCGTGAAGAGATATTGCGTGACGATCCCTTCGACTCTGACGATCTGGCTCTGATCGTAATGGACGGCGATCGAATGGTGGCCGAGCGCAGGAAGAGCCGCCACAGCCAGCAAACCGGCAATTAGCATGCGTTTCATGGCGAATCCTAGGTTCATATATTTTTTATATCCTACGCCGGCCGGAGGTGCCGGACTATAGGTATTGCTACCGATGTCGGGCTGCGATTCCGCGCGTCAGTCCGGGTGCCGCATCGGCGCGGACCACAGCAGCGCCTCGAGCTCATTTTTCCAGAGGCTCGCGTCCTGGGTTGTCCCATGCCCGCGCGTATTTTCGCTGGCCGGAATCACGATAAAACGGCCGTTTTTCACGCGTGTTACTTCGCGCTCGAGCACGCCGAGCTCGACCGGGTTGCGCTCGTCGTCCTCGGCGTTCACCGACAGGAGCGCCGCCTCGATACGCTCGAGTTGCGGTGTCGGGTCGTAGTCGCGTGAGGCGCTGTAGGCATACAGAATGTCGCTGGCATCCATCTCGGTGCCCGCCGCGAGCCTTGCGGCGATGTTGCGGTCCGTCTCCTCGCGCGTGGACGCCGCCTTATAAATCGCGCGGGTGCCACCGTTCGTCGCCATGACGAAGTAGGCATAGGCTCGCTTCCACGCCTGCGGCTGTGTCGTATAGTTACCGTCGTTCCATTCCGGGTCATTGAGGATCGCGTCAATGACCATGCGCCGCATCATCCAGTTACGTCCGGACATCGGCATCGGTAGCGCCGCGAGCGGCACGAGTGCATCCATGAAGTCGGGGTAGCTCACGCCCCAGACCCAGGTCTCCATACCGCCGGCAGAAGAGCCGAGCACCAGCCGAACGTGATTTATGCCCAAATGCTCGGTCAGGAGGCGATAGTGCCCGAGAACGATGTCGTCATAGGAATACTGCGGAAACTTTGCTCGTAGTCCGTTGGAGGGCTTTGATGACTTACCGGCGCCGATCGCGTCTGGAAGAATCAGGTAGTACTTGGCGGCATCCAGCGGCTGGCCCGGGCCGAACAGCTCGCCCGCAAAACGGTCGTTCAGAAAGCTCGTACCCGCGCGACTTGATCCGTGTAGGATCAGTACCGGAATACCGTCGGGATCACCGATCGTCATGTAGTGCAGGCGCAGCTCGGGAAGCATCTCGCCGGTATGAAATCGGAAATCGGTGACGATCCAGTCGGCTTCTTGCGGCGCCGGATAGTCAGCCGCGAGCGCGGAGGTCACGGTTAGAGCAGCCGCACCGAGAAAAACTAGCCGAACTGCTCTTAGTGCGTCATTCATCCGAACTTCCTCGTGTCCAACCGTTCTTGTTGCCGCTGCTGCATGCTCGGCGCGAAGGATACAAGCATAGCGCTTGCGCTGCGGTGCGTGAACAGCTTACTTCGACAGTAGCGCTTCATGTGCTACGCGACGCCGGTGATCATGATCCTCGATCGACTCGACCGCGCGCAGCCATTCGACGTAGCCCGGCGGAAGCCCATGCTCGAGCGCGCCAGCGATAGTGATTTCCTTGTACCAGTGATACGGGCGCAGCAAGCGGTTCTTGCGCTTTGCAACATACATCATGGCCTCGATGAGGCCGGTCTCGGTGGTCACATGTATGAGCTGTTTCGCATACCCCCAGCCGAGACCCTCCGCTAGATCGAGTGCGTGCTCCTCCTGGTAGCTGACCTCGAAGACGACGCCGTAGACTCGATGCGAGCGGTCGCCGGTAGGTTCCGCGTCGCACTTTCCGGAACCGTCCTTGCTCAGCTTGTCGAAGCTCAGTCGTCGCCCTTCGATAAAGCCGGTGCTAAGAGCTCGAGCCGACGGCGCACGGTTTTCTGCTCTCAGGCGCCGGGTCAGCATGTTTGAGCCGTACGCGAAGTACCGTAAGGCGCTTGATCTGATGGGTGTGTTCATTTCGAGGGGTCGGCGCGCTTCGGCTCCCGGCAGTTCGGCGTCGCGTTTATTGGAGAACGACCGCCGCTCTGATCATGGCATGTCGGCTCCATTCTGCAGCGATACGGCTATGTAATAAACATAGGCGATCTCGAGTGCTCCGAGCAACGCCAGTGCCGCCGTGAGCCCCAGCAGCACGCGCGAATTTCTCACCGCGCCGGCGCCTGTCACAATGCGTTGTCCTTCGACGATCCATGCGCCGGCTGGCGGCATCGATCGGGTGGTTATAGAGCGGCCGCAGTACCAGAGCATGAAGCCACTAAATGCGGTCAGCGGCAGGATCTGAAGGGTCGCAAGCATCTTCAGATGAATGATAATTGCCGCCACGGCGGAATCGGGGTCCGTCCGTTGAAGCTCGTCGAAGCGCGCCATATACGTATCGACCCATTCGAGCCCTAGCCAGAGCACGACGGCGCCGAGCGCGAGAATGCCGGTGACTATGGCCGCGGCTTGCGGTCTGCTCAGGACTTTAAAGGGCTTTGCGGGCACCATGGTCGTTGTGCTCTTGTCCGATCGGTTCCTATGCAATCCTAGGTATCACCGAATAGCGGTCGGCGCGACCGTTGATCCGGTCCCGCCTTCGATTTTCAATGGCTGCACCACCAGAGCAAACTCGTAGACACGTTCGGCGGCGAGCTCGTCGAGCTTCAGGTTCTCCAGCAGGTGAACGCCGTTGACCGCGAGCATGATCTGGTGGACGGGCAGAGAAATCTGCGGATCCGGGTTTGGTCGGACCTCGACTGGTGAGGTGTCTGCGCCGACGAGAATCGGTTCCTGGGCTGCAAGCCATTCGGCTGCCGCGACGCCGATCCCCGGGTTGGTATTTTGAAAGCGAGCGTTGTCCGTGCCCCACAGTTGGCCCCAGCCGGTGTGGATGATGATCGCGTCGCCGCGCTGCAGATCGATGTTTTGGCGGGACAAAGCCTGTTGTAGATCGTCGACTGTGATTTCGTAGGTATCCGGTAGCATTCCCACATTCTTGAGTGCGGCGACGTCAACTAAGACGCCTCGCGTCACGATTGAAGCGACATTCTCCATCCCAAGACGCGTGAACCCCGTCCGCGTCGCAACCTCGCTGATCCTGAAACAGTTGTACAGGCTGTCGCCGATGCTCTGATGCGCGAAGCCGTCGAACTGTGTGCCCACCTGTCCGAGCTCGCTGATCACGAGTTCCTCGTTGGAGCCGCGGCGATTCGACGACGCGAACGGCGCGGTCCGCTTCGTTTGGACGGTGAACTGGCGTATCGGGTTCATGGGGATATTCTCGGACAGTACCTGCCCGAGCTCGAATGTCTCGCCCGTGCGAATGAGCCGCGCCGCCCGCAAGACCAGCTCCGGTCCCTGCAGATTTCCGGAACCGCGCTCATCGTCGGCGCCCCAGGGCGACGGGCAGCGCGCCGAGTCGGCCGGCGGCTGCCAGCTTTGCGCCTTGGCGGTTGCGCTCGCAGCCAGGTAGGCCAAACTCATCAAGACGAGGTTTCGTATTGTCATCAAGTGCCTCCTGCAGGGTTTCCGGTACAGTGTATCGGCAAGGTGCCAATCAGCAATGTCGCCCGCGAAGGATAGCGGACGGTCCGCCACAGCCGGTAGTTCCGATGTGTTGGTTCAGTCTGGTATCAAGCGAATCGCTGCCATGCTTGACGCTTCGAGTCCTCGCCTTCCATAGAGTCGCCCAGCGTCGAGCGCGTTGCCTCGTAGAAGGTCTTCGTGGCCGAGAAGTCCGTTGCGCGCGTGCTCAGATGATCGTGAGGGTAGTCACTGTCGGCTTTGTCACATCAAGGCCAAGCTCATCTGCCAGCTGATTTGGCAAGGCCGCCCCGCCGGCAATGCGCGTAACAAATTGGCCGCTGAGCTGCCGCGAGATCGAATGTTCCTGCGGCGCCGGGCTCGGTCACTGCGGCGAGCTTCAAGATCCTCGGAGCGTTGTCCCACGCCAGTGAGCCGTGCGCCCAGTCGTCGAGCGGCCAATCCCTGACGAGTTCTTTGAGTTTCACACCGAGCTCCTGCGATTTCGGGCTTGCGCCAATTTTCCGATCCTTCGGCGGATGCGTCCAGTCGGCCGCGGGGCTGCTTTATTCCCTTTGACGGCGAGACAGCTACCCCTGTGTAGCAAACGCCCCGCTGGATCTGCGAGCTAAGGGTCGGCGAAAGGCGGTTTACCGTAGCGTCTGCGCAGCCAGTTGAGGGCAGGCAGCACGTGCGGACGTAGCACGAGCCATCGCTCGATTCTGAATTTGCCGGGGTAGTTCATTACCGTCAGGCCGACGATCGACATCAGCAGGCCTTGGCCGGGCAGAAAAAGCAGTACGATTCCCAGCATTACCAAGGCGAACCCGAGGAGATTTTTGAGCGCCACCAGCAGCACGTGCAAAATGAGGTGGCGCGACAGCGGCCGTGGCCGACGGGCCTCGACGAAGTAATCTGCCGGCAGCCGCGTGATCATGA
>JAHEEM010000143.1 GCA_024640695.1 Rhodospirillaceae bacterium | reverse complement strand
GCGGCCTGGATCCGTGCGGCCAGGTAGATCGCATGGCGCGCTTCGTAGTTCGCATCCTGAGCGAGACTTCTGGGGCGATCCGTGTCGTACCGGTTGTTGTTGAGCTCCTGCTCCGCCTCGGCCAGCAAGCTCGCAGCGCGCGCATAGGTTTTTGGCGCGTAGCGAGGCACGCGAGCCTGATCCGCTTGGGCGAGCAGCGCACGTGTCTGACTTAGATACTGTGCCTTGATGGCCGTGAGCTCGGCGTCGCGGTAGACCGCCTCCGCCGCCGTGCCGCGCTCGCGCGCGGTATCGATAGTTCCGGCCTCCAGGCGGCGCGCAGCCGTGTCGAAAAGTTGCTCGGCCTCGGCCCAAAGGTCCGGAGCGAAAGTATCGGCGCTCGCATTCATCGCGTCGGCGCGTGTCTTGATCGCCGCTGCGAGCGTCACGCTCGCGATTTCTGCCGCTTCGCTTGACTCGGTGAACGCGGCCGTGGCCTCCGCGAGACGAGCCCTGATGCGCTCGAGATTCCGTCCGCGTTCAAGATCTGCCTCTGCATCCGTATAGGCGACCGCGCCGCGCTCGAACGCGCGCGGCGCGAGTAGCCGTGCCTGCGCAGCTGTCGCGGTCTCAAGCGCAGCATCGGCTGCCTCGAACAGTGTCGCTCGCACGTCCTGCGCGCCGGCATCGGCAAGAATTAGTAGACCGAGGATCAAGCTGATGCAGCGTTTCATGATGAAGTCTCGAGTAATCACTGGAGCAATAGGAAACAGTCCTGGCCACAATATAACAAGGCGGGCCAAACGGGCCCAAAGATCGCCGTGAGAGCCGCGGTGTAACTGAGCGGAAGCTCACGGTTTGCAGCACGCTTATGGCGCGCGCGACTGCAAAATGTGGATCCGCTCACAGTGTTCGCGGGTCTAGGCGCCTAGGCTGAGTGCCCATGGGTGTTAAGTATTACACGCATTTTGTCTTGGCCAGCCAGTCCGAAGAAGATAATGGACAGGAGTTCAGCGGCGTGGTCGAAGTGAATCAGAGCACGGAATGCCGCTTCGAGACCCGCGAGATCGAGGCCTTATTGGCCCGCAACTTTGATTTGGATTCTGAGGCAGTCCGTCTGCTCAAGTGGTCGAGACTGCAGTAGCGGCCTTTGTTCATTGGTTCCCCCTGTGACTCGCCCGGCTTAGGCCGGGCCTTTTTTTTGTCGGTCGCATTTAGCGGGCGGCGCGGCATAGCTGATATCGACGATCGTGTATCGCATCGCGCCCTGGGGTGTCGCGACCTCAATCTCTTGATCGAGAGACTTGCCCCGCACCGCCAGACCTAACGGCGAGTCCATGCTGAGGTACTCCGGAGCATGATCGAACTCGTCTGGGCCGACGAGTCTGAACCGCTGCAATACGCCATCGCCATCCTCGATCTCGAACCACGCGCCAAAGTAAACCTGTGTTGCCTCAGCTGGGTGCTGATCAACTAAGCGGAGACTCTCCAGCCGCTTGCGCAGGTGTCTGACGCGCCGGTCGATCGCGGCAAGTTGCCTTTTACCATAGATGTATTCGGCGTTTTCCGAGCGGTCACCTTGGGCGGCGGCTTCGGCGACGGCTCGCGTGACTGCCGGGCGCTCGACTCGCCAGAGCTGGTCGAGCTCGCGCTCGAGCTTTGCCGCGCCCTCCGGGGTGATGTAGTTCGAGCGCGGTGGCGGCGGCGGTCGATATCTGCCCATAACACGCCTCTGAAAACCGTGAGATAATCCAAGCATCCTTAATCATAAGTGATCAACTCGATTCATGACGGCGTTTCGCGGGATACCCATCGTCACGGCCGGTGCGAAGTACCGGACCGAGCAGGGCTTTAATGCCATCAAGCATGGAGTTAAAGCACGTCAAGACCGCCCCGCTGCGATCGAGCGAAAGCCGGAATGGCTCAAGATTCGGTTGCCGTCGGGCGGCAAGTACGCCGCGGTCAAGCAGACCGTGCGGGCGCATGGCCTGGCGACTGTATGCGAGGAGTCGATGTGCCCAAATATTGGCGAATGCTGGTCGAATGGCACAGCGACCCTGATGTTGATGGGCGCAGTCTGCACGCGGGCCTGTCAGTTTTGCGCCGTCGACACTGGCAACCCCGGGGGGCGGCTCGATGCAGATGAGCCGGAGCATGCGGCGCGTTCGGTGGAGCTTATGCAGCTCAAATACGTCGTGCTGACATCTGTCGATCGGGACGACCTCGATGACGGCGGTGCCGCGCACTATGCGGGGTGCGTGCGGGCGATAAAGGCTCGCTGCCCGAGTACGGTAGTCGAAGCTCTGACGCCGGATTTCTCTGGCCGGCTCGGCGATGTCGAGCAGGTGCTCGACTCTGGAATTGAAGTTTTCGCGCAAAATCTCGAGACTGTGCGACGCCTGACCACGCGAGTGCGCGATCCTCGCGCGAGCTACGAGCAAACCCTCGCCGTCCTCGCGCACGCGAAGCGCTATCGGACCGATATCTTGACGAAAACCAGCCTGATGCTCGGTCTCGGCGAGAGCGGTGAAGAAATTCGCGGGGCGCTCGACGATCTCGCGGCGATCGGCCTCGACATCGTGACTTTCGGCCAGTACCTGCGTCCGACCCAAAACCATCTGCCCGTAGAGCGCTATGTCACGCCGGAAGAATTCGAGCGCTATCGGCAATGGGGTCTCGAACGTGGCTTTCTCGAGGTCGTCGCTGGGCCGCTCGTGCGATCGAGTTATCGTGCCGACCGAGTTTTTGAGCGCAACAACGTTGGACTGTAATGTGCCCACCTGCGAATAGCCCGAGCCAGCATGCTCGAATTGCTTAGTAACTACGGCTTGTTTGTGGCGGAGCTGCTGACGGTGGCCGTCATAGTTGCCGTCGTGGCTGTGCTGATTATTTCGTCTGCCAAGCGTGGCTCGGTGCAGGACGGATTGACCGTCGAGCACCTCAACAAGCGCTACCAGAACATGGGCGATACGGTGAGGCGAGCCGTCGAAGGCAGCGAGCGGTTCAAGCAGGCGTCAAAGCAGCGTCGTAAGGATCAGAAACGGCTCGCCAAAAAAGGCTCAGACCAACCGCGGGTATTCGTGATCGATTTCAAAGGCGATATCCGCGCCTCCGCAACGGCATCACTGCGCGAGGAGGTGTCCGCTATCCTCGCCGCTGCGGGCAAAGACGACCAAGTGCTGGTCCGGCTGGAGAACCCGGGCGGCACCGTGCACGAGCACGGTCTGGCGGCATCGCAGCTTCTTCGAATCAAGCAGCACGGTATTCGCTTGGTCGTCGCGGTAGACAAAGTCGCTGCGAGCGGTGGGTATTTGATGGCATGCGTTGCCGATGAGATCCTCGCCGCGCCTTTCGCGATTGTTGGATCGATTGGCGTTATCGCGCAGCTGCCGAACTTCCATCGTTGGCTTGAGGCAAAAGGCGTCGACTTCGAGCAGGTGACGGCTGGGCGTTACAAGCGCACGTTGACCTTGTTCGGCGAGAACACCGACGAAGGTCGCGAAAAGCTCAAAGAGGAGCTCGAAGAGGTGCACCGGCTGTTCAAGCATCAGATCGCAGAGCACCGGTCGAAGGTCGATCTCGATGTCGTCGCAACGGGTGAGCATTGGTATGGCCTGAAGGCGCTCGAGCTTGAGCTGATCGACAGGATTACGACCAGCGACGACTTTTTGCTCGACGCATCGAAGGACCATGACATCTATAGTGTCAGCTATAAACGCCGCCGCTCGCTGCCGGAGCGGCTTATGTCGGGAGCAGAAGCCTTATTGTCGCGATAGCCTTAGCGGCAGTCTGAGTTCGGCGCCAGCATGATCCCGCTGCGCGATGATAATCCGACCAGTACCCGGCCACTCGTCACCTATGCCGTCATCGGGCTGTGCGCGGTGGTCTTCTTGTGGCAGTTCACTCTCGGGCCGGGGGGTAACGAAGCGGTAGTCTACGCTCTCGGGTTCATTCCGGCGGTCGTCTTTGGCATCGACTCGCTTCCCGAGTCGCTTGTCTGGGTTCCGGCCCCGGTGACCGTGTTTACATCCATGTTCTTGCACGGCGGCTTGCTGCACCTGGCCGGTAATCTTCTCTATCTCTGGATATTCGGTGACAACATCGAAGATCGCATGGGGCACGGACGGTTCATTCTGTTCTATGTCCTCTGCGGGGTGGCAGCTGCGCTCGCGCAGGCGCTGCCTGAGACGGGCTCGCGCATCCCGATGATCGGTGCCAGCGGCGCGATTTCCGGCGTGCTTGGCGCCTACGTTGTGCTGTTCCCGCGGGCTCGCGTGCTGGTTGCCATTCCGATATTCATCGTGCTGTATACGGTGCGCTTACCGGCGATCTGGGTGCTCGGACTCTGGTTTTTGGGCCAGCTGATGAGCTCGGCGATGATGGCATCCGCGGGTGCCGGCGTCGCATTCCGCGCGCATGTCGGCGGCTTCGTCGCCGGCGTCTTGCTTATCGGACTGTTTACGCGCGGACGGCGAGGGTGATCGGCCGAGGCATCGGCATTGCGCGCCGGCGCTCGTGGGGCTGAAAGTTACCGAATAGGCGGCTATCATAAGTCTTTCCGAACGGCGACGGTCATGGCAATCGAAATTTCGGACTTCACTGCCCCAGACCCTGCGACCAGTATCGACGCCACCCGTCTCATCCCCTCACGACCCGAAACCGTCGCGGCATTTATCGGCAGAGCCAGCCGCGGGCCGCTCAACAGTCCGATCGTCGTCTCGAGCTTCGAAGACTATCGTAGAACCTTCGGCAGCCACGGGCCGCTCAGCTTCCTCAGCGTTGCGGTCCAGCAGTACTTTCAGCATGGAGGCCGTCTCGCGGCGATTGTCAGAGTCGCCAATAACGCAGTCCGGGCGAGGCTCGATCTTCCGGCGGGAGGGCAGGTGCTGCGTCTCCACGCGCGCGAGCCCGGCCGTCAGACGGTTTTACGGGCGTCGGTAGACTATGACGGCGTTGCGGCGAAGGAAGAGCGGTTCAATATCGTGGTGCAGCGCCTGGCTCGTTCCGCATCGCAGCTCGTCGAGGACCAAGAACTATTCCGCGGGCTCTCAATGAACGCCTCCGACGATCGTTTTCTCGTCGACGCTCTGCGATCGTCAGAGCTCGTGCAGCTCGGTGGCCCACTCCCGGATCATCGGCCCGATGCTACTCGTGCTGAACATCCCGGGCAGCCACTGCCGTACGTTGAAATGAGCTGCAAGGGTGACGACGGCGAGGAGCTCACCGATTACGATATCGTTGGTTCGAACGATGAGCGCACGGGGCTGTTCGCGCTCGATGATCTGCCGCGCGTTGATCTCATCAATATTCCGCTGCTCGCATCCGGACACGACCACGGCATGACCACCTTCCTCGCCGCCGAGCGTTACTGCGCTCGGCGGCATGCAACCCTGATCTGGGACCCGCCGTGGTCCTGGGGCTCGGTCAGCAGCGCGTTGCTCGGAATTCGTAACGCGGGCCTCGCGAGCCAGGACGCAATGAGCTATTTCCCGCGTCTGTGTCACGCAGTGGGCACAGGGTTTCATCCACTCGGCATCCCAGCGGGCGGAGCGGTCGCGGGCCTTCTGGCGGCTAACGACCGTGCCGAGCGCTGGCAGGCTGCGGACAACGCCGGTGCGGCGCTTCGAGCCGGTCTCGTGCCGCAGCTGGTGGTCGATGAGCGAGAGCGCAGGCTGCTCAGGCGCAGCGGCGTCAATACGCTTGCGGCTCGAGCGCAGAACGGCGCTGCGCTGGTCGGCAACGTATCCCTGATCGGTGCCAGCGCAGTCTTCCGGATCTCGCAGCGGCTCGATAGGCGGCGTCTGGTGAATCACATACTCAAGTCCCTCGAGCGTCACACACGCTGGGCTTTGCGCGCGCAGTGGAGCCGTGCGTTCGAGCATGAGCTCCTCACGCAGGTTCGAAGTTTTTTGCAGGAGCTGTTCGAGCGCGGCGCTCTGTGCGGTAAACGACTTGAGCAGGCCTACTTCGCGAAGTTGCAGGCGGCAGTTCAGGGCGAGGAGCGCGAGATTGTGCTGCGTATCGGCCTGGCGCTGGAGCGCTCGGGCGAGTTTCAGGTCTATGACGTTATTCATCGTGCGGACTGCAGCGTTGCGCAGCCGGCGCCGCCGCGCGAGGTCGCGCAGCTCGCGAGTTAGCCCGTAGAACGCACTGGGCGGCCGCGGCGCTGCAGGCAGATCCGCGGCAGATAGCTGCAGCTGCCCTTTAGCATTTGCTTGATGCCGGCGTGACGCAGCGTGGCGCGCGGCCGTAGCCTCCGCCGCCCGGTGTGCGAATCACGAGCCGGTCGCCAGCGCCGAGTTCGATCTGGGCCGTTCCGCTCAGCGCTTCGGTCTCGCCCGACGAGCGAATGACCGCATTGTATCCTGGTTGGCCAGCCTTGCCGCCGTCCAGACCAAAAGGCGCAACGCGCCGGCGGCCCGAGAGTATGGCCGCATGCATCGGCTCGAGAAACTCGATCTCGCGTATGACGCCGTCACCGCCGCGGCGCCGCCCGGCGCCGCCGCTGCCGCGGCATATCGTAAACTGTGTGATCCTCACCGGGTAGCGCCACTCGAGCACCTCAGGGTCGGTAAGGCGAGAGTTCGTCATGTGGGTGTGGACCGCGCTTGCGCCATCGAAGCCCGGTCCGGCGCCGGCGCCGCCGCAAATGGTCTCGTAGTACTGATAGCGATCGTTGCCGAACGTGAGGTTGTTCATAGAGCCCTGACTGGCCGCGCAGGCACCGAGGGCCGCAAGCAGCGCGTCCGTCATGCATTGCGAGGTTTCAACGTTGCCGGCGACGACGGCCGCCGGGTACTCCGGATTGATCAGGCTGCCAGGAGGAAGGCGGATCTCGATGGGTTGCAGACAGCCCTCGTTGAGAGGGATGTTCTCGTTCACGAGGGTTCGAAAGACGTACAGCACGGCGGCCCGCGCGATGGCGGCCGGTGCGTTGAAGTTGCTCGGGCTCGTGGGCGAGGTCCCGCTGAAGTCGACGACTGCGCGGCCTAGTTCGGCGTCGACCTCGATAGTCACTTCGATCTGTTCGCCGCTGTCGAGCTCGGCGATGCAGTGGCCGCTGTGCAGCTTGTTAATCGCTTCGCGGACGCAGCGTGCCGCGTTTCGCTTGATATGTGCCATATAGGCGTGCACGACGTCGAGACCATAGCGCTCGACCATGCGCTCGAGCTCGGTGATGCCCTTGGTCGTTGCCGCAATCTGGGCGGCCAGATCTGCGAGGTTCTGCTCGACGTTGCGCGCCGGATATGGGCCGGCGCAGAGCAGCGCCCGGATCTCTGCTTCCCTGAGCACGCCGTCCCGCACGAGCAGCACGTTATCAAGCAGCACGCCTTCCTCCTGAATGGACCTGCTGGTCGCTGGCATGGAGCCGGGTGTGATACCTCCGATGTCGGCGTGATGGGCCCGGCAGGCAATGCTGAAGCTCAGATTCTCGCCGCTCGAGTTGACGATTGGTGCGATCACCGTGACGTCGGGAAGGTGGGTGCCGCCGTTGTATGGTGCGTTGAGCAGATAGATGTCTCCGGGTCTCAATGTCGAGGCGCGCTCGCGCAGCACCGCGCGCACGCTCTCGCCCATCGAGCCGAGGTGAACCGGCATATGAGGTGCGTTGGCGATCAATCCTCCATCGGCGTCAAAGATCGCGCAGGAGAAGTCGAGCCGCTCCTTGATGTTGACCGAGTGCGCCGTCTGCTGCAGCACAACGCCCATTTGCTCGGCAACATGCATAAAGAGATTGTTAAACACCTCCAGCATGACCGGGTCGGCTTCGGTGCCCAGCTGCTCCCGGTCGGGCCGCGGCGTGTGCCGCTTGAGAATCAGATTGGCGCGCTCGTCGATCTCGGCCTGCCAACCCGGCTCGACGATGGTGGTGCCGTTTTCCTCAACGACCAAAGCCGGACCCTGCAGTAGGGTGCCAAGCGACAGCGCGCCGCGAGCAAGAATGGGCGTGTCGCGCTGTTCGCCGGCAAACCAAATCGGCCGCACGCATAGCGGGTCGGACGCAGTCTCTTCCGGCATGGTTTCGGTCATCTCCGGTCTCGGCACCACGCCAATCGCCTCGAGCTCGATCGACTCGATTATGAGTGCCCGCTGCGGTGCGCCGAAGCCAAAGCGGTCCGCATGAGCCGCGTGAAACGCTCGCCGGATATTCTCGTGAGTTTCGGGCCAAGACACTGTCAGCGTCGTGTCGCTTCCCGCGATCTTGATATTGAGGCGACGCGCGTAGCGGATCTGATCCGTGGTCATGCCCTGGTCGAGCAGCTCGCGGCGCGCGTCCCGCTCGAGCCGCGTGAAATCCGGTGTTAGCCCCTGCAGGCTGGCTGCGTCGAGCGCCGTCTCGATCATCTGTGTGCGCAGAGAGCGAAGATCAGCCAGACCCATGCCATAGGCCGACAAGACGCCGGCAAGCGGATGAAT
>JAHEEM010000142.1:6299-8510 GCA_024640695.1 Rhodospirillaceae bacterium | reverse complement strand
TTGCAGATCATGTTGTGCTGCGCGCCCGTGCCGAGCGAGATCGACCCCTCGGGCTGCCACGGCGGCGCGGGGATGTGCGACAGGTAAACGGGATTGGCCGGGTCGGTCACGTCGAGCACGCCGGTGCCGTGGCCCTCGAGGTCGCCGTTCAGAGAGTTGACGCCTTCCCCGGCATGATGCCCCACAAACAGGATCCAGCGGTCTCCATAGCGATGCGGCATCGGTTGATAGGACGGCCGCGCATCGAGCGCATGGTGTGCGACGAGTTCCATGTTCATGGCTTCGGGCGCAGTTTGCGCGGAGGCGATGGAGATGGAGAGGACGTAGGAGCTTGCGAGCAATAGGGTTATGTTTTTCATGGTCCGGCAAGGCTAGCAAAGCCCCGGCGCCAGCGCTAGCCAGGTCGCTGACCTCGTCAGCGGCCTGGCTGATAAGGTGCGACGATCCGATAGCACGTCGTATGGAGGCCGCAGGTGGGCTGCGCGCTTATAGGATATCGCCTTAGTCTGGATAGCGCGAGCATGGGGCCTCCGGTAAGGTATGCGCAACGCGCGGTGCTTGAGCGACTGCGCGTGGGTCAACGGCTGGGTGCCACCGAAGCTCAGGAAACAGGGGACTGATGATGCTTAATCTGGATCGCTCTCGTCGAAGTTTGTCTGTCGTGATTCTGCTCATGGCGGCAGGCAACGCCTGGGGGCAGGGGCTCGATGGGCCCGGGTTTGCCGTCGACTACGCTGCGGTCGAGTTTCGCATGACTCACGTGGCCGGCCGTGTGCATATGCTCGCGGGCGCTGGCGGGAATCTTGGCGTGTTTGTCGGCGACGACGGCATCTTCCTCGTCGACGGTCAATTCGCACCGCTGACGGCGCGCATTCAGGCCGAGATCGGAAAGGTCAGCCCGGCGCCCGTCCGATTCTTGATCAACACCCACTTCCATGGCGATCACACCGGCGGCAACGAGAACTTCGGCCCGGCCGGTGCGTTGATCGTTGCACATGAAAACGTGCGCCGAACATTGGCCGTGCCGCACTACATCGAGATGGTTCAGACGCGTTGGCCGGCTTTCAGTGCCGAGGCCTTGCCCGTGATCACTTTCAAGGATTCGATGAGCTTTCATCTCGGCGGCGAGCGCATCGACGTCATTCATGCACCGCCGGCGCACACGGACGGTGATTCCGTGATTTTTTTCCGCGGCTCGGACGTCATCCATATGGGCGACATCTTTCGGACCCGAGGCCAACCGATTTTCGATCGAAATAACGGCGGATCCTACGAGGGATTGATCGCGGCATCCGACTTTGTCCTCGATCTGATCAGTGAGAACACCAAGATCGTGCCGGGACACGGCCCCGTATCCACGCGCGCCGATCTCGTGCAGGTGCGGGACATCATGGCGACGGTTCGCGATCGCATCCAGGCGGGTATCGATGCGGGCCAGACGGTAGAGCAGATCATTGCCGCCGACCCAAGCGCAGGTTTCGGCTGGCGTGACGGCCGGCTGACCGTCGCGGAAACCGTGCGCTGGATCTACACGGAGCTGGTTGCAAAGACGCGCTAGATAGCGCGGATCATGGCGCGACGGGAAAAGCCGCGCCTCGGCTACGAACGAGCCGCCTGAAGCGGCGGCTCGTCGAATAAGTAAAAAGGATTACTGGCAGCTCGCCGGATTCTCGGTCTGCGGCTCTAGGTCGCGCGAGTGGTAAATCTCCGCGCACGTCTCGCTGATCAGGATTCTGGCGCGCTCCGTCACGTTGATATTCGGAGCGCCGCTTTTTACGCGCCGTCCCGTGACCGTGATTATCGTGCCGGGCGTGAGCGTTGTTCGGTTCCAGCCGAACTCCCTTTGCAGGCGCTGCGGGGCTTCCATCTCGACGTGCCACGTCACGGGCTTACCACTCTCATCCGGCACCGACACCAGAATGCCGGCGTGCGGATTGATGAGCTGCAATGCCACCACGCTACCGCTAATCGTGCTGACCTCGTCCTCGAATCGACCCGCATCGCCGTGGTGGGCAACAGCCCCGCCCGCGATCGCCGCTATTCCAAGACCGGTCGCCAACAAAATTGACTTACGCATACCAAGATCCCTCGCTAAGTCTATCGAAATCAAACCCTAAGCCGGGCGACTCGTTCGCCGGCCCGCAACGGGCGCCGTACTATAGCGTTAGATAAGGGGTGCGGCAAAAGAGTTCAAGGTATTGAGCCTAAGGC
>JAHEEM010000142.1:0-6289 GCA_024640695.1 Rhodospirillaceae bacterium | reverse complement strand
GGCCCGTTCTGTAAGGCAATTGCGGCCCCGTGTTGGTGTGCCGTTCGAGGTCTACCGCCAGAGATTATGCTCGTTCGGCTCGACGATCGGCGCCGAGTTTGGCAGGCAGTTGAGAGTGGCGGGCGCAGGGCTCTGTGCCGCTCAAAAGCGGAAGGTATAGTTGAACTTGAGGCTCAGATCCGAGAATGCAGAGTTGAAGCTGTTGTCTTTGTCGTAGTCCTGCAGATTGTGATTGAGAATGATGAAGCCTTCCTGGCCGGCGCGCGGAACCCACTGCAAGCGGCTGTTGATGCCGAGAACCTCAGAAACATTGTCGTACTGAATTAGATTTATCCACGACAGGCGCGAGGAGAAAATAATCTCGGTTGTTACGCCTAGCAGCCGGGTAATGAACCTGCCGTCGGGGAGATCGATGTCGTTCCAGTCATAGCTTAGATTTAGTTGGAAATTGCGTGACTGGTTCCAAGTCATCTCCATGGCGACATTTTGTTTTGTGCCGTTGAAGAAATCGCCGTCACGAAAACTGAGGCTGCCGGAGACAGTGCGAAAGTTAGCGGTAGACACCGACACGTAATACTCATCGAAAGAATAGTCGCCCGCGGCTACCGACACTTCGCGCGTCTGATCCTCGTAGATAACGAAGTCCTCTAGTACGGCTTCCTTGTAGGCATAGTAACGAGCCTGAAAGCTGTCGTCAGTGCGAGTCTCTAGCTCCAGCAGCCGCGCAACGAGTGTTTGCGACTGCAGTCCGCCACCTAGAAACGTGATCCTCTGCGCATCCAGCCCCGAGTACGTCGACAGCAGAAAATCGCCATTTATGAAATGCGTATAGCCGATATCCGCGTTCAAATCGCGGATATTCGAGCGGTTGACGTATCCCAGGGCCGGCTTGAAATTGCGTTCGATGTCCTTGGTCGAGAGGCTGCCGCGCAGGCCGGTGCGGTTGGGCATGCCGATGCCGAGGCCGAAGGAGGAATCCTCGCCGGTGAGGCCCTCCGTGTCGCTCTGCTGATACCATGCATCGGCCTCCAGCACGCGCCCGCCGGCGAAGCGGGTATTGAGATACCGAAAGTCCACGCCTGCCAGCGAGTTGTCGAGATTGGAGTTGGGATCTCCATCGGTCAGGATGAAGCCCAGGGCGGACTCGTCGAGCACGGTGGTGCTCACTCGGCTGACGAACACGCTGCTCGCTTCGACATCTTGAAACGCATCCTGGCGCATCGCCAGCGCGCCGATCGATACGGGTCCGACGCGGCCGCTGAGCTTGCTGCCGTAGTCGAGGTCGACCGGCTGCCCGGAGGAGCTCAAGCCCAAACGCCTCGAGAAGAACGGCCTGCCGTTCTCGCGCGTTGCCCGCGTGCCGGCGATGCTGGAGTTGAAAGTTCGCCCGCCGATCCGGCCGAACTCGAACAGATCGGCGTCGTTGAGAAAGAAGTCGCGTTTTTCCGGAAAGAATAGCCCGAATCGAGTCAGATTGACCTGCCGGTCATCGACCTCGGCGGCAGAGAAATCCGTGTTGATCGTAAGTGAAGCGTTCAGCGATGGCGTCAGACGGTAGAACATGTCTAGCGACGGGTTGGTGTCGGAGCTCGTGCTGCCGGGATCGTAGCGTTTTTGCTGATTCACCGAGATAGACGGTACGACGTCCAGGCCGACGCCTTGGTTCATGCCGGTAAAACCCGAGACGTAGCCAACGATGCTCGGGTTGTAGCTGCGGTTACGTGAGACCCAGACGTCCTCTTCGCCGCGACGCCGGATGGCGCGGGCAAAGTTGAAACCCCAGGTCTCGATGTTCGCGTCGAAGGGCAACGTCTTGAACGGGATCTCCATTTCGAAGCTCCAACCGCTCTCGTCGATCTGGCTCTGAACCTCCCAGATCACGCTCCATTCGGCGTTGGTCTGGCTGACGTTCTGGTAGAGCATGTCATGGCGAACACCATTCGCATTGGTTTCGAAGCGGTAGCCGGCGCGGCCGGTATTGAATGGATCGATGATGACGGACAGGCGGTCGTCCGGGCCAAGGCGCAGGTTGTGGCGCAGCACGCTCGCGCTGATCCGGTCAGGCTCGCTGTCCCAGAGCCGCCCGGCGACGTAGAGCGCATCGTCGTCGTAAAGCAGATAGATTTCCGTGCGCTCGCTCGGCACGCCGCCGTCGGTAGGGCGAATCTGATGGAAGTCGTCGATGACTTCCGCCTGCAGCCAGATGGCGTCGTCGAGCAGGCCATCGATAGTGGGTGGGGTTGTGGTTCGAGTGACCTTTGCGCGCTTGGTTTCCTGGTTCCCATCGAGGCTGGGTTGCGATTTTGCGGGGGGCGCCGACAGTGCCGTCGAAACGAACAAAATAACTATTAAAAACAAGTACTTCGGAGTCATTTCTTATGGGGTTCCGGGGCGCTGATTAGGTGCGCCGGGCCAGCCTGACTGCAGCGCACGCGGACATTAGTTCATCGACGCGGCGCCTTGCAAGCCTGTGGCGCATCGGATTCGCTGCGCCGGTGTAAGCTGTCGCCACTGAGCCTGTTCTAGGGCACGTGCAGCAGCGGAGCTTGCGCTGTCGCCTGCAAGCCGCGTGAGCCGTGCCCTCGCTTGGGCCTGTAGGGTTAGAATAGCGCCTGAGCAGTAACGCTTTTGCCGGATGCAGCGATCGGACACAGCAGCATGCTAGACCCGAACATTATCGGAGGCCTCGTCGGCGGCGCCTTGATCGGTGTCGCGAGCACGCTGATGTTGCTGCTGCTGGGCCGGATCACAGGCATATCCGGCGTAATCGGCGGCGTCATCGTCTGGATGCGCACGCCGGATCTATCCTGGCGCACGGCGTTCATCGCAGGCCTCGTGCTCGGTGCGGTTGCTTATCGATTGATCTGGGGTGATCTGCCGCTGCAAATGCAGGCCGAGGGGCTTCCGCTGATTGCTGCCGGGTTGCTTGTTGGCGCCGGCACGCGGCTCGGATCCGGCTGCACGTCGGGTCACGGCGTGTGTGGCATGGCGAGGCGATCGAAACGCTCGTTTACGGCGACTCTGACGTTCATGAGTGTCGCTGCTATTACGGTTTACCTCATCAGGCACGTGATCACATGAAGACCGTCGCGGCATCTTTGTTGTGTGGATTCACATTCGGCTTAGGTTTGTGTGTTTCCGAGATGGTCAATCCAGCCCGCGTCGTTGGATTTCTGGATGTGTTCGGAAGATGGGATGCGACGCTCGCGTTCGTCATGGGCGGTGCCGTTGCGATCACGGCGGTTGCGTTCCCGCTCGTCACGCGCCGCGCGCGGCCGGTGCTCGCCGCGCAGTTTTACCTGCCAACCAAGACGAGCCTGGATATGCCGCTGATCGCGGGCAGCGTGCTGTTCGGTATCGGCTGGGGCCTTGCCGGCCTCTGTCCGGGTCCGGCGATTGCGGCACTGGCCTCTCTGTCGCCATCCGTTGCGATGTTCGTGATCGCCATGATCGCCGGCCAGTGGATCGTTTCCCGGTTCGAGTGAGCCCGTGCCTATGTCGCAGGTGCGCTGAACCTTTGGTATCCGCTGAGGCAGATCGATGGCGCGCCTATGCCGCCCGGCTTGCATCAAGGGATACGCTCCATGACAATGCTGTAGAGGTGACCAACCATGCTATCTAAGCAATTCATAGTTTTCGGCCTGGCTCTAATCTCCGTCGCGGCCTACGGCCACACGCGACTAACCAGCTCGCTACCGGCCGATCAGGCGACCGTCGCCGCCGCGCCCGAGCAGATCGAGCTCGTGTTTTCGACGGAAGTCACGTTAACGGCCCTGTCACTGCATGATGCGAACGGGACTGCTTACGCGCTTGGCGCGATGCCGACCGCTGCGAAGCGCGACTTCGCCATCCCCGTGCCGAAGCTCGCAGCCGGCAGCTATTCGGTCGCCTGGCGTGCCGTCGGTGCCGATACCCACGTCGTTTCCGGCGAGGTCCATTTCTCCGTCGCAGCGCCTTAAGCGACCGCTCGCAATAGGCCCTGAGCAATGGGCGCCGCGATCGACATTGCCGTCGCGTGTGCTCGGGCTGCTGTCTTCGCTGCCTCGATGCAGGCTGCCGGTGCCGCGCTGTTTCTGCTGCTGTTCAAGCGGCGCTCGGCTTCAATCGATGGGTCGGTGCGCAGCCTCATCTTTCGGTCTGCCGGAGTCGCCGCAGTGCTGATTCTGGCGCGCAGCGCGCTGGAGCCGGCGCGCATGGCCGGGGACCTCTCCGGTGTCGTCGATCCGTTCCTGCAGTCCTTGTTCTGGGGTTCCGATGTGCGGGTTGCACAGACGGTGCGTCTGGCCGGCGTCGCCCTGCTGCTGGTCACCGCAACGGCGCGGCAGCCCTGGACCGGCACTGCTTGGGCGCTGGCCGTCGCGCTGGTCGTCGCCTCGTTCACACTCATGGGCCACACGCGCGCTCACGATGGGGGCGTGGCACTGGGCCTCCTGCTGACGTTGCATTTGGCGGCCGTCGTGTTCTGGTTTGGCGCCCTGGTGCCGCTCGTCCTGCTGCTGCGGAATGGCCCCGCCGAGGCGGTTGTCGGGGCGCTTGGCGATTTTTCGCGGCTGGCCGTCTGGAGCGTGCCCGTATTGCTCGGCGCTGGCGTTGCAGTGGCCTGGATGTTGCTCGGCTCGTTCGATGCGCTGACCACGCCCTACGGGATTCTGCTGCTCGTTAAGCTAGCGGGCTTCACCGGCCTGTTGGCGCTAGCTGCAATCAATCGCTTCCGGCTGACGCCGGCGGTGGCGGCCGGCGTTGCGCATGCGGCGATTGTCATGCGCCGCTTGATCCAGATCGAGCTTGCACTCATGGCGCTGGTGTTCGTCGCAACGGCGTTCCTGACGACGTTGTTCTCCCCAAGCTAGCGCGGCGCCGTCTGCCCGGGCAGCGGCAAGCTGTTGTGAGAATCTATACAGTATCATGGGGGTGCAAGTGATCTAGGGGGAGAAGGAGCCAGCCGTGGACGAATCACCAAAGAACAAAACCAAGCTCGATGACGCGAGCGAGCTTGCGGCCAAGCTGTCGCGCCGGCACGTGCTGAAAGGCGCCGGCGGTTCGATTGCGGCGGCCGCGCTGCTGCAAGCCGAAACCGCGCTCGGCCAGCCGCGCGGACCGAGGCAGGCGCGAGGACCGGATGTGACCGGCCGCCTTGCGAGCTACATGGCCGCGGCGCGAGACCGTGCGCTGCCGGATACCGCTGTGCTTGCCGCCAAGCATCGGATACTCGACACGCTGAGTGCTGTTGTCTCCGGCGCGCGCCTGAAGCCGGGCGAGGTTGCCATCGAATACATCCGTGGACAGGGCGGCACTCCCGAAGCGAGCGTCGCGACCACTGACATACTGACGACCGCGGTTAATGCAGCCTTGACGAATGCGATGTTCGGCCATGCCGATGAAACCGACGACTTCCACCCATACACGAAGGCCCACCCGGGCTGCGCCGTGGTCCCCGCCGCGTTCGCCATGGGCGAGCGCCAAGCAAACTCGGGCCTGGAGGTGCTGCGCGCTGTCGTGCTGGGCTACGATTGCTGCTGCCGAATCCTCATGGCGCTTGGTCCGGCGCTCGTGCGCGCCAATGGCCGTGCCGCAGAGGGGTACAGTGCCACCTTCGGTGCCACGGCCGCGGCGGCCTCGCTCGCGCGCTTCGATGCGACACAGATGCGCTACGCGATCTCCTATGCCGTGCAGCAGACCTCGGGCGTGTGGAGCTGGGTTCGCGATGTCGAGCATATCGAGAAGGCGTTCGATTTCAGTGGCATGGGTGCGCGCAACGGTGTCGCTGCTGTAACCATGATCCAGGCCGGGTTCACCGGCGTCGTCAATGCGCTGGATGGCGAACGTAACTTCATCGATGCGCAGTCGACCGAGCCCGCGCCCGAGGAGATGGTCGCCGATCTCGGCAGCCGGTTCTATGTCGAGGAGACGGCGATCAAGACTTTCCCGGTCGGCTACCCGATCCAGTCACCGCTATCTGCGCTATTCGAACTACGTGAGCAGTATGGGCTCACGGCCGATAACCTCGAGCGCATGGTCGTGCGTCTGCCGGCCGATGGCGCCCGAATCGTCGATGCTCGCACGATGCCGGACGTCAATGTGCAGCACATCATGGCCGTCGCGCTCGTGGACGGCTTCATCGATTTTGAGAACAGTCATTCGTTCGAGCGAATGAATGACCCTGCAGTGGTTGCCGTCAAGCAGCGCATCGAGCTCGTCGCGGACGAGGATCTCGTTGTTGTTGAGGCGCCGCGCAGCGGCTACGTAGAGGTGACGCTGCGCGACGGACGCAGCGGCAGCCTATTTGTAA
>JAHEEM010000141.1:1788-8518 GCA_024640695.1 Rhodospirillaceae bacterium | reverse complement strand
TTATCTATCTCGTAGCCAACAGCAAGATGCCGCGCTCGTTAGCGGCAAATAATCAAGACTAGTGCTTCGGGGGGGTATCACGATGTCAATCAAAGAACCTTTTGCATTCAGGAGGTTAGCGCGTCATAGCACGGGCACGCTAGCGCTTGGTGTCTTGGCGGCAATCTACAACGTGCCGGCAAACGCGCAGCTAGAGGAAATCGTCGTGAGCGCTCGGCGAGTTGAGGAAAGCCTGCAGGACGTGCCGATCTCGGTCGTCGCGTACTCGGGCGAGGAGCTTGAGTTTCGTGGGCTAGAGCGCGGCGAGGACCTCATGAACGCTGTGCCGAACGTCGTCATCGCTGGTGGCGGTCTGTCACAGAGTTCCTCTGATATCACGATCCGCGGCATGCCAAACGTCGGTATATATCTCGACGGCGTCGCGCAGAGTTCGACAGGCCTCCTGCAGCAGTCGCTAATCGAACTCGAGCGCATGGAAATCCTGCGCGGACCGCAGGGCACAACCTTCGGACGGAACTCCAACGGCGGTGTCATCCAGCTGATCAGCAAGCGCCCGGGAGAGGAGTTCGGCGCGCGGGTCAAGGCCGAGGTCGGCGAGTTCAGCCGGACCGACCTGTCTGCTTCCATCGATCTGCCGCTCAGTGAAACATTGCTGAGCAAACTCACTGTCGGTTCGTTTACGCAAGACGGACAGGTCTGCAGTCTGACTGTGCCGGCTTGCTACGGCGGTAAAAACGACGAGCTACTCCGCGCGGATTTTCTGTGGACGCCCAGCGAAAATTTCGATCTACGCATTGCGTACGACTATCAGCGCACGGAGAGTAGCGACCGCAAGGCCGTTGTGTTTACCAATCCAAACCACCAACGGATCATCGGTCTGAATATCGCTGCGTACGGTCTGTCCCAGGGAGCCTTCTCGCCCGAGACTACTGCATTGATTCAAGAGTTCTTGCCGATTACGGAATACACGCCGCGTACGCACGAGCCCGGCTTTCCGGGCGGTCAGGTCGGTAAATGGCAGACCAAGGGCGACGGGCCGAAAGACGGTATCACGACCGATTTCGATCAGCTCACGATCACAGCCAGTTGGGATATCAACGACAGTATCACGCTCGAGAGTATTACGGCTTATTGGGAAAAGGATGGCCGCAACTATCGTGACATACGCGGCGCCGAGGTTATCGAGGCCGTCGAAGACGATCAATACACGCGCGACAACGCGTTTTCCCAGGAGTTTCATCTATCCGGCACGGCCTGGGAGGACCGGGTCACATGGCTAGCGGGGCTCTGGTATCAGGAGTACGACGATTGGGGCGTGAACTACCGCTGGGCCACACCGTGGGCGCGCAATCTAACGGGACCCTGTCGCAATGGCATCATCACCGAAGTTCGAGACTACATCCGCGATCCTGCTAACTGGGATGTCGGTCACACGAACTACAACCTCGATCCGGTCTGGACGGACCCGAGCGCCGGCGGCAACTACGGCGGCAACTGGAGCCCAACCAGTGGCGGCGTAGTCCCGCCTTCCGCGAACTGCGATGCGGACATCCTGCGCGAGAAGTCAACCGACACCGCGCTGTTTGGCGAGGTTAATATCGCGCTGAACGATCAATGGAACCTCGGCCTCGGCGTGCGCTGGAGCGATCGCGAGGCGACTGACTATAGGTACGACCGTGACGATGTGCTGGTGCCGGGCACGGCCCTCAAGCCCGACCGTCCCGGTCCGATCGTCGGCGATATCTGGGCTGGCTCTGAGATATCCCGGACAGACGAGCCCGACACGTCCGTATGGTTTACGCCCAAGGTCTCACTCGACTACCAGTGGACCGATGACCTTATGCTCTTTGCGAGCTACTCGGAAGGATTCACGGCCGCGGAGATTCAGCAGTCGGCAATCATTGGCGCGGTCGAGATCGATCCCGAGACCGTCGAGACGGTCGAGTTCGGTATCCATTCGGACTGGGCGGACGGCCGGCTGCGATTCAACGCAAGCATTTTCTTCACCGACTGGGTAAATATTCGTACGTCCGTTAATCCGCGCGATCCGGGAACCGGCATTGCGCTGCCGGGAACTATTACGGTAACGGGTGGAAATGCTGAAGCGTCCGGCATCGATGCCGAACTCACCTGGCGTCCGAACGACGATTTTCTGCTCAATGCTGCGGTTGGCTTCCTCGACACCAAGTACAAGAGTCTGGGCGAGGGCGTGCCGATCGCAGACGGTCAGCGCTTCCCGTATGCGCCGGACTACAGCTACAACCTAGGTGGAACCTATACTTGGGACCTGCCGGACGGTGCAAGCCTGAGCCTCAGGGGCGACTATCGCTATATGGATGACTATGTCACGCACCCCCGTGACACGGCCCAAGTTCTGCAGCAAGGCTTCGGTATCAGTAGTGCGCGTCTGACCTACGAGGCCTCGTCAGGCGAGTGGTCGGCGTATATTTGGGGCTCGAACCTCGGCGATGTGCGCTACTGGAACTCGGGCTTCGTCGGTGCCGAAGGCGGGTTGTTCCTTGCTCAGGTTGGTGCGCCGCAGGAGTTTGGCGCCGGTCTGACGTTCACGTTCGACTAGTCGTCACGCCAGCTAATCCGATGAAGTAAGGGCGAGGCCTTCGGACCTCGCCTTTTTTCATTCGGTGGCAGCTTGGATACGCGTCCGGAGCAGGAGACAGGCCGCTGCGCAGTCCAGGCGCTCCGTTGTCTCGCAGCCGGCACCGATAGCCTCGCTGGCTAGCGCGAACTATGTAGTCGTGTTATCTAGTCAGCTGTATACTTGAATGGTTCAGAATCCCCGCGTATACGAAAAGGAGGGTTGGCCGTCTGGGGCAGCTCGCACGTGCGGGAGCCATGCCTCCGGCGGCCGTAAGCCGAAAGTATGAAGAACTTCTTAGAGGAAAATAATTGTGCATAAGCAACGTATTTGGCTCGCAGGCGTTGGACTCCTTGGCTTTGTGGCTCCTCCGATCCTTGCGCATCATTCGTTCCAGGCGGTCTACGATATGAATGCGCCGATTACCGTCGAGGGAACGGTCACTAAGCTCGAGTGGATGAACCCGCACATCTATTATTACGTCGATGTCGCGCAGGACGACGGCACCGTCGTCAACTATCGTATCGAGGGCGGCACGCCGAATTCCTTGTACCGGCGCGGTTGGCGTAAGGACGACATGAAGCCCGGCGACACGGTCACGGTCATGGCATTCCGCGCCCGCAATGGAACCAACAATCTTGCCGGCCGACAGGTGACGCTGCCGGACGGGCGGCGGGTCTTTGCCGGTTCCACCGACGGCGGACCGACAGAAGCGGATCTTGCGCAATAAGAACAGGGAGTTAGCATGATGAGCCCACATCGCCGCGCCGTCTTGGCGGTCTTGTTGAGCACGTTGGGTCTGTGCAGCAACTCCTCGGCGCAGACCTACGGACCTAACCCGACCAAGGGCGCTTGGTGGCATAAAGGTGAAGCTCAGCCGAGTGGTGCTGTCGATCTCGGCCCGGTCGACTTGACTGGCGTGTGGTATGGAGGCCCAAGCGGTAATCTCGCCACAGCGACTTTGCCGGGTGAGGAGATGATCCTGACGGCCTACGGGTACGAACGCTACGCGACCGTCGATCATGCCAAAGACCCGAACAGCTTTTGCCTGCCCGCCGGCCCGGGACGCATGATCATGATGGCGCATCCGGCGATGATCGTGCAGCACCCGGGCGTTATGGCGATCTTGTCCGAGTCGCAGCGGACGTTCCGTATCGTCTACACGGACGGTAGGGATCATCCCGAGGACGTTATGGACTATCCGGAGTTCATGGGCAGCTCTCTAGGGCACTGGGAAGGCGAGACTTTCGTCATCGAGACCGTCGCCATCGATGACCGAACCTGGCTCGACACCTCGGGTCATGAGCACAGTAACCAGCTCAAGACGACCGAGCATTTTCGGCTTATCGAGGGCGGCAGCGTGCTCGAGCACATCGTGACCTACGAAGATCCGGTGTTCTTCGAGCGGCCGTTCACGACCCGGCGGGTCTACGATCGCCAGGTTGGTGATCGCATCATGAACCACGCCTGCAGCGAAAATGAGGGTGACATGGAGCACGCGCTGCCGCTGATCGGCGGACTCGGATTGGACGATGCATTGACGCTCAAAGACGTCGAGGGGGACTGAGGTATGTCGGCGAGAAGTCTGAGGCGAACGGGGCTCGGCGCGGCACTGGCCGCCCTTGTGCTGGGCTCGCCATTTGCGGCCGAGCCGGCGCTCGCCGAGACGTCTTATTTCCAGCTGCAGCTCAGCGGCGCAACCGGCGGAGATCAGGACGGCGAGGCGCACGGTACCTTGTCTATCGACAGCGAAACCGGGGTCGTTGTTTGGGGTCTGTACTACGAGGGCATCACAGTGCCGACGGCGATGCATATCCATCGCGGTGTGGCGGGCGAATCGGGTGACGTCGTGGTGTCGTTGAACGTCGAAAGCAAGCTCGGCCAGGGCGCGCTGACAGGAACCGTTACCGGTGAGCTCGACGCCGTTGGCGAGATTCTGGCGGCCCCCGAGCGCTTCTATATCAACATTCATAACGGTGATTATCGCGGCGGTGCGCTGCGGGCACAGCTCGGCGATCGTTGGGGCGACGACTAGCGATCTGCGGCAGAATCGCTTCGTCGTGCCGAGCCATGCTTCGGTGGTCCCGCTTGGCCGCGGATTCTGTTCTCGCAGTCGCGTATCGATTGATTCCTGACGAGGGCAGGGGGCCTGCCCGGTTCAGGCTATGGGATTCGAGCGTGCTTGGCTCAGCAGCAGGCCAGGCTCAAAAAATGGCAGGTTAGCGGGCCTGGTCGACGCTACACGGCGTCGGATCCCAACCGGCGTTATTTCTCTGCTGCTTGAAGTGATTCGTTGTGGTGTACGGACGCGTCAGATTTTCGGGATCTGTCACGATGCTCGTGACGATGAGCCAGCGATCGCCGTTCGGCTCGGTGAACGCGTAGAAATGCTCCTCAAGCTGAGTCTGCGCACCATAGGGCGCACCGTTCTTACGAAGTAGCCCCGGACGTAGCCGCGAGGTCCTGACCGTAAGGTATTTCTCCTCGCCCGTGCCTTCCCAGGAAGCGATCGAGTGGCCTTGCCACGACGGCGCCGGCTGCTGGCCGCGCGCGGCGGCATCGAAGTGAAACATTCGCGTCTGGGTGCCGGAGTCGATATCGAGCTGCAGCGTGTCGTCGTTCGTCCAGCGGAATCGCATCCGGCTCGGCACGCGCATGATGACGGGCGCGCCGTAAGATGCACATTCGTTACCGGCCGCCGCATCCGCGGCGGGATCCCAAGCCGCTACGCGCTGCCGCGCAGCCTGATTTAGCGGTAGCATGCCGAGCTCGCTCTTCGGTGGAACCGTCATGCGCAGATGCCACTGCTCGGTGACGACCGAAACCCAGTATCCCGAGAGGTCTTGGCTCTCTGACGCTGCGGCGCGCCCGCTCACGGTTTGGGCTGCCGCTGCAGGGGCATTCTGGGCCATCGCGGCAGGCGCAGAAAGGACGGCTGCGCATGTGGCGACCGTCATCGCCCAGCGCTGCAGATAGACTCGACCGAAAGATGTGCTCACGTGTTCGTTTCCTACTACCTTCAACGTACTCTGCCAACCCACTCCCAGCCATCGCTCGGCCGGCGCAACTCGCGCAGCAGCAGACGCGGTGAGGCCGAATCTCGTGACGGGTCACCCTTCGCAACCACGATGTCACCGGGGCGCAGGGTAGTCCTCGTCAGGCTGGCTTCTGCGAGCTGGCTGATCGAGCCCCATTCAAGCGCCCAGGTTTTCGTTTCACCGTTCTCGTCGATCACGTCGATTCGAAGGAACGAGTGTGGGTTGCGCCAGACGAGCTCGCGAACCGTGCCCTCGATCTCGAGCACTTCGCCCGTGCTGTTATAGGTGGCTGCGAACGAATGATGGGCATGGCCCGGAATTGTCCCCGCCAGAAAGATTGCCGTGGCTGCACCCGGTAGCAGAAGCGCTCGCAGTAGTAACTTCTTCATCTCTTGTCTCCTTAGTAACAGGCCCCTACGGAAATTCTCAGGCAGCACAACTTCTCGGTCGATATCGGTTCACAAGGTCATGCTGTTAGGCACGTGCTTTTGGTAATTTCCGATTCAGTCCTGCGCTCGAGTGAAATTTTTCCTCGGTTAGCCGTTAGCTATTCCATAAGACTGTTGTAGGCAGCCTCGACGAACATTTCGGTCGTCCAAGGCCCTCGATCGGCGCCGAATTGGGCGTCATAGCCTCGCGTAGGACCGGCCTCCTGAACCTGCGCGAGGGTCATGCCTTGGCCGATCATGTCGCGCACCCGATCGCGTACGATCACCATCATATCTCGGTAGGCTACGACCTCGGCATGGTCTGCGATGTGCCCGTGGCCGGGGACAACCAGTGTGCCTCCGCCGGAATTGGCGACCGGAACGGTGACACCGATGAGCTCGTTGAGCGCGTCGATGAAGCCGTTGATGCTGGCACCGGCCTCGAGGTCGATGACCGGGAACCGGGTCAGGTCTAACAGGTCGCCGACGCTGACCACATCGGACTTGCGGAACAACACGATGCTGTTGCCGTCGGTGTTCGACGGCAAGTGGGTTATCACCACGGGCTCGTCGTTGAAGTACAGCCGCTTGAACGGCGTGGAATAAGTGTTGTCGGGCCAGTCGCTCTCCGGGCGAGCCTCGTTACCGCTGGTCGGCAGCACCATTCG
>JAHEEM010000141.1:0-1778 GCA_024640695.1 Rhodospirillaceae bacterium | reverse complement strand
TAATTCTCGCCGCGAAGCGGGACGATTTCGCCAGTGACGACGATCGCGGCGTTACCGCCGCTATGCGCGAGGTTCTCGGTCGTGTTGATGATGTACCGCAGCGGTCCGCCTGTCGGGATCGTGGCGATGGCGGCAAGCACCGCCTCGCTCATGTCGGCCGATCCGGTATCCACGAGCAGCAGACCGTCATCGCCGGTCTGAACCGTGATGTTAGCGCCCGCGCCAACGATCATATAGACGTTGCCGGCGACGGGGATCACCTGGACCTCGCCGCGTGCGGGTCCCGGTGGAACCGGAGACCATGCCGGCGGCTCGCGGTTGGCCTGCGCATGCGCCATTTCTGGTATGGCGCCGAGGAATGTTGCGGAGGCCATCACAAGCATGGCCGCGAAGCTCGAGAATCCGGTGCGCGGCTTCGACTCGAGCAACTCTGTCCTGACTGGCCGGATCATTCTTCGATCACCTGGGTTGGAACCGGCAGGTTGCGCATGCGTTCGATGTACTCGGGGAACATCGTCGCGGCGCCGCCCATGCGTGCTTCATAGGGTGCGCCAAACACGTCGGTTACGTTCGGGTCGAGCGCGGGCATTGGGCTACGGCCCGGGAGGAAATGTGCGACGGTGCCGCGCGGCACGGCCGTCTCGGTTGCCTCCTCGCAGGGGTAGGGGGCCATCACCATGGTGGGATCGTCGGTCCACATCATGGAGCTGCGGATATAGGGTTCGCTGAGGTAGATCGGGTCGTACATGATCACAGTCGCCTGCAGGTAATCGCCGATCCGCCGCCAGTAAGTTCGCACCGTGGTCTGATCGCTGCGCATGATGCCCCAGCGGCGGATATAGGCTTCTTTGACGTGCGTCGTGGTGGTTACGAGCGCGTCACCCTGCCATTCGCCTGTCGTGAAACCGCTCCAGGTATGCGGTGCGTGGCGCGGCGGGTGGGGCCGACCGTCCATCCAGATCGTCGTTTCCTGCCCCTCCATATTGATATGCCCGCGGTAGGCGATGATCTTCTGGGTGGTCTGATCGATCTCGGGCCAGAACCGAATCTGCGACAGCGGGCCCTCGAGCGAATAGTCCCAAGCGTGTGGGCGGCAGACCCACTCGGCCATGTCGAATTCCTCGGCAGACCAGCGATGCAGCCGGTAGCGTCCGTCTTCGCTGATCGGGACACCCGCTGCATCAAGCGTCAGACCGCTGCCGTCCTGATTCCTTGGGAGGGGGCGCCACATTCCCGTGATGTCGACTTCTGCGAGCGCGCAGGTGCTTGCAAATGCGAGCAGGTAAGACACGGCAGCGATAACTCGAGTATTGATGCGGGATCGTCGAGCCATGGTCATCTTGCTCCTGCGGATGCAACTGCAGCACTGGTTATTCTTAAGATGTGCGTGATCATAACATTCGTCGCCTTAAGAGCGGTCGTCGCAACGCGTTGACCGCACGAATCACAGCCCGGGAGCCACACGTCTTACTGGAGGCTGACGGTCTTGTTCTCGTCGACCCGTCACAGGCCGTGCAAAACTCGCTGCCGACCCTTTGATTACGATAGATCTTTAAGGGCGCCTAGCTATTTTTGATTATAGTATACTGAGTTAACGAATTGGAATAGCCCGTACGGGTTCCTGTGAAGGGCTGCGTGGGACGTCCACTGGGGGCAGTAGACCGTGCCCCTGCTGCTCGAACGGGGTGGTGTGCCTGAGAAGCCCCGCATCGATTCGCGGCTGTCTATCTCCGCCCGGCCTCGCCCCTAGAACGACGTTTTTTAGAGGTGTCGCTGCG
>JAHEEM010000014.1 GCA_024640695.1 Rhodospirillaceae bacterium | reverse complement strand
TCGTATTAGCCGGGCTTGCGCCGATGCGCCAGTGCCGGAAAGCGCTGCCGCAAGACTTCCAAGCCCATGATATCGAGTTCGGCGACGACGACGCCAGGACCAGCTGGTCGCTCGGCCAACACTCGACCCCAGGGGCCGACGATCATCGAATGACCGTAGGTGTGACGACCCCCTGGATGCTCCCCGACCTGCGCGGCTGCAACGACGTAACACAGCGACTCGATCGCGCGCGCGCGCAGCAGCACCTCCCAGTGCGCCTCGCCGGTCGGCACCGTAAATGCGGCCGGCAATGCCAGCAGATCCATGCCGCGCTGCCCCAGGGCGTCGAAAAGCGCCGGAAACCTGACGTCGTAACAGACTGCCATCCCGATTCGCGCGAACGGTGCCGCAACGCTCACGAGCTGCGTGCCTGGAATCACCGTCGCAGACTCGCGGTAGTTTTCATCAGTACCGGGCACCCCGACGTCGAAGAGGTGGATCTTGTCGTATCTCGCGCGACACACGCCTTCCGGGTCGTAAAGCAGCGACGCCGAATAAGAGCGACGGTCCTGAGCGTCGCGAATCGCGATCGTGCCGCCCACGAGCCACAGTTCTTGCTCGCGCGCCAGCCGCGCGAGGAAATCCTGAATCGGGCCTCTGCCTGGCGCCTCGGCGATAGCGAGCTTGCCCGCCTCGTCGGCGGTCAGATACGCAAAGTTCTCAGGCAGCACGGCAAACGTTGCCCCAGCGGCGGCGGCCTGGCCGAGAAGCTGCTCGGCAGCGTCGAGATTGGCGCGAAGCTCGGCGCCACTGTTCATCTGGATTGCGGCGGCTTTCATTCTAGCGAATCGGCCACCGTCGCTGCGCTCGGCGGCAAGTCAGCGCACAGGTAGCCCGCCTCCAGCTGCTCTGGCGTCAGCCGTTCGACGGTAGGCAATTCCCAACCACCCGAAACACAATACGAAGCCCGGCCGATGCCCTTCAGAGGCTCCTTGAATATTTGCGTAAACAGCAACAGCGCCGCACCGACACCGGGGCCGGCGAGAAATCCCATCGTGGGCAACACTTTGCCCGGCTCCGCGGTGACGACGGCTTGCTGCTGATAATCCTCATTGCGCAGGCCCGTCCGACCAACGACGCCGATATCGGCCACCGGCCCCGTTAGCAACAAGTTATCGGTATAGGCGTTACCGTCGACGAGCACGAAGTCTCCGGCGACCCCGTCGAATACGAGGCCGCGATTGAAAACGTCCCGGAAATCCAAAGCCAGGCGTCGCGGCAATGCGGTGAAGCTCAATAAACCCCACATGCGCCCAGCACCCGGCTCGAGATTTATCATGCTGCCTTGGTCCATGTGCAGGCTCAGATCGCCGCTGATCGCCTGTTGCCAACGAGACGACGGTCCGCCGGGCCAGTTCACGCTCGCGCTCACTTGGAGGTTGTCCGCCTCAACGATAGGCTGCAAACCGAGATCGCTCAAGGTCGCGGCTACGTTCTCGGCGAGCATGCTCAAAGCAAAGCGCGTTGTAGATCCGCTTATGCCGGCCAGCCAGCTACCGCTACCCTCAACGGCGAAGTTCTCGTTGACCGATGCATAGGAGACCAGGCGCAGGCCCAACGGATCGGCCTGCACATTAGCACTGAGTTGGCCGAAGTTGCGTTGCCCAACGGCAAAATCCTCTGAGTTGATGAGCAGCCCCGGCAGATCGCGCGGATCGATCGGCGCTGAATCACCCGTATCAGCCATCGTGAGATGCAGGCGTCGCATATCGGCAATCACCTGCGGCCTATCACGCAATGTGAACGGGACGACGATATGCCCGGCAATCTCCGGACTATCCAGATCGATCAGCCACTCATCGCGACCTTGACGGACTGCGAAGGTCGTCGCGCCAAGCTGCTGGCCGAAGGCGGCCATCGTGGCGACATCGAGGTCCATGCGGGATAGAACCGGCTCGCCGCGACCCATCAAATTCTCCGCCCGCAGCAATCCCAGCCATGCGTCCAACGACAGCTCTTGCACGGAGCCCTCGATGTCGAGGCCATTATCCGGAGGCAGCAGCGGAAGGGGGCCGCCGAAGCGAACACTACCGCGGCGAAACTGCGGGCCCGAGTCGGCATTCCAGAAACTCAATGCAAAGCGCCTGTTCGTTCCGAGCTGACCCTCGATGTCGAACCGGTTCGCCGGCAGCGCAGTCAGACCAAGCTCGAGACGCATCGGCACATCAGCAGGCTTTGCAAGGGGCGCGGGCAAACCGAGCTCCGCCCCCAGCAATTGTGAATCGATCGCCAGTCGCAGGGGCGCGCGTACGCCAGTGGATTCTCCCGCCGTGTTCGCGGGCAGCAGCAGATAACCCTCCCACTGAGTCTGGCCAGAGAGATAACTGCCGAGCGGCAGTTCAAACTCCTCTCGCAAAGCCGCGACTGTAACCTCTCCGCTAACTTCGATCCGTGACCGATAGCCGGGCTCCTGGGCTGGCGCGACGCGCGCGGTTACCGGGCCGCCGAATAGAGTTGCGCGTATACCGTCCCCGGTGACGATGTTTTCGCTGAGCCGGAGGCGTCCCTCTATATCCGTGGCCGACAGCTCGAAGCCGTCGACTTGCAACTCGCCGTCCTGCATCGCGACCTCCGCATCGAGCGCGAACGCGGCAATGTCTTTGAGCGGCAACGTAAGGTCTAGGGTGACCTGCCCAGCTCCGCCCGGCGACTGTAGCCGCGATAGATCCGGGCCGAGCCGGCGCGCCGTCACAGGCACTGTACGCAGAAAGTCGAGCAGCTCCCCGAGGCCGATCGAGACCTCTCCGTCGACCGTCAGCACCGCCTCGCGCATGTCGGCAACGCCGCCGCTGATCTCGGCATGGTCGCCGCGCATCAGCCGCCCCGTGCCGCTGGCTGAAAACCCCATATTGACGAATTCGACTTCGCCGTTGATCTCTTCGGCGGCGGGCCAGCCCTCGACATAGGCGAGCACACCATCCTCGACACTGAAACGGGCTCGTAACTGCCCCTCGCCATTGTCGAATGGAAAGGCGTTGATTGGGCCGAAAAAATCGACCTCAGCCTCCGGCACACGCCCGCTGACAATGGCTCGATCGAGCCAGCTCACAACCGGCGCCGGCAGCTTGCCGACAGGCAGGTAAGCTGACGTTCGCGTGGTATCAAAGCCAAATAGGCGGCTCTCGAGATCCAGCCGCGGCGATCCGCCGTCAGCGGGCAAGACGAGCTCGAGGCTCGAGCTCGTGCGGATATCGCGGTTATTGAGGGTGAGATTATCACTCACGAGGCGAATGCCGTTTCGACCCTCGCGCCAGACCATGATTCCTGACAATTCGCCGATCTCGAGACGTTCGCGGAACATGCTGGGCCAGTCGAGCTCGGCAGCGCGGGTCGAAAGAACGACGCGGCCGCTGCGGTTGTCCGCGCGCAAAGTCCCCGAGATACCACTAACGCCGGGCAAGTCTCCGAGAGCCACGACACCAAAATGCTGAAAGTCCGCTGCAGCGGTGTAATCGAGGCCGTCGCCGGCGCGGGCAACGCGCAGGCTCAGGTTGGTGACATCGCCGCTGAGCTGCCGCATCTGCCACGCCGCAGCAACGTCCGCGGGCAGCGCAGCGACGAGCGGACCCATGTCCTGGAGCCGCAGGAAGTTGCTCTTTACATCGAGCGCGCTGAGCTCGCCGTCCGCGCTCGTGACGCTCAAGGCTAGATTGACGCGCTGCGGCCATGGGCGCGAGCCGCGACTGATTTCGAGGTCCGTCAGGGCCAGTCGCCACCCCGCGCCCTCGCGCATCCACTCCGCTGTGACGACGAGATCATCGTAGCTCGGCATCGATCCATCGTCCCCCTCGAGCTGCAGGTCCTCGAGCGCGACCTGCGCCGTAGCCTGGCGCAACTGCGAGCCAGCGACCTCCAGCCATAACGACAGGTCGCCCGACCCAGCAGTGGGCAGACCCGGTGTGTCCGGCAGGGCCTCGGCGATCGCCGCCAAATTCAGTTCACCGAGCTGCACAGCGACCAGCCAGTCCGTCTGCGCGCCTGCGACGCCTGCCTCGAGCGCGCCATCGATCGACAGATCGATGCGCGCAGCCACGTTCTCGGGCGGCGTGCCGCGCGCCTCCAGCAGCACACGATTCTCCACGCGCTCCAGGCGCGCGCGCACGCCGCTGAACGTCCATGCGAGATCGCGCGCTCGGTCGAAGTAGTTAATTGTGCTGTCGCTAAGGATGACCTCGACCGCCGGCAGATCCTCGACCTGCAGATCGGTGCTTGCCTGAGCCGCAGCCGGTGCGCCCTGCAGGCGCAGCCCGCCATCGCGACCGCGCTCCAGCGTCAGCTGGGTCCGGTCGAGCACGAGACGGTCCACTGCCAGTCGCCGCTCCAAGAACAACGCCATCGGGCTGAGCCCGAGCGTGACCTCAGCGGCGCGTATCATCGGCTCGGTCTCTTCGTCAGGCCTCGCGACACTTGCGTCATAAAACGACAGCTCCGGACCGCGCAACCCCCAGCGCGCATCGACCCTGCTGAAGCTCACACTCAAGTCCAGCACGTTTCGAGCCCAATCCTGGATCTGGCCTTGATAGCTCGGCAGCTCCGCGACAACGATGCGGAAGGCGCCGATCCCGATCGCTGCCAATATGACAAACCCGGCGGCACCGACGCCGAGAGCCTTGATTAGCTTGCGCAGAGCGCTAGGCATGATCGGAGATCTTCATATCAGTATCACGTCGAACTGATCGGGCGCGTACAAGCTCTCGCTCTGCAGCCGGATCGTCGCACCAGTCTGTTCCTCCAGCTCGGCAACGCTGGCGGACTCTTCATCGAGCAGACGCTCGATCACTCTTGGCCGCGCTAGCACGAGCAGCTCCTGAAAATCGAACTGGCCGCTCTGGCGCAGAATTTCGCGAAAGATCTCAAAGCAAACCGACTCCGCGGTCTTAACGAACCCCCTGCCTTCACAGCTTGGACAAGCTTGGCAGAGCACGTGTTCCAGGCTCTCGCGCGTTCGCTTGCGAGTCATCTCCACAAGGCCCAGGGGCGAGACATCCATAATCTGGGTCTTGGCATAATCACCGGCGAGCCGGCCGGACAGCGCCTGCATGACCTGATTGCGGTGCTCTTCCTCCGTCATATCAATGAAATCTATGATGATAATTCCACCAAGATTGCGCAGCCTGAGCTGCCGTGCGATGGCGACAGCCGCTTCGAGGTTCGTTCGAAAAATGGTCTCTTCAAGATTACGGTGGCCAACGTAGGCTCCCGTGTTGACGTCAATCGTTGTCATTGCCTCAGTCTGGTCGAACATCAGGTAGCCGCCGGACTTGAGCGGCACCTTGCGCTGCAGCGCACGCTGGATCTCGTCCTCGACGTTGTACAGGTCGAAGATTGGCCGATTACCGGTGTAGTGCTCGATGATCGGCAAGAGGTCTGGCACGAACTTATCTGCGAACTCTTTCATGAGGACAAAAGTCACCTCGGAATCGACCCGGACCCGCTCCATGTCCGCGCCGAGCAGGTCGCGCAGCACACGCAGCGGCAACGGCAGGTCTTCGTGGACAAGCTCCATTGGCCCGGCCTGAAACGCCGAATCCTTGATTGCCCGCCAGAGCTTCTGCAGCAGCTGCGCATCGGCGCGCAGCGCCTCCATGTCCGCGCCCTCCGCCGCCGTCCGGACGATAAAACCAGCGGGATTATCAGGGTCAGTAAGGCCCTCGATGAGCCCACGCAGTCGCTCTCGCTCCTGCTCCTGCTCGATCCGGGCTGAAACTCGCACGCCGCTGCCTAACGGCATCATAACGAGATATCGGGAGGGGATCGTGATCTGCGTCGTAAGACGAGCGCCTTTAGTCCCGAGCGGATCCTTGAGCACCTGAACGAGGATCTCAGATCCCTCCGCGACCAGATCGCGGATACTGACCTCGACACCGGCGTCACCGTCCGCGCCGCAGCCGATGTCCGAAGCGTGCAGGAATGCGGTTCGGTCCAGGCCAAGATCGATGAAAGCGGCTTGCATGCCCGGCAGCACGCGAGAGACGGTGCCTTTGTAGATGTTGCTTATGAGCCCGCGCCGATCGGCCCGCTCGATTATCACCTCCTGGACGACGCCGTCCTCGACGCGCGCGGCCCGTACCTCTCGCGGGGTAACATTAACGAGAATCTCCGCCTTCATTGCGGGCGCGTGTCGGCCATGAGCCAGCATGGCTGGCCAACGCTCATTAACAGCTCGACTGTCTCTGCGAGCGGAAGACCGACGACAGCCGAGAAGCTGCCACTGATCCATTCGACGAACACAGCGCCGCAGCCCTGAATGCCGTAAGCGCCTGCCTTGTCGAGCGGCTCGCCCGTGGCGCAGTAGGCTTGGCGCTCAGCATCCGTGGTCTTGCGAAACCTGACCTCTGTCGCGCTCAGGGCCGACAGCAATTCTGACTCATGCCGCAGGGCTACGCCTGTCAGAACGCGATGACTCCGGCCCGATAGATCAGCCAGCATCACGAGCGCGTCCGCGGCGTCACGCGGCTTACCGAGCAAACGCCCGTCAAGCTCAACGGTCGTGTCCGCAGCGAGCACCGGGCGCGGCTGGTCGTGCCGCGTTTGCTCCCAAACCTTCGTCGCCTTCTCCTCGGCGAGACGCACGACGTAGCGTTCCGAGGTCTCTCCGGGGCTACGCACCTCGGAGATATCCGCCGGCACAGCCCGGAAGGCCACGCCGATTTGCTCGAGCAACGTGCCGCGGCGCGGCGATGCAGAAGCAAGATAGATGAAATCCTTTTTCATTCAATAGACTATACGAGTTACTCAGAGTCAAGCAAAGGTCCTTGGCCAAGAACTGCGACGCCGAACAGGCCCCGCGCCAAGGCCCGCCTGTGCACTTCCACGGGCGGTCTCCGGGAGGTTATGCGCGATGGTAGGGGTGGCCCTGCGACAGGCTGACGGCACGGTAGATTGCCTCGGCAATCACGACCCGCACGAGGCCATGCGGCAGGGTCAACCGGGACAACGACCAGCGCTCGGCAGCGCGTGTAAGGCAGTCGGAGCCGAGCCCGTCCGGACCGCCAACCAGCAGGCACACGGGCGCGCCGGCCATCAGCCAGGCCTCCAGCCTGGCCGCGAGCTGCGCGGTCGACCAAGCGGTGCCATCCACGGCCAGCGCAACAAGGTGGGCGCCGGCCGGCGCGCGCCGCAGCATCCACCGGCTCTCATCCTCGATGGCACGGGCCGCGTCGCCGCCGGCAGGGCGGCGTGCGAGCGGTACCTCTACGAGCTCGAGCGGGCAGCGCTTGTCGAGCCGGCGGGCGTAGTAGTCGTAGCCTTCGGAAACCCAGCTGGGCTGCCTGTTGGAAGCCGTGATGAGCTGGATGCGCATCTGCGGGGATTCGCGCGCGGGCCGAGGGGCGTCAGCCGACCTCGCCCTTTCCCTTGCGCGGCGTAATGTCCCACAGCTTCTCGAGGCTATAAAACTCCCTGGCCTTGGGCAGCATGACATGCACGATCACTTCACCGAGGTCGACGAGCACCCACTCACCGGTCTCCTTACCCTCGGCACCGAGCGGCTCAAAGCCGGCTTCTTTGCAGCGTTCCAGCAGGGCCTGCGCAATTGACCGAACGTGGCGATCGGATCGCCCGCTCGCGATGATCATGGTATCGGTCATCGAGGTCAGATGTTCCACGTCCAGGCGCAGGACGGACTGCGCCTTGAGATCATCGAGCACCTCCAGGACGAGATCGACCAGCACCGGCTGTTTTTGCGGTCTTGTTTTCTTAATGCCACTCGGTTTTTTCATGACTCCCTCAACGATAACAGCCCGAGCGCAGGATGACCTCACGGACACCATCCGGAACGAGATATCGCGGATCCCCACCCCGAGCCATTGCGCTTCTGAGGTTCGTCGACGAGATCTCGAGCTGCGTAACCGGAGTCACCACGATGCGGCCACCGCTGGACTCATGAACGCTGCTCGCTCGATCAGCACGGTGTTGGGCCAGCAGTTCGCCAAGCGGGCCCTCGTGCTGCGCAACCCAGCCGGGCCGATGGGCGACGATGATATGCGCGTAACCGACCAGCTCGGTCCAGCGATGCCAGCCAGGCAATCCGAGAAACGCGTCCATGCCCAGCAGCAGACACAGCGAACGCGTCGGGTACTCCTCGCGCAGGCTCGTCAACGTCTCCACGGTATACGAAGGGCCGACGCGACGAAGCTCGCGTTCGTCGACACGGAAACGGCTCTCGCCCGCCACGGCGGCCTGCACCATCTCGAGCCTCAAATCGGCGCTGCGCGAGGGCGCATGTCGATGCGGTGGCTCGCGACACGGAATAAACCGAACCTCGGCGAGCTGCAGGCACTCGAGCAGCTCGAAGGCGACGCGAAGGTGGCCGAAGTGAATGGGATCGAAGGTCCCACCGAGAACGCCAATCGGCGCCGCCGCTTTCGATGCGAGCAAGACTAGCCGCCTCGTCGAAGCTGCGGCGTGGACCGAGCGCAAGCAGCAACAGCTGGGTGATCGCCTGCCAAGGAACTCCCGGCGCCGCACCCTTCACCACGCGATCGACAGTGACGGCACGCTGCAGAAGACGGCCCAGATCATCCGGCGAATAACGTCCGAGCGCGCGCCGCACGAGCGCTTGGCGTCGCTGCCACACGCCGTGCTTTGTGAATGCGCTCTCGATTCGCTGCCCCTGCCGCACGGCAGCCGCGAGTCGTGCCAGCAGGCTCAGCTCCCGACTCAGTGCCCAACAGACCAGCGCGGGCTCCGCGCCCTCCGCTCGCAAGCCCTCGAGCATTTTGAACGTGCGCCCGGGATCACCGTCAAGCCATGCATCGACGAGCCGGAACACATCGAAGCGGGCATTATCCGCAACGGCAGCAAGCACTCCATCCTCATCCACGGCCTTGTCACCGGACAGTAGCACGAGCTTTCTGAGCTCCTGGTCTGCCGCCAGCAAGTTTCCCTCGACGCGATCCGCCAGCAGCTCTGCCGCAGCGTGCGTCAGCTTGAGCTCGTTTGCCGCCGCTCGGCGTTTGATCCACGCGGGCAGCTCAGCCCGTTCGACCGGCCAGACCTGCACCAACGCACCACCGGCATCAATCGCCTTGACCCAGCTGCTGCGCGTAGCCGCCGAGTCAAGCTTGGTCGTGACGACCAGAACCAAACGGTCCGGGTCCGGATGGCCTGCGAAGCTCTGCAGCACCTTGCTTCCTGCGTCGCCGGGCCGCGGTGACGGCAGCCGCAACTCGACGAGCCGACGCGTGGCGAACAGCGACAGATTATCAGCGCTACCTTCGAGCTCGGCCCACTTGAAGCCGCGTTCGGCGACGAACAAGTCGCGTTGGTCGAAGCCCTCGCGGCGGGCGGCCGCGCGAATTTGATCTGCGGCTTCGGCAACGAGCAGAGGCTCGTCGCCGCTCACTAAATAAATCGATGCGAGGCCGCGCGACAGGTGGCCATCTAGTTGACGCGAATTGATCTTCAATCTGGCTCTCAGCGCTCGAGCTGCATCAGCGCGATGCCGCATTCTTCGAGCAGCACCGGAATTCCATCGCGTACCGGATAGGCGAGCTTGCCATCACGGGTAATCAGCGCCTCGTGCAGCGCCTCGGTCAATACCTCGTCGCCGAGCGTCTTAACCCTGGCCTGCGCGATCAGCGCATTAAGCTCCTCGAGCTGGGCTTGCGGCATGGGCGCCAGCGGCGAATGCGTCACCGGGCAGCAGATGATGTCGAGCAGACGCTTATCGAGGCTCAAGTCTTTCCCCTGGCGGCTCCGGCGCCGACGCCGGTACCGGATCGTAGCCCGAACCACCCCACGGATGACAGCGACAGATGCGGCACCCGCCGAGCCAGGCACCCCGCAACGGTCCGTGGCGCCGAATCGCCTGCGCTGTGTATTCGGAGCAGCTCGGCTCGAACCGACAGGCGCGGCCTAACCACGGCGCCAGGGCAAGCTGGTACACGCGGATTAGGCCGAGCATGCAACGTGTCACGATGGTGCCAAACAACCGCACGCTAGCGGTTCCGCCGCCAGCGCGGCCCAGTCGCGCTATCCTCGATGACGATATCGTCGTGCGCGAGCCGGTCGCGAATTTCGTCAGCCTCGGCAAACTTGCGCTGCTCGCGCAAGGTCTGTCGCTGTGCGACCAGCGTGTCGATCTCCGCCTCGGTCGGGCCGCGGGTGGCGCCGGCTGAATCGGAACGCATAAACCAGGCTTCGGGGTCATCCCCGAGCAGACCCAGCAAGCCCGCTCCGGCGCGCAGCTGCTCGGCTTTGGCGAGCCGCTCGGCGTCATTCTGCGTGCTATTCACCTCGCGGGTGAGCGTGAAGAGCTCTGCAAGAGCCCGCGGCGAGTTCAAATCATCCTCGAGCGCCTCGACGACGCCGGTGGGCGGCTGAGCTGTATCGGCCTCCCGCCGGCGCGCTCCACTCACGCCGGCCGCGCGCAGCGCGCCGTACATGCGGTCGAGCTTCTGTTGGGCATCAGTCAACACGTCAGCGTTCCAATCCAGCGGCTGACGGTAATGCGCAGTGAGCAGCCCGAGGCGAATGGCCTCGCCCGGCGCCTCCGCGAGCAAATCGCGCACGAGCAGCACGTTGCCAATGGATTTGGACATCTTCTCACTGTCGACGTGGATTAGTCCGTTATGAACCCAATAGCGGGCGTAGGGCACTCCAGCGTGCGCGCAGGTGCTCTGCGCGACTTCGTTCTCGTGGTGCGGAAACACTAGGTCCTGGCCGCCACCGTGGATGTCTATCGTCGGCCCCAGGTGCGTCTCTGCCATCGCCGAGCACTCTATATGCCAGCCTGGGCGGCCTCTGCCCCAAGGGCTTTCCCAGCCGACGATATCAGCAGGTGAGGGCTTCCAAAGCACGAAATCGGCCGGATCTTTTTTGTAGGGCGCAACCTCGACCCGGGCGCCGGCTATGAGCTCATCGCGATCGCGCCCGGAGAGTCGGCCGTATGCCGCAAAGCTGCCGACCGCGAATAAAACGTGGCTATCGGCCTCGTAGGCGTGGCCTTGGGCAATGAGCGTCTCGATCATTCCAATGATCGGCTGTATGTTCTCTGTGACTTTGGGCTCTACATCCGGTGGCAGCACCCCGAGCGCGATCATGTCCTTGTGATAGGCATCGAGGTAACGGGCCGTCAGCACCGATATGTCGATAGCCTCGGCCTTGGCGGCGGCGTTGATCTTGTCATCGACGTCGGTGACGTTGCGCGCGTAGGTCAGATCATAGCTCCGGCGCAGCATGCGCGCCAAAACGTCAAAGACGACCGGCGGACGTGCATTGCCGATATGCGCGAAGTTATAGACTGTGGGTCCGCAGACATACATCGAGACCTTACCCGGCTCGGCAGGCTCAAAGCGTTCGCGGGCGCGCGTCAGCGTGTTGTGAAGGAATATGCCCATCGGCGCGGTGTGTCCATGCCGCAGCTGCGGCTCCGAAGCTGGCTATGATAGCAAGCTCAGGCCGCGCTCCGGGTGGCAGCCATACTGCCGGCTTCCCTTATAATGGGGTTTTTGCGGACCGGGGACACCCAAGATGGCCATAGATTTCGCGCCGCGGCGAAGCGTCGAGCAAGTCGAGGAAGGCACTGAGCTCGCACCCAGGTTCGATTCCGACGGGCTCATCCCCGCGGTCACGACCGATTTCCACACGGGCGAGCTGCTCATGCAAGGCTACATGAACGCCGAGGCGTTGCGCCGCACGATTGAAACCGGCGAAGCGCATTATTTCAGCCGCAGCCGCGCCGCACTCTGGCACAAGGGCGCAACGAGCGGGCTGGTGCAGAAAGTCCGCGAGCTGCTGATCGACGACGATCAAGACTGCGTGTGGCTGCGCGTTGACGTCGCGGGCGGCGCCAGCTGTCACGTTGGCTACCGATCATGCTTCTACCGGCGCGTTCCTCTTGGTGCAAATGCGCGCGGCATGGACCTGCAATTCACCGAGACCGAGAAAGTATTCGATCCCAAGGCCGTCTACGGTGACGCGCCGAATCCGACTAAGCTCTGAAGCGGCGCAGTCCCGCAGGCCCACCGGCATACATCCGGTCTCTCACCGTGCGTCAGCCGCGCAGTCGTCCGGTCGGGCGATTGCACATATCGATGAGACCGTGCTCTGCGAGCCAGCGTTTCGCAGTGGCACCGTCGCCAGCGAACCAGGCGCCCGCGGATCCCTCCCTGAAGCTGTAACCCCAGGCATCAAGGTCCGCGAGCAGGCGGCGCTGACCAAGACCGGGCAGCGATTCAGCAAGCAGGACCTGCAGATAGCATACCGCGCACTCCTCTTCATCGTCGCCGCCAGCATCACGCCATAACGCTTCGCGTCGCGCTGCTGTCATACAGATGTAGTGGCTCATCTCGTGGAGCAGAGAGTGGGCGGGCGTATCCGCACGAGCGAACAAGGACCTAGCGGCAATCCCGGCCTCGGGCGCACCCCAGTACGAGGCAGGTATCTCGGCACCGGAGCGGACGCTAATGAGCTCCAATCCATACACAGCCAGCAGTCGCTCAACCGCTGTAGTATCGAGTTCCTGCAGCTCGACAACGCCCACGCGCGACCGCATGCCCCGTCAGGTTGCGGGGATGCTCCGCCTGTCGAGGCTGATCCGACGCAGCACGCGCATCGCAAGATCTCGTGCCAAGGAACGCCGCAGCTCTTCTTCCTCGGCGCTCTTGCCAAGGACGACCGTCTCGTCGTAGGTATAGCTGCGGGTTACGACCAGGGACTCCGGCGCACGCATCTCGCTACCGTTTGCTTCGACCGAGAACGTGACGAGGTAAAACACTTCGTACTCGCGGGGCACGTTGCGCGCCGAAACCGACAGAACGCGCTGCCCGGAGTCGTCCTCAATGATTCTCAGCACGGTACTCGCGTCCTGGCGCGACTCGACGACGTCCGCGCCGCTGCTGCGCAACGCTTCTCGAATGCTCGTATAGAACTCGGAATATGGATTCTCCGTGTCGAGAAAGGTCTGCGCCGTCTCCGGCGGGAGGGTGCCCACACCGCCCTGAAGGTGAAAGCCACATCCGGCGGTCAGGCCGAGAAGCACGCCCACGGCAGAGATCCAAGCCAGCTTGATTCTGTTGCAGATAATAAAGATCATCCGTGCCAATCTTGGATCTATCTCGGCCCCGCGCTAACGCCAATGCCCTCGACCCAGGTTCGAGCGCTCTGAAGGAACATTGATGTCAGGTTATCCGTTCAAAGAAATCGAGCTCAAGTGGCAACGATACTGGGACACGAATAAGACATTCAATACCCCGGAGAAGATAGATCGATCCAAGCCCAAATACTATGTCCTGGACATGTTCCCGTATCCGAGCGGAGACGGCCTACACGTCGGCCACCCTGAAGGTTACACGGCTTCCGACATTATCGCCCGCTACAAGCGCATGCAAGGTTTCAATGTGCTGCATCCGATCGGTTGGGACGCCTTCGGCTTACCGGCCGAGCAATATGCGATTAAAACCGGCACGCATCCCAAGATCACGACCGAGAAGAACATTCAGCGGTTCCGCGAGCAGCTCAAGTCCCTCGGCTTTTCGTATGACTGGGACCGCGAGATCAATACGACCGACCCCGGTTACTACCGGTGGACGCAGTGGATCTTCAAGCAATTCTTCGAGCGCGGCCTCGCGTATCAAGAGGAGCTGCCAGTCTGGTGGTGCCCCGAACTCGGCACGACGCTCGCCAATGAGGAAGTCATTGATGGCAAATCCGAGGTTGGCGGCTTCCCTTGCCACCGTCGACCGCTGCGGCAGTGGGTTCTGCGAATAACAGCGTTCGCCGACGCACTTCTCGAAGGGCTCGACGACCTGGAGTGGCCAGATAGCACCAAGGAGATGCAGCGTAACTGGATCGGTCGCAGCGAAGGCGCTGAAGTCGACTTCCGGATCGTGGGGCATGGCGAAGAAGCTATTCGCGTCTTCACGACGCGCCCCGACACGCTGTTCGGTGCAACTTATATGGTGCTTGCTCCGGAGCACTCACTCGTTGCAAAAATAACTACTGCGGAACAACTCGACGCCGTGAGCGCCTACTGCCAGGAGGCGGCACGCAAGAGTGAATTCGAGCGCGCAGAGCTGCAAAAAACGAAGACTGGGGTGTTTACGGGCGCCTACGCCATCAACCCCGCGAATCAGGCGCAGATACCGATCTGGATGGCCGACTACGTGCTCGCAAGCTACGGCACTGGAGCGATCATGGCCGTCCCCGGCGAGGATCAACGCGATTGGGACTTTGCGGCCGCCTACGACTTACCAATCATCCGCACCGTGCAGCCGCCTGACGGTTTCGACGGTGAGGCCTATACGGGCGACGGTCCGGCGATCAACAGCGGCTTCCTCGACCGACTGCCCGTCGCAGATGCGAAGTCGAAGATGATTGCATGGCTGGAAGAGACGGGCCACGGCAAATCCCGTATCAATTACAAGCTGCGCGATTGGCTGTTTTCGCGGCAGCGCTATTGGGGTGAGCCGTTTCCGATCGTGTTCGCCGACGGTGAGGCGAAGAGCCTGGCGGATGAGGACCTGCCCGTGCTGCTCCCCGACGTCGAGGAGTTCAAGCCGAGCGGCACGCCAGAAGGGCCCCTAGCGACTGCAGGCAGCTGGCTCGAGACGACCGACCACGCGACGGGCCGACCCGCGCGGCGGGAGACCAACACGATGCCTCAATGGGCAGGCTCGTGCTGGTACTACTTACGATATCTGGATCCGCGGAATGCAAGCCAGCTCGTTGACCCGGAGATCGAGCGCTATTGGATGCCGGTGGATCTCTACGTCGGCGGCGCCGAGCACGCGGTCCTGCATCTCTTATATGCGCGGTTCTGGCACAAGCTGCTCTATGACATCGGCGTCGTCTCGACGCCGGAGCCATTCAAGCGGCTCGTGCACCAGGGAATGATTCTCGGCGAGCTCGAATTCACCCAATATGTGGATGACGAAGGCCGAACGGTCTCTGCAGAATCTGTCGCTTCGGGTCAAGACGTGCGCAACGGCAAACCGGTCTCCGCTCAACGAGCCGCTGTAGAGTCCGTCGAAAAAGCTGGTGAACACTTCGTGCTGCGCAATTCGCCGACAACTCGTGTAGATGCGCGTGCGCACAAGATGAGCAAGAGCCGCGGCAACGTCGTGAATCCCGACGAGGTCGTCAAGACTTATGGCGCGGACGCCTTCAGGCTCTACGAAATGTTCATGGGCCCCTTAGAGCAAGTCAAACCCTGGAACACGCGCGGCGTCGAAGGCACGCATCGTTTTCTCAACCGAGTCTGGCGCATGATCGCCGATTCTGAGGGTCTCGGCGTCAGCGCGCGCATTGCGGATATCGAGCCATCGAAGGAGCATCTCATCGCACTGCATCTAACCATGGCGAAGGTCACCGAGGACATCGAGGCGTTGCGCTTTAACACCGCCATCGCGGCACTCATGGAATTCAGCAATAGCGCCGCGAGATGGCCCCAGCTGCCGCGCGCAATCGCGCGCAGCTTCGTGCTCGTCCTGGCACCGTTGGCGCCGCATATCGCCGAGGAACTCTGGGCGCGGCTGGGGGCATCCGAGTCACTGGCATACGCGCCCTGGCCGACTATCGATCCGGCCTATCTGGAACGCGACAAGATCGAGGTGCCCGTGCAAGTCAACGGCAAGGTCCGCGGCAAGATCGAGATCCCCGCCGATGCTGCCGAACAGGAGGTGCTCGAAATAGCGCGCGGCGACCCCAACGTTGCGCGGCATCTCGAAGGCCAACAGGTCAAACGTGCGATCTATGTTCCCAAGCGCATTGTCAACTTCGTCGTCCGTCGCTGAGTGGCCAATGCGGCAAACGCGAGCAGCACGACAGCGTAATTGCCCCACAGCGCGAATGGGGTGCTGCCTTGAAATCCCTGCACCGCGCCCTTGAGCAAATCCGGCTCGAACTGCGGCGATCTCGCAATTACGCGGCCGCTCGGATCGATGATTGCCGTGATCCCGGTATTGGTCGCTCGCAGCATATAGCGGCCGACCTCAACGGCGCGGACACGCGCGATATCGAGGTGCTGGTGCGGCGCAATAGAGTCGCCGAACCAGGCGTCATTGCTGACGTTCACCAGCAGGCTCGCATCGGGCATGTAGTGCAGCTGCTCGGCGCCGAATACATCCTCGTAACAGATCGTGACGGCGAGTCTTTGTCCTGCCACCCGCAACGGCGGCTGGTCCGGCGGACCGGGGCTGATATCGGTATAGGGCAGTTCCAGAAGACGTAACCATTCTCTGACGAAATTCGGGACTGGAAAATACTCTCCATACGGCACGAGATGACGCTTGAGATAGAACGACGGCTGCGCGCCGAGTGCAACGAGCGCGTTCTGCACGGCCCCGGTCTCGGGGTCGGCGCGCAGGATACCGAGCAGCACGCTGCCGCCATCTTGCGCTGCGAGCCCGCGGATCTCATCGAGATAGTCTTCGACCTGATCGTAGAGCGCCGGGATCGCAGCCTCGGGCCAAATGATCAGATCACTGCCGGAGGCTTGCTCTGTCAAGCGTCGATACAGATCTAGCGTCGTCACGAACTGCGATCGCTGCCACTTGAGCTCCTGGGGCACGGCGCCTTGCGCGAGCGCCACGGTCAGGATATCGCTATCGGGGCTCGTCCACCGATGCTGCGCAAGGAAGTACGCAGCGACCCAGACGAGCCCTAAGGCCGCCATGGCAATCATCCGCGGCCGGCCAGGACAGCGCACAGTGGTGAGGAGCGCGCCCGCGGTCAGCAGCACGGCCCAGCTCATCAGATGCACACCGCCGATCGGCGCGTAGCCAATTATCCAGCTGTCGACCTGGCTGTAACCCACCGAAAGCCAGCCCATCCCGGAGAGCACCCAGCCGCGGCACCATTCGCTCAGCACCCATAAAGCCGGCAGCACACCGAGCCAAGCGCCGGGTCCGCCGACCGTAAACCAACGAGCTGCAATCCACCCGACCGCGGCCGGAAAGACCGCCAGAATCGCGACTAGCAACAGTGTTACGGTGCCGGCAAGCAGCGGGTGGGCACCACCGTAGCCATGCACGCTGATATAGATCCAGTACATACCGGCCAGGAAGCTCGCGGCGCCGAAGGCGAAGCCGCGCAGAAAGGCCTGCCGAGGACTCGCCTTCACCCAGACGAGCATCAGCAGCGCCAGGCACACGGGCGCGAGCAGAAAATACCCGAAGGGCGCGTATGCGAGAGGCATAAGCGCGCCGGCAATGCCGGCAAGGATCAGCTTGATTCGCGCCGCGTTACCCACCGGAGATCATCGCACGCGAGTGATCAGCCGGCGGCGGCTCCCTCGACGCGGGATACCTCCAACGCATAGATACGCCGCCTATCGGCGCGCAGCACTTTGAACCGGAAGCCGCCAAAATCAAGAAGCTCGCCGCGGCGCGGCAGCCGACCGAGTTCATGCATGACGAGCCCACCGACCGTGTCGTACTCCTCATCGCTCAAGGCAACGGCGAAAAACTCGTTGAAGTCCTCGATTCGAGTCAATGCAAATACATTGAAGCGCCCTTCACCCAAGTCCTGTATCTGTTCCGTTGCTTCCGGATCATGCTCGTCACCGATATCACCAACGATCTGCTCGATGACGTCCTCGATCGTCGCCAGGCCGGCAACGCCGCCATACTCGTCGACGACAATCGCCATGTGATTGCGGCTCTCCCTGAACTGAGTCAACAGCGCATTGAGCCGCTTGCTCTCCGGGATAAACACCGGTGCACGCAGCAGGTCTGCAATAACCAACTGCTCGGAAACGCTGTTATCACCGAAGCGGCACAGCAAGTCTTTGGCCAATAGGATACCGACGACCTGGTCGCGGTCTTCGCCAATCACCGGAAAGCGCGAATGCCCGGAATCCATGATCGTCTTCAACAGAACCTCGGGAGGCTCATCGGGGTCGAGCACAACCATGTGGGAGCGCGGCACCATGATATCGCGCACCTGGGTCTCGGAAACTTCAAGCACGCCCTTGAGCATTGCGTGCTCGTCCGCAGCCAACAAGCCTCTCTCGCGACACTCGGATAGGAAAGCGATTATGTCGGTGCGCCCTCGCGCCTCCTCGCCACGGATCGGAAACAGGCGAGCCCACCACCCAGATTTACCGGTCGGGTCGGAGCTAGACGAGGTATCTTCGGACATCTTTCCTACCTATCTTGCAGCCCTCGTGCGCGCCATGCAAGCGAACAGAACCGGCCTCGGAGCACTGCCCGCTTCGCATCAGCATTCGCACAGACTCGGGATCTGATTCACGATTCGCGTCGAAACTAGGTCGACAGATGGTCGACAGATAGCGCAGGCGGCAGTCTCGGCGCGGCACCATGGCGCTCCGTCCGCGAAGCCCCGCGTCGCAAACCCACCGCAGATGCTCCGGCCTCACCGCTCATCCGCGTAAGGATCATCGAATCCAAGCGCCGCAAGCAGCTCCGCTTCGTAACGCTCCATGCGCCTGGCCTCGGCGTCGGTCTCGTGGTCATAGCCGAGCAGGTGCAAGACGCCGTGAAGTGCAATATGCGCCCAATGGGCGTCAAGCGACTTGCACTGCTCCAGCGCCTCGCGCGCCATAAGCGGCGCGCAGATCACAAGATCGCCGAGCAGTCTCAGCTCGCCGCCAGCCTCCTCAGACAGATCGGTACCCGCAAAGGACAAGACATTCGTCGGCCCACGACGGCCTCGATAGCGCTCGTTCAGCGCGGCGCTCTCGTCCTCGCCGACGATCCGTATCGACAGCTCGCCCTGTGCCACACCCTTGAGTGCGCGCCCGAGCCAGCCGCTGAGTTGACGCGAGCTCGGCACGGGCTGGAACTCAGAAGCTTTTTGAACAAGGATGCGTAAAGCGTCGATGCGGACTCCGAATTTAGTCGTGCTTCTCGCCCGGCCGCGCTTCCTGCAGGCGTTCCTCTTCGCGCCCGTAGGCCTCGACGATTTTCTGCACCAACGGATGACGCACCACGTCACTCGGGCTGAAATGGACGAACTCAATGCCGGACACATCTCGAAGAACGCGCGTGACCTGCTTGAGCCCCGACTCACGCCCACGAGGTAGGTCCGTCTGGGTAATGTCGCCGGTCACGACCGCGTGCGAGCCGAAGCCGATACGCGTCAGAAACATCTTCATCTGCTCTACGGTGGTGTTCTGCGCTTCATCGAGTATGACGAAGGACTCGTTCAGCGTTCTTCCGCGCATGAAGGCTAACGGCGCGATCTCGATGATATTTTTCTCGATCAGCCGGCCGACACGGTCGAAGCCCAGCATCTCATAAAGGGCGTCGTACATAGGACGCAGATAAGGATCGACCTTCTGGGACATATCACCGGGCAGGAAGCCGAGCTTCTCGCCGGCCTCGACGGCCGGCCGCACCAGAACGATACGCCGGACCGTATCCGTCTCTAATGCCTCTACGCTAGCCGCCACAGCGAGATAGGTCTTGCCCGTCCCGGCGGGACCTATGCCGAAGGTCAGATCACGCTCCCGCATGGCACGCGCGTAAGCCAGCTGATTGGCCCCTCTGGCACGCACATCGCGGCGGCGGGTGTGAAAGATCGCGCCAGCCGAGCGCGGCGGCGCGTCGAGAGAAGCGTGCTCCTGGAGGCTCATATGCACGCGCTCCGGATCCAGGCTCTCAGTCTCGGTCTGTGAATACAGGTCTTCGAGCACGCGTCGCCCCGCCTCGGCCGCCTGCGCGGATCCCGTGAGCTGGAAGTGATTTCCACGGCTACGGATATCGATCGACAGGCGCTGCTCGATCTGCCGCAGATGGGCGTTGAACTGACCGCACAGATTCGCCATGCGCGCCTGATCCGCCGGTGCGAGATCGATCTCGACCGTGCTCGTGCTCGGCACCGATTCAGGCAACGGACTGCTCTCTAATTGGCACCACGAGGCGGCCGCGCAGCGAGTTAGACAGGGCGGCAACGATCGCGACATCGACGAGTTGCCCGATGAGCCGACGCTCGCCGGGAAAGTTCACCCAGCGGTTGTTCTCTGTGCGGCCCGTGACTTCCGCCGCGGATTTTTTTGACAGACTCTCCACGAGAACGCGTTCTACGCGGCCGACCATAGTCGCGCTGATGGCATGGGCCTGAGCGTTGACCAGCGCCTGCAGCCTTGCGAGCCGGCGCTGCTTGACCTCGCGCGGCAGCGGATCTTCGAGCGCTGCCGCAGGCGTTCCAGGGCGGGCGCTATAGATGAAGCTGAACGACTGGTCGAAGCCAACGTCGCGTATGAGCGAGAGCGTTGCTTCGAAATCATCCTCATCCTCACCCGGATAGCCGACAATGAAGTCGGACGAGATGCACAGCTCCGGCTTGGCCGCGCGCAGCTTGTCGATCTTGGCCCGGTACTCATCGACCGTATGCCCGCGCTTCATGAGCGCCAGGATCCGATCCGAACCGCTCTGCACAGGCAAGTGCAAATAGCTGCCGAGCTTCGGAAGCTGGCCATGAGCCTCGATCAGTGCGTCGGAGAACTCCACCGGATGCGAGGTCGTGTATCGCAGGCGCTCTAGGCCGTCGATCGCAGCAACGTAGTGCAATAATGTCGCGAAGTCGGCCGTGCCGCCGCCGTGGACACTACCCCGATAGGCATTGACGTTCTGGCCTAGCAGCGTAATCTCTTTAACGCCCTGGGCGGCCAGCACCGCGACTTCGGCAATCACATCGTCGAGCGGCCGGCTGATCTCCTCACCGCGCGTATACGGCACAACGCAAAACGTGCAGTATTTGCTGCATCCTTCCATGATCGATACGAATGCCGTGCAGCTGGACGCGCGCGGTAAAGGCAGCTCGTCGAACTTCTCGATCTGCGGAAAGCTAACGTCGACAACACCAGGCGCGCCGGAGCGCACCTTCGTTATCAGCGCCGGCAAGCGATGTAGGGTCTGCGGGCCGAAAACGACATCAACGTAGGGCGCACGGCGCAGGATGGCCTCGCCTTCCTGGCTGGCAACGCAGCCGCCGACTCCGATAATCATCCCGGGATGCTGCGCCTTGAGCTTCTTCCAACGGCCGAGCTGAGAAAAGACTTTTTCCTGGGCCTTCTCACGCACGGAGCACGTATTGAGCAATAGAATCCCGGCCTGCTCCGGCGAGTCCACGGGCTCGGCGCCGAAGGCCTCGGCCAACACCTCCACGATCTTCTCCGAGTCGTACTCGTTCATCTGGCAACCGTGGGTGGCAACGAAGACGCGGTTGTTCATCGTAGAATTGAATCGGGTTCAGGAATTGAGCAGGCGCGAAACGGCGGCAGCGCACTCAGGGCGCCGCGGACGGGCAAACTATGGCCGAGGCTGGCGTCAGAACGGAATGTCGTCGTCAAACTCGCCGCCGCCCGCGGGCGGCCCCTCGGACATTGCGGGCGAGTTCGCCCGGGCCGGCGCTCCTCCGCCCGGACGCCCCCCCAGCATCTGCATCTCGTTAGCGACGACTTCGGTGGTCCACCGGTCATTGCCGTCCTTATCCTGCCACTTGCGGGTACGAAGCTTGCCCTCGATGTAAACCTGCGATCCCTTACGCAGATATTCTGCAGCGATCTCGGCGAGGCGGCCAAAGAATGCAATATTGTGCCATTCGGTCCGCTCTTGCTGGTCGCCCGTATTCTTGTCCTTCCAGGACTCACTCGTGGCAATCCGGATATTGGTAACGGCGCCGCCACTCGGCATATAGCGCGTCTCCGGATCGGCCCCGAGGTTGCCGACGAGAATGACTTTATTGATACCCCTGGCCATGCTAGCTCCTTAGTAACCGCTCACACCCGCGTCACGCGGTCGTGGACCGGTTATTGTACGCTGCAGCCCAGGCAAAGACACCCAGGTTTGCGGCGGAAAGAGCGAGAATCGGGGCCCCTGCGGCCCGCCCAAAGGGCCGCATCGATAACGCGGCAACCCTGCGTCTGGCGTTTGACCCAGCTTTGCGCCGCGCTTTTGCGGCAGCGTATAGTAGATCGTTTGCAATCCCGCCAGGCCTGACTCGTGTCGATACGCAACATCCAAATCCGCGGCGCTCGGACTCATAATCTGAAGAACCTCGATCTCGATCTGCCGCGAGACAGCCTCATCGTGTTCACGGGGCTATCTGGATCTGGCAAATCCTCGCTCGCTTTCGACACGCTTTACGCAGAAGGTCAGCGGCGCTACGTAGAGTCGCTTTCCGCCTACGCTCGGCAATTCCTGTCGATGATGGCAAAGCCCGACGTTGACCACATCGAGGGGCTGTCGCCGGCGATCTCCATCGAACAGAAATCCACCTCACACAACCCGCGCTCAACGGTCGGCACAGTCACGGAGATCTACGACTATCTGCGGCTTCTGTACGCTCGCGCCGGAATTCCGCAGTGCCCAGAGCACGGCAACCCGCTCGACGCGCAAACCGTTTCGCAGATGGTCGATCAGGTGCTCGGATTGCCGGACGGAACACGCGTCATGCTGCTGGCCCCGATCGTCGTCGGCCGCAAGGGCGAGCACCAACAAGTCATCAACGGGCTGCGGGCGCAAGGCTTCGTCAGAATCAGGCTCGACGGCGCAACTGTCGACCTGGACGACGTGCCCGAGATCGACAAGCGGCGCAAACACGACATCGACGTCATCGTCGATCGGCTGCGCATTCGCCCCGACCTGCAGCTGCGGCTCGCGGAATCCTTCGAGACCTGTCTAGCGCTCGCTAACGGCATCGCCCACGTTGTGAACCTTGATAAACCCAAGCAGCAGCCGATGATCTTCTCCGATCGTTTCGCATGCTCCCTTTGCGGATACAGCATCGCCGAGCTAGAGCCACGCCTGTTCTCTTTCAACAATCCCAGCGGCGCGTGCCTGGACTGCGACGGACTCGGGGTCAAGCGATTCTTCGACGTTCAGCGCGTGGTCATGCACCCGGACCTGTCTTTGGCGGGCGGCGCAGTCCGCGGCTGGGACCGCCGTAACCCGTACTACTACCAACTCATCCAGTCGCTCGCAGCGCACTACGACTTCGACATCGAGGCGTCGTTCTCGGCCCTTCCCGAACGCATCCGAGACGTGATCCTTTACGGCAGCGGGGATGAGCGCATCAACTTCCGCTATACCAATGCCAAAGGCAGTCAAAGCCAGTGGAAGCACGTGTTCGAGGGCATCATCCCGAACATGCAGCGACGCTATGCGGAAACCGATTCGAATGCGGTTCGGGAGGAGCTAGGCAAGTACCAGAGCATGCAGGCCTGTACTGGCTGCGGAGGCACGCGGCTCAACGTGGCCGCGCGGCACGTGTTCGTCGACTCGACCAGCCTGCCGCAGCTGACCGCGATGGATGTCGAGAAGGCCTTAATGTTCTTCGACCGCCTCAATCTCGCCGGGTGGCGTGGCGAGATTGCCGAGAAGATCGTCAAGGAGATCAAGGATCGTCTCCGGTTTCTGGCCGATGTGGGCCTCAACTACTTGACGATCGACCGCAGCGCCGAGACCCTGTCCGGCGGCGAGGCGCAACGCATACGGCTCGCGAGCCAGATCGGCTCTGGTCTCGTCGGCGTAATGTACATCCTCGACGAGCCGTCGATTGGCCTGCACCAGCGGGACCACGAACGACTGCTCAACACGCTCATTCGCCTGCGCGATCTGGGCAATACCGTCATCGTTGTCGAGCACGACGCAGAGTCCATGCTCGCGGCTGACCACGTCGTGGACCTCGGGCCCGGCGCCGGTGTGCACGGCGGTTGCATCGTCGCAGCCGGCACGCCCGACGAGATCATGGCAAACCCAGCGTCGCTGACAGGCCAGTACCTCAGCGGCCAGAAGCGCATACCGCTGCCGCCGACACGACGTGAGCCGGATCCTCAGACCATGCTGAAGATCCGCGGGGCGTCCGGCAATAACCTCAAGAATATCGATGTAGACGTGCCAATCGGCCTGCTGAGCTGCGTTACGGGTGTTTCCGGCTCAGGCAAGAGCACGCTGATCAACGACACGCTCTACCGTCTCGTCGCCGAGAAGCTCAACCGGATGCCCTACTATCCGACAGCCTTTCGTGAAGCTGTGGGTGTCGAGCACATCGACCGCGTCATCGAGATCAGTCAGAGCCCGATAGGACGTACACCGCGCTCGAACCCCGCTACGTACACGGGTCTTTTCACACCAATACGCGATCTGTTTGCAGCAACTCAGGAATCACGGTCGCGCGGCTACTCGCCGGGAAGATTCAGTTTCAACGTCAAGGGCGGCCGCTGCGAACCTTGCCAAGGCGATGGCGTCATCAAAGTCGAGATGCACTTCCTTCCTGACGTCTACGTTCCTTGTGACGTCTGCAAGGGCCGTCGCTACAACCGAGAGACCTTGGACATACGTTACAAGGGCAAGAGCATTCACGACGTCCTGCAACTGACGGTAGAGGACGCGTTGGAATTCTTTCGCAACGTACCGGTTATTGCCAGGAAGCTCGACACGCTGCGCGCCGTCGGCCTGACCTACGTGCAGCTCGGTCAGAACGCGACCACGCTATCCGGTGGTGAGGCACAGCGCGTCAAGCTCGCCAAGGAACTTTCCAAGCGCGCGACGGGTTCGACACTCTACGTGCTCGACGAGCCGACGACGGGCCTGCACTTCCACGACATCGCGCAGCTGCTCAATGTGCTCTACAAGCTCCGCGATCAGGGCAACACCATCGTGATCATCGAGCACAATCTCGATGTCATCAAGGCGGCCGACTGGATCATCGATCTGGGCCCCGAAGGCGGCGCCGGCGGCGGCCATGTCATCGCAGCGGGGCCACCGGAAGTGATTGCGGCAACGCCAAACTCGCACACAGGCAGGTTTCTGCGCGAGGTGCTCGATACACCGCGCCGGAAGCGAACCAAGCAACGCGCGAAATAGCCGCGTCAGACCAGCGGGCGCAGGCCGACAGCGTCGCGGATCTGCGCCATGAACGGCTGACTCACCGCACGCGCCCGCTCGGCACCCTCACGCAGCACGGCCTCGACATGATCGGGCGCCGCGAGGAGCCGCTGATATTCATGCCGCGGAGCCTGCAGGTGCGCGTTCATGTACTCGAACAACACCTGCTTCATCTCACCCCAACCGATACCCTCGGCGAAACGCCGGCGCATTGCTGCCGCTTCCTCCTCGGTTGCGAAGGCGCGGTAGATCGCAAACAGCGCGCTGTCGCCGGGGTCCTTCGGCTCGCCAGGCTCCTGCGAGTTGGTTTTGATCTTCATGATGAGCTTGCGGAGCTTCTTTTCCTCGATGAACAGAGGAATCGTATTGTCGTACGTCTTCGACATTTTGCGCCCGTCCAAGCCCGGCAAGACGGCGCTGCTATCGCTAATCTGCGCTTCCGGCAGCACGAAGGTTTCACCGAAATGATGGTTGAAGCGCGCGGCAATATCACGGGCCATCTCAACGTGCTGAATCTGATCTTTGCCAACGGGTACCTTGTGCGCCTTGAACATCAGAATGTCGGCGGCCATGAGAATCGGATAGCAAAATAGTCCCATCGTAATCCCTTGATCCGGGTCACGATTACCTCGAGCCTCGTTCTCATCGACCGCGGCCTTATATGCATGGGCCCGGTTCATGAGCCCTTTAGCGGTCATGCAGGTCAGCACCCAGGCGAGCTCGGTAATCTCCGGGACGTCCGACTGGCGGTAAAAAACGCTTGCGGGATTGAGTCCGGCAGCCAGCCAGCTGGCCGCGATCTCGAGCGTCGACCGCGCGACCCGGTCCGGTTCAGACCCCTTCACGAGCGAGTGGTAGTCGGCAAGAAAATAGTAAGACGCAACGTTGTCGCGCCAGCTCGCCGCCACGGCAGGCCGGATCGCGCCGACGTAGTTGCCGATGTGCGGAGTGCCCGTCGTCGTGATGCCCGTGAGTACGATTTCCATGTACGCCCTTCCTCTCAGTATCCGGCCGCCTGTCCGTCTTTGCGCGACTCTGATGCGCCAAAGTACGCCCGCTGGGCGGCGTCCCACCGGATCGCCTGATAACCACCGAAACCATCTCGGGCTCTGGCAACCTGGTGCCCGCGACGCGCCAGCTCGGTGACGACGTCGTTTCCGAAACCCGATTCCAGAAGCACGGTACCGCCGTCACGCATTTTGCTGCCGGTCGGCGAGCTCGATCCCTCATGGCGCAGCCGCGCCGCGTCGCCCGCCTCCTGCAAGTTCATACCAAAATCGATGAGATTCACGAGTATCTGAACATGGCCCTGCGGCTGCATGTCCGCACCCATGACCCCGAAGCTCAGCAACGGCTCGCCGTCACGCGTGACGAACGCCGGAATGATCGTGTGGAACGGCCGTTTGCCAGGAGCGTAAACGTTCGGATGCTGCGGGTCCAAGCTGAACAGCTCGCCGCGATCCTGAAATCCGAAGCCTAGATCTGCAACGGTCAGGCCCGAGCCCAATCCGCGGAAGTTGCTCTGAATCAGGGATACCATATTGCCGGCCGAGTCGGCAACGGTCAGGTACACGGTATCACCGACGTTGAGCACCCCCGGCTCGCCGTAGGCAAGCTCTCTTGCGGCGCGCTGCGGATTCAGCAGGCGCCGCCGCTCAAGCGCATACGACTTCGAGATCAACTGCTCGACAGGAACGTCAGCATGGTCCGGATCCGCATAAAAACGCGCGCGATCCTCGAACGCAAGTTTCTTGGCCTCAATAAACAGATGCAGATAATCCGGATTCTGCGGGCCCAACGCCGCAATATCGTAACCCTCAAGGAGGTTTAGCATCTGTAAGACAGTAATACCTTGGTTGTTCGGAGGAATCTCCCATACGTCGTAGCCGCGATAGCAAGTCGAGACCGGCTCGACCCAGTTCGAGCGATGTGCCGCGAGATCCTCGTAACGGAGGTAACCGCCGTTTGCCCGCATGAACTCATCGATGCGACGGGCAATCCGCCCTTCATAGAACGCCGCGCGGCCGCCCTCGGCAAGCGCCTGGTAAGTATCGGCGAGGTTCGGATTGGCGAAACTCTCGCCGGCACGCGGCGTTCTCCCGCCAGGCAGATAAAGATCGGCGAAGTTCGGGAAGTCCGCAAGCAACTCGGCGTCATGGGCCCAGTAGCCGGCGATAATCTCGGCGACCGGCACACCCTGTCTCGCATAGCCGATTGCGGGCGCGAGCACGTCTGCCATAGACAGCTGTCCGTAGGTCTCGTGCAGAGCAAACCACCCGTCGACAGCGCCCGGCACGCTGACCGGAAGCGGGCCATACGGCGGTATCTGCTCGAGACCCATCGCATGCAGCACCTCGAGGCTCAGACCTTGCGGCGATCGGCCGCTGGCATTCAGGCCCGCAAGCTTGCGGGCGCGTGCATCCCAGACGAGCGCAAATAGATCGCCTCCGACACCGCAACCGGTGGGCTCCACCAGCCCGAGCACGGCGTTTGCCGCGATGGCGGCGTCCGTTGCCGAGCCGCCGGCACGGAGCACCCCAACCGCTGTCTGCGTCGCCAGAGGATGGCTCGTCGCCGCCATGCCGTTCTTCGCGGCAACAACCGATCGTGTGGCGAAAAATTTACCGAATGGTCTGTCCATATATGCGGCTCACGGGGGTTTGAATACTAGGTCCCAGCGGCAGGCTCGGGCTCACGAGCAGGCACGGGATACCGGTTATGCAGACGCCCGGCACGCTGAGCTTGGTGCCGAGCCGCTGGACACCCTATTATTCATGAGATATGAAGGTATCTCAAAGTGCAATGAAGGCGCCTCGGAGCAAGGCTACGAACCTCCGAGCCCTCGACCCAATGAGTTGCGCGTGAACCAGCGCAGCCAGCCGACTGATCTCATGAATCTCTACGCCGCGCACATTCGGGAGTGGGAACGGCGTTTTGGCGTCGCGCTGGAGGCAGCGGGATTCGACAGCGTCGTTATCTATGCCGGTGAGGAGCAGGTCGCCTTTCGCGATGACGCAACCTACCCGTTCGTCGCCGAGCCCTACTTCAAGGCGTGGGCGCCGTTGACGCGCCATCCGGGCTCTGCGATTTGCTTCGAACCAGGTAAGCCCCCGCGGCTGATCTACTTCCGGGACACCAGCTTCTGGCACGCGGCACCGGAGGAACCCGATGGCGATTGGCTCGAGCATTTCGACCTGCATTGTGTCTCGAGTCGCACCGAGCAACGCGCCGCGCTTGGCGCTCTCCGCGGCCGCGTCGCCGCGATTGGCCCAGAGGATGCAGGCTGGTTGGACACAGCGACCGCGAACGACCCGAGCCTGCTGGCACAGCTCGACTACACGCGCGCCTGCAAAACTGCCTACGAAGCAGCCTGTATAGAGCAAGCCAATGTCATTGCCGCACTTGGGCACCGAGCTGCGCAGCAGGCCTATGCCGAGGACGCATCCGAGTTTGCAATCGACCAGGTATATTGCGAGGCAACACGGCAACACGCCGCAAACCTGCCGTATCCCAACATCGTCGCGCTCAACGATCACGCAGCGGTACTGCACTACCAGAACCTACGCCATGACAAGCCGGGAACGCCGAGCTCGTTTCTGCTCGACGCGGGCGCCCTTTGCAATGGCTATGCTGCTGACATCACTCGGACCTTCACACATGGGTCGAAACGCATGCAAGCCTTGATCGACGCAGTCGATTCGTTACAACAAGCGTTGTGTGGACAGGTCGGCGACGGAGTCGATTTCGTCGCGCTGAATGAGCATGCGCACGCACTCATCGCGAGCGTGCTGCGCGAGTTCGGCATCGTTCGCTGTTCCGCCGCTGAGGCGCACGAGCGTGGAATAACGCGGACCTTCCTGCCGCACGGCCTCGGACATCTGCTGGGCCTGCAGGTGCATGACGCCGGAGGGCGTCTGGCCGGCCCCGATGGAAGCCGGCGAGAGCCTCCCCCCGAGCATCCGATGCTGCGTCTGACGCGGGTGCTCGAGTCTGGGTTTGTCGTCACCATCGAGCCGGGAATCTACTTCATTCCATCGCTGCTGACTGCACTGCGCTCGGGCCCGCAAAGCAGCTCGATCAACTGGTCCGAGGTCGCGGCACTCGCACCGTTCGGCGGCGTGCGCATCGAGGACGACGTCCTCGTCACCGTAAAAGGCGCACGCAATCTGTCGCGGCCCGCTCTCGCAGCGGCCGGCGCCTGGTGAAATTCTGGCTCGCCCGTTAACATGCCGTTCCGGAGCTGAAATAGATGTCACATAGAACTGAAGAACTTCCCGAGCTCAGCGGACTGCTGCGAGTGATTCGCGAGATGCGGTATCACGAAGCATCGCGACAACTATTGGCGTTCGTGCTGATCGCGGCGTTTGCTGCCGTCGGAGCGGCGACGCCCATGAGTATTGTGGTCGGATCCGTGATCGTACTTGTCGGCACAGCTGCCCGCTTGTATGCAAGCGGCTATATATTAAAGAACCACGAGCTTGCCACTACCGGGCCATACGCCCTAGTGAGGCACCCCCTGTACACCGGCAACATACTGATAATAGTAGGGTTTTCTGCTGCCTCTGCAGTCTGGTGGACCGCGCTCGTCGCGCTCGGATTTTTCTGGTTCTACTACCCGACTGCAATCGAGTATGAGGACCGCAAACTTCACCGCCTGTTCGGTGAGCGATGGAAAGATTGGTCCAAGCGAGTTCCGGCGCTAGTGCCGCGGCTCGCCGGTCATTCCGGCCTGTCCGACGGCAGCTGGTCGTTCACGAAGAGCTATAAGGATAACGGCGAGCCGTTCATCGTGCTCTATATCGTTTTCTGGCTCGCATACCTGGCATGGCCGCTGAGGTAGGCAGCGCAGCCACCGGAGCGGACACTGCTGCGAGCACGCTCGAAAGCTTCAAATCTTGGTTGAGCTCGACACCGGGAGCCCGCGGTACCCCGCTGGGGCGAGGCTATCAGGCCACAACTGAGCTGTTCAACTGTCCTGCCGGCCAGTTGGCGGTCAAGACTGCCCGTGGCCCGTGGCCGTGGCGGTGTCTCGGCGAAACAGCCATCCGGCGCGAGTACGGGATTTATCGCAAAATTAGTGGCATACCCGGCGTACCACGTTGCATCGGCCTCCTCGACGGGCGCATGCTCGTGCTCGAGTTCGTGAGCGGCGGCACCTTCCGCAGCCGCGAACGGCAGATCGACGACTGGGACGCGTTCTTCGCGAAGCTGCTCGAAACAATCCGCAGCATCCATGCAGCCGGGGTTGCTCACGGCGATCTCAAGCGCAAAGACAATATCCTCGTGGGCGACGGCGAGCGACCTTACATCGTCGACTTCGGCGTGGCGACGATAGAGAAACCCTCTGGCGCTCCCTGGACGAATCTCCTCTACCGGTGGATGCGGCAATACGACTACAACGCTTGGGTGAAGCTCAAGTATCGTCGCCGTGTCGACGCAATCACGCCGTTGGATGCCACGCTCTACCGGCCGACCACGGCCGAGCGTTTCGCGAGAGCGATCCGCGTGGTATGGCAGAAACTGACCCTGAGGCGCCTGCGCAGACGGATCTGGCCGCGCCGCTAGCGCTGCCGCTGCGGAGCGAATCACAGTGCACCCGGACAGGCCTCGGCGCGTGCGAGCGCGCCGTAGAGAGATGGCTAAGACCGTGCCGAGGAGGTCTCCGGCGAATCCGGTTGATCGAGCAACTGAACGAGCGCCATCGGCGCCGAGTCACCGGCGCGATAACCCGTCTTTAGAATACGCAGATAGCCGCCGGGCCGATCCTTGAAGCGAGGACCGAGCTCTGCAAAGAGTTTCCCTACAGCCGCGTCGTCGCGCAGGCGCGCAAAGGCGAGACGCCGCCTGGCCACGCCGTCTTGCTTAGCCAGAGTGATGAGCGGCTCTACGACACGTCGTAGCTCTTTGGCTTTCGGCAATGTCGTCGTAATTGTCTCGTGGGTCAGTAGTGAGGCCGCCATGTTTCGGTACATCGCCTTGCGATGTGCCGAGTTCCGACCGAGCCTGCGGCCACTTTTCCGATGACGCATGGGTGTACCCCGTCCTTAGAATG